>JBGQGH010000041.1:0-23824 GCA_041497315.1 Terriglobia bacterium | reverse complement strand
TGCAAGCAATTTTGGTTTTCTCGATGGAAGCATTCTAATCCGCGAAGCCCCGGGAATGATTCCCTGTCCCGGAGCCAAACACGGCAGAAGCGCTCAGTAGAAGAGGTATTTGCGCCACTTCTCGTCTTTATGCCCGATCAGGCGCATCAGTTGACGCGAAGTGTGCAGCGTAAATGGCCGTGGGCGCCGCTGGAGGTGTAACCCCGCCTCTTCCGGCGTGTGGTCGCCCTTGCGGTTGTTGCACTGGTAGCAGCACGCGACGAGGTTTTCCCAGGAGGAGCGGCCCCCGCGGGAGCGCGGCACCACGTGGTCCAGCGTCAGCTCCGAAGCCGGGAAAATGCGGCCGCAGAACTGGCACGTGTTGTGGTCGCGCAATAGAATATTCTTCCGCGAGAGAGCGCGGGTCTGTTGCGGGATGTGCCGATACGCGAGCAAGCGGATCACCGACGGCACCTTGAGGACGCGCGTTGCGGAGTGAATCTCGGCGTGATTGGTCTCTTCCGCCTGCGCCACGCCCTTGAGCATCAGAACCATCGCGCGGCGCACCGCGGTCACGTTGATGGGTTCAAACGTCGCGTTCAGGACCAGCACCGGCTCCTGCATGATGGCCGGGCGCTTGGGAGCGAGTTTGACTGGGTGTGGCACGGCCTTTGCCGCACCCAGATAAGAAGCCACGGCGCCTCGGGGGACAACTCCACTGTCTTCTCGATGGAAGCTCATAACACCCGCTCGCCCACCTTGACTACCAATTCGGATCAGGTTTGGCCCACTCGCTGACAACCCGGGCAGCGGTCAGGCAAGCCACCCGGCTTGCTCCCGCCTTCCGCAGCGCCCGCGAACAGGCATCCAGCGTCGCTCCGGTAGTCATTACATCATCTACCAGCAATACGCGTAGGTTGTCAACCCGCGCCCCTTGGCGAAGCGCGTATGCGCCACGCACCGTCTCCCAGCGCTCGTGCCGGGTCAGCCGAAGCTTCTCCGGGCGCGGCTTGGTGCGCACCAGCAGGTAGGAGCGCAGCGGCAGGCCCAGCCGCCGGGCGAGCGGCCGGGCGATCAGCTCAGCCTGATTGTATCCGCGCTCGCGCAGCCGTGCCGGGTGCAGCGGAACCGGCACCACCACGTCGGCGGCGAACTCCTCCGATTGCCCTGCCACGATTCCAGCCAGGCGCGCGGCAAACCATCGGCCCAGGGGCCGCACGCCCTCGTATTTCAGCAGCAGGATGGCTCGAACCATGCCCTCGTCATAGGCGCCATAGCTCCGCGCCACATCGAAGCCGTAGACATCCCTGCGGCAGGCGTGGCACTTCGGCCCCGCCCGGGGAGAAACAAACGGCCGGCCGCAGATTTCACAATGCGGGCCGGAGAGCGGCCGAAGTGAATCGCGGCACGCTTCACAGATGGGGATGCGGCTTGCCGTATCGAGAATTGCGCCGCAGATGCGGCACGGCGCTGGAAAGACGAGCGACGCCAAAGCGTCCACGGCTTCCCGGAAACGCGCCCCGAGGGCCACCTTTGGGAACCGGAGGGAAACCACGCCGGCGACAGGATACGCCTGACATTTGATTACGCAAAGGTAAAATTAAAGGAAGATTATAGGCAGCGACGGCGGCTCGCGCGGCCAGGAATGCGATTCTCTGAGGATCCCGGCGTTCGGCGAGCGGCCTAGAGGAGGCCCTGTTCCTGCTTTTCCTGGCAGGTGATGCAATGCCGCGTCCAAGGCACCGCCTCGAGTCGCTTCAGCTGGACTTCCTGATGGCAGTGGACGCACTCGCCGAACGCGCCTTCCTTGATCCGCTCGAGGGCCTCTTCGATCAACTGGAGCGTGGCCCGGTCGTGGTTGGTCTGCCCGAAGAGAAACTCCTTGGTGTAGGAGTTCGCGGCTTTGTCGGCCAGGTCCACGGTCGGATCATCATCCGCGGTGCGGCCTTCTTCCTCGGTGCGCGCGATGGTCTTCAGCAATTCCTCGCGCCGGGCCTGCAATTTCTTCTTGTAGTAGTCGACTCGCTTCTTATCCATCCCGGGGCTCCCCACGGGCCATTTTGCCCGAGGCATAAATGGGTTATTGTAGGGGCACGCTTCAGAACTGTCAAGGAATGCGCCTTCGATGCGTTGCGAGGTAAAGTTGCGGCACCGGGAAGCGGCTGATAGAATCAATCGTCTATTCACCGGGAAGAGGCCGCGCAGAGGGGCGGAGGCGCGCCTTTTTGTCCCCTTAACATCATCACCCTGAGCATTTTCCCGCCCGCCGAGGAGGAGGCGCTTGCCCAAATTCGATCTGGCCATCATCGGCAGCGGGCCCGGCGGGTACGTCACGGCCATCCGCGCCGCCCAATGGGGACTCAAATCCGTTGTCATTGAAAAAGATGGATTCCTGGGCGGCACGTGCCTCCACATCGGCTGTATCCCCACCAAGGTTCTGCTTTACCACGCCGAGATCTATGAGCATTTCAAGAACGCCGAAGAATTCGGCATTGAAGTGAAGGGGTTCAAGCTGAACTGGGACGCCGTACTCGCGCGGAAGGACAAGATCGTCAAGAAACACGCCAAGGGCATCGAGTTCCTCTTCCGCAAGAACAAAGTGGAGTCGGTGCAGGGCTGGGGCCGCTGGGCCGGGCCGGGCAAGGTGGCCGTCGAGAAAGACGGCAAGACCACCGAGATCGAAGCCACGCACATCCTGTTCGCCACCGGCTCGGATGCGCGCTCGCTGCCCGGCGTCGAAATTGACGGCAAGACCGTCTTGAGCAACCGCGAGATCCTCTCGCTGCCGGCACTGCCGAAATCACTGATCGTGGTCGGCGCGGGCGCCGTGGGCGTGGAGTTCGCCTCGATCTACAACTCCTTCGGAACCGCGGTCACCATCCTCGAAATGCTGCCGCGCGTGGCGCCGCTCGAAGACGAAGAGGTCTCCGCCGAGCTGGAAAAATCGTTCAAGAAAAAGGGCATCAAGATTTTCACCGAAGCCAAAGTCGCCTCGGTGAAGAAAGACGCCAAGGGCGCGAGCGTCACGTTTACAGACAAGGCCGGCAAGAGCCAGACGTTGGCTGCGGAAAAAGTCCTGATGGCCGTGGGGCGCCGGCCGCTGACCGAAAACCTCGGCCTCGAGAAAACAAAAGCGAAGATCGAACGCGGCTTCGTGCACGTGGGCCCGTATTCGGAAACGGCCGAGCCGAAACTCTACGCCATTGGCGACATCGTCGCCGGCATGCCGCAGCTCGCGCATGCCGCCATGATGGAAGGCATCATCGCCGCGGGCAAAATGGCCGGGCGCGAAGTTCCCGTTCTCGAACGCAAGCACATCCCCAACTGCACCTATTGCGAGCCGCAAATCGGCTCGATCGGCCTGACCGAGAAACAGGCGCGCGACGCCGGACACAAGGTCAAGACGGGCAAGTTCCCTTTCCTCGGCAACAGCAAGGCCACCATTCTGGGCCAGCACGAAGGCTTCGTGAAAGTGGTGGCGGACGAGCAGTACGGCGAGATTCTGGGCGTACATATTATCGGGCCGCTGGCCACGGAAGTGATTGCCGAGTCCGTGGCCGCGTTGAAGCTCGAGGCCACGATTGACGATATGCTCTTCACCGTGCACGCGCACCCCACGGTGTGGGAAGCGATGGGCGACGCGTTTGCCGCCGTGCGCGGTTGGTCCATTAATGTTTAGGAACTCGGTTTAGGAATTCGGTTTGAGGGCGCTCTTCGCATGAAGGAATGTCTGATCATCGATTTGGGACTCGTTCCCTACCGCGCGGCGTGGGATTTGCAGCGGCGCGTGGTGGCCGCGCGTAAAGTGGGCGCCGTGCCGGACGTGCTCCTGTTCTGCGAGCACCCACACGTCATCACGCTGGGCCGCAACGGCAAATTGGCCAACCTCCTCGCGCCGGATCATGTTCTGCGGCAGATGAACGTCGAGCTGATCCCCACCGACCGCGGCGGCGACATCACCTATCACGGCCCGGGCCAGCTCGTCGGCTATCCCATCCTGAACCTCGGCGAAATCCGCCGCGACGTCGTCTGGTACGTCCGCCAGCTCGAGGAGGCCATGATCCGCGCCACGGCGGACTTCGGCATCGCCGCGCGCCGCGAGCCGGGCAAAACCGGCGTCTGGGTGGATACGTCCGCGGGTGAAGAAAAACTTGCCGCCATTGGCGTGCACGTCAGCCGCTGGGTAAGTTCGCACGGTTTCGCGTATAACGTGAACACCGATCTGCGGTTCTTCGAGTGGATCGTGCCCTGCGGCATCCCGGACAAGCGGCCGACTTCGCTCGAAAAACTTCTCGGCCGCGCGGTGGACCTGGCCGAAGTAAAGCCGCGCATCGCCGCGCATCTCGGCGAAGTTTTCGGCCTCACGATGCGGCTGGGCGGGCGCGAGGCGCTCGAAGAACTCCTGCGCGAGCACCAATCCGAACCGGCGCCGGCGGAGATTGCTTAGGCCCAATATGGTGGAAAAGAACAAAGGAACGAACGGAATGAAATTCCCGCTCACCCGCGAGCGCCAACTCGAGCTTTACTACTGGATGAGGCTTAACCGCACGCTCGAAGACCAGCTCGGGCGCCTCTTCCGCCAAAACAAAGTTGTCGGCGGCCTCTATTCGAGCCTGGGCCAGGAAGCCACCTCGGTCGGCACCGCGTACGCGCTCGAGCCACAGGACTGGATGGCGCCGATGATCCGCAACGTCGGCGGGCTCCTGGTGAAGGGCTTCAAGCCGCGCGACATTTTCACGCAATACATGGCGCGCTACACTTCGCCCACGCTGGGCAAAGACGGCACCAGCCACTTCGGCGACCTCAAGGCGCGACACGTGGTTTCGCCCATCTCCATGCTGGGAGACCTCATCCCGGTGATGACGGGCGTGGCCATGGCCGGCCGCTATCTTGGCCAGAAAATCGTGGCCATGACCTGGATCGGCGACGGCGGCTCTTCCACCGGCGCGTTCCACGAGGGCATGAACTTCGCCGCGGTGCAAAAAGCCCCGTTCGTCTGCGTGATTGAGAATAACCAGTGGGCTTACTCCACGCCGGTGAAACGCCAGGTGCCCATCCGCGACCTGGCGGATCGCGCCAAGGCCTACGGCATCGGCAGCTACATCGTGGACGGCAACGACGTCCTGGCCGTTTACGAGACGTCCAAAGAAGCCGTGGAGCGTTGCCGCGCGGGCGATGGCCCCATCATCATCGAGGCCAAGACCATGCGCATGCGCGGCCATGCGCAGCACGATCCCGCCGAATACGTGCCCAAGAAGATGTTCGAGTATTGGAAGGCGCGCGACCCGCTGGCACTCTACGAAAAATATCTGACCGAAAACAAACTTTGGGACGCCAAATCCCGCGCCGCGATTGACGAACGCATCGAGCGCGAACTGAAAGAAGACCTGGGATACGCGGAGAGTTCTCCCTTCCCGCCGCCGGAACTCGCCGAGCAGGGCGTCTATTGCGACGGCTGCCACACCATTGAGCCAGAATGGAAGCGCCCCATCGCCGAAGTTACGCCGCCGAAATCGAGCGTCGAGCCGGTGTGGAAAGTCGAGAACTATGGCGCGCTGGAGGCCACGGAAGCCGTGGCGCAGGCGGCTTCAGTTTCTGGCGATGGCAAGCGGCCCGGGACGAAGACGGCCACGCGCGCCAACAGCAAATCCAAAGCCGCGAAATCCCCCGCGCGCGCGAAGGCGAGGAGATAGCCGTGGCCCCCGTCACATTTCTCGAAGCCATCCGCCAGGCGCTCTTCGAAGAGATGGACCGCGATCCCGCCGTGGTGATGCTGGGCGAGGACGTGGGCGTGTACGGCGGCGCATTCAAGGTGAGCGACGGTCTGCTCGAGCGCTTCGGCTGGGACCGCGTGATCGATACGCCCATCAGCGAGACGGCCATCGTCGGCGCGGCCGTGGGCATGAGCTATCTGGGCTTGCGCCCCGTGGCGGAAATGCAGTTCATCGATTTCATCGCCTGCGCCTTCAACCAGATCACGAATTTCGTGGCCAAGTCGCACTACCGCTGGGGCGCGCCGGTTCCCATGGTGATCCGCGGCCCGTCCGGCGGGGGAGTACACGGCGGCGCGTTCCATTCCGCCAATCCGGAGATGTATTACGTACACACGCCGGGCCTAAAGGTGATTTACCCATCCACGGCGTATGACGCGAAGGGTCTGCTGAAGTCGGCCATACGCGACAACAACCCCGTGCTTTTCTTCGAGCACAAGTTTCTCTACCGGCGGATCAAGGAAGAATTGCCCGCGGAGGAATACACCGTGCCGATTGGGAAAGCCGCGGTGCGGCGCGAGGGCACGGACCTGACTATCGTCAGCTACGCGGCGATGGCGCATACTTCGGCCGAAGCCGCGGAGCTGCTGTCCAAGGAAGGCATCAAGGCCGAAGTCATCGACCTGCGCACGCTGCTGCCGCTGGATCGCGAGACGATTCTGGCTTCGGTCAAGAAAACCAACAAGCTGCTCGTCGTGCACGAAGACACGCGCACCGGCGGCATCGCCGGCGAAATCGCGGCGCTGGTCTGCGAAGGCGCGTTCGACGATTTGGACGGGCCGGTGATGCGCGTCACCTCGCTCGATACCCCGGTGCCGTTTTCACCGCCGCTCGAAGAGCGGTTTTTGCCCAACGTGCAGAGCGTGGCCGCGGCCGCGCGGGAACTGGCCAGATACTGAATGACGAGGAAAGAAGGAGTGAACCATGGCCGTTGACGTCATCATGCCTCAGATGGGCGAGAGTATTTTTGAAGGCACCATCACCAAGTGGCTGAAGAAGCCTGGGGACAAAATCGAGCGGGACGAGCCGCTCTTCGAAATCTCTACCGACAAGGTGGACGCCGAAATTCCAGCGCCCGCCGCCGGCGTGCTCAAAGAGATCAAGGTCGCGGAAGGCCAGACCGTGCCGATCCAGACCGTGGTCGCCATCATTGACGCCGCAGGCGCTGGGGCAGCAACTCCGGCTGCTGCGCCAAAGGCCGAAGCGCCCAAGGCGGCCGCTCCGGCGAAGCCTGCGCCGGTTCTGGCTCCCACGCCTGTGCCATCGCCTGTCTCGTCTACACCGGCACCCGCGGTGATGGCCGTGGCTGCGGGTGCAACCTCGGCTCCGCGCCCCGCGGGCGCGCGCATTCATAGTTCCCCGCTGGTGCGCCGCCTGGCCAAGGAGAACAACATCGATCTCACCACCGTTCCCGGCACCGCGCCCGGCGGCCGCATCAGCAAGAAGGACATCCTCGCGGTAATCGCTCTGGGTAGCGGAGGCGGCGCGCGGCCTGCGGCTGCGGCTCCGGCACCGCCGGGAGTGTCCGGCACCGTGCCGCGCATCGTGCTCGAAAACGGAGCCCCGCGCGAAAAGATTTACTTCGGCCACTACGAAGTCCAGCCCATGAGCGTGATGCGCCAGCGCATTGCCGAGCACATGGTGCTGTCGAAACACGTTTCCCCGCATGTCTATTCCGTGGACGAGGCGGACATGACGCGCGTGGTCGAAACGCGCGAGCGCAACAAAGCCGAATTCGAAAAGCGCAACGAAGCCAAGCTCACCTTCATGCCCTTCTTCGTGCGCGCCTGCACCGAGGCCTTGTGCGCGTTCCCCATCGTCAATGCCTCCCTGGACGGCACCAACATTGTTCTACACAAGGAGATGAACATCGGCATCGCGGTGGCGCTCGATTGGGGATTGATCGTGCCGGTGATCAAAAACGCCGAGGAGAAAAATTTCCTGGGCCTGCAGCGCGCCATCACCGACCTGGCCGAGCGCGCCCGTTCGAAGAAGCTGAAGCCCGAGGAAGTGCAGGAAGGAACGTTTTCGATCACCAACCCGGGCACCTTCGGCGGCCTGATGGGCCTGCCGGTGATCAGCCAGCCCAACGTGGCCATCCTGGGCATCGGCGCCATCCAGAAACGGCCGGTGGTGGTGAACGACGCGATTGCCATCCGCTCGATGGTCTATCTCACGCTGAGCTACGACCACCGCGTGGTGGACGGCGCCATCGCGCACCAGTTCATGGGCAAGGTGAAGTCCGCGCTCGAAAACTGGAACGAAAGCGTCCTATAGACGCACTTTAATCACCGCAGCGCTGGTGAGAGCCGATTCGCCAAATCCGGCAGCCGCGTCATAGGCACGACCGTAATCCCCTTCTCCGCCAGTAGGCCGCTCACGAACCGGTGCCGGCTGTTTTCGGGCCGCGGCTCGACCTCCGTAATCGCGTAGAACTCGCTCGCGGCCACCTTGGCCCGAATGCTCTCCGCGGTGTAGGCCAGCACCTTGGCCTGCGCCGGATCGCGCGCCAGCGCCAGCGCCTGCAGGAAACCCTGCGTGCCGTTCCGCCGGTAGGTGTAGTCCATGTGCAGCGGGTCGCCGGGGAAGGTAAACTCGTCCACGCGCACGCCGCGCTGCATTTTTTTGAGGATGCCCGCGCCGCGGAAGACCTCCGTCATGCGCGCGCGGATGGCCGTGCGCGTCAGCACCGGGCCCGCGGCGGCGCGGTACCGCGGCGGCTCCACGTGGTCGCGGTAGAGCCGGTCGAGCTCGGCCTCGAGATCCTCCGTCAGCACGCCCTTCCGCGGACTGAGTTGCAGGACGTTCGAAAGCGTCTGATCCAGCTTGGCCAGTAGGCCGGGAATATCCTTGGCGTTCTCCTCGAACTGTTGTTCGAGGTCGCCTTCCAGCGCGCGCAGAAGATTCTCGTCCGCCGTGGGATGCAGGCGGCGCAGGCGCGCGAATTCGCCGGCGTCTTCGATCAGGCGAAGGCGCACGCGGCCCTCCGCCGGGTCGTGGATCACCACGCCGATGTTCAGCCACTCATCGCGGATCAGGTTGGGCGTGTAGCGCACCACCTGGTACGCGCAGGTATGCAGAGCTTCGTTTGTCATGGTTCACTTCCAGTTGGGAAATGGTTGCCGGTACGTATCCTTGGCCGCTCGGATGAGTTCTGGCACGAGTTTGCGCCGCCGGTAAAGTTGCTCGAGCAATCGGAAGAGCGCGTCGGTGTCGGAATCATACCACTCCGCGGGGATGCCCTTGGCCGCATCATCCAGCGCCTTCTCGGTGATGGACTTTTCCAGCCGCGCGAGCCACGGTTTGAACGAGTCCATCCCCGTCACGGACTGATAGACGCGCTGCCGCGAATAAAGCCCCCGCAGGGGCGCGTCGGGAAAGTTCCACTCCCCGGCGTTGAAGCAGAACCCCTGGTCAATCATCATGGCCTGGTACCGCGAGCGGCCCGCCTCGGCGAAGAAAATTGCCTGGCGTCCGTTCGTGTTGCAAGTCCATTTGTCGAAGACCAGCATGCCCAGGAAATCGTCTGCGTTCTCCACCTCTTTCAACTGCTCGTCCGGCAGGAAATCGTACACGGTGAGCTGCATCGGATCTCCGGGATAGCGCGAGCCGAAGTGCAGGCCCGCGCGGCACGGCGTCCGCGACATCCCCAGTTGAATGACCAGCTCGGCCGAGCATTCGATCAACTCCCGCCGGACCTCGATTGCCGCGCAGGGCGGCACAATTAGCCCCAGCCGCACCGCCAGATTCGTTCCCAGCATTTCGTTGGCCAGAACCCGCGGGTGCTGCGGGTTGTTCTGGAATTTGACGATGTAGTAGTAGCCGTCGTCCGCCCGCATCAGATGGGCCTGTGCGCCACCTCGCATCCGGCGGATATGCTCGAGGGCCAGCGGCATTGGCGCGTATGCTAGCGGCGCACCGCTTGGTCAGCAAGCAGTTTATTATCAAATCGGGAAATGCGCGGCCCATCCCGAACTGTGCCCGATTGAAACTTTGCTCGTTCTTTCCCAGATGCAGCGTGCTCCCTTTCGCTTGGAGGTATTTTCGGCTTGTCATCCATAGCGCGTTGTTACAACCTATCCGCACATGAGTTTTGTCGCCTTACAGGAAAATCTGCGCAAGGAAGTGCGCAAGCGCATTGAAGCCGGCGAACTGACCGGCATGGCGCTGGCGCGGCGCATCGGCTTCACGCAGGCGCACATCTCGAATTTCCTGAACGGCAAGCGCGGCCTCAAACTTTCGGCGCTCGACCGCATGCTCAAAGCCCTCGAGCTTTCGGTTTACGATCTGCTGAACCCGCACGACCTGGGCCGCTACGCCGCCGCACCCTCGGGATCGAGCGAGGATTACGTGGACGTGCCACTGGTGGAAGGCAGCGTTGCGGCCTCGAGCGAGGTGATCGTCAACGAGCAGGTGAAAGAACTCATCCGGTTGCGGCGGTCGTTCATCAACCGGCTGAGCCCGGACCTGGCCGTGCCCGCGCGCAAATCGTGGACCCGCTTCGTCCTCATCCGCCTCACGGCGAAAGAAGCCGCTGCGCTCGCGCCGCGGTTCACGCCCGGCAGCTTGCTCCTGGTGGACCGTCACTCCACCGCGGTGCGGGCCGCGCATCGTGAGGGGCGCAACCTCTACGCCGTGCGCCGCGGCGGAACCTGCCTGGTGCGCTATGTCGAGCACACCGGAGCCTACCTCGTCCTCCGCGGCGAGAGTCCGGACTCGCCCGCCGAAGTCCTCCCGCTGGCCGCAGGAGAAAACCCCGCGAATAGCATCATCGGCCGCATCGCCGGCGCCGAAATCGAACTCTGAGTCGCAAAACAAGAAGGCCCGAGAGTATCCTCCCGGGCCCCGAAATTCACACTCGCGAAGCGCTTATCGCCGGCGGCCGCGCTTCTTTCCCCGCTTCCCGCGCCGCCCGCCCTTGCTCTTTTTCCTGGACTTGGCCTTGCGTGACTTCTTCGACTTCCGTGCTTTCTTTACTCTCTTGGCCTTCTTTGCCTTGCGGGCCTTCTTCGATTTTTTCGCTTTGGGCTTTTTCAGTAACGGCTTGGGCAAGGGTGGAGGCAGCGGCGCTCCGCTTCCCATGGGCCGTTCTTCGACGACCAGCTCTTCGGTCTCTTCTTCCACCACGTCTTCGCGATCCGCGCCGAGTTCTTCCTCGTCCTCCATGGGGGACTGCTCGTTTTCGTCGCTGAAGTCGTCTTTGTTGTAGGCCATCCGAACCTCCCTATCTTCTGCGTCACTGGAACGTGAACTGCGCCGGGGCCACCGCGGGCTTATAGACGGACTCTCTTCTGTTTGTCAAGGACGGCCCGAAACGATCTTGGACCCAGATGCCGGACAGGTAGATAGAAGTGCCAGATCGGAGTGGGGGAACTCACCATAAGTTATTCTTATGGAATGGGTTAGGGGCGGGTGTGCCCGCTGCGGCAGTTTCGGCTAGCGCGGTGGAAGAATCATCAATTGATCGCCCGCCTGCAACTGCCGCGTGGACAGGAACCGGTTCGCGCGGCGCACCGCCTCCACCGACGTTTGGTAGGTCTGCGCAATGGACCACAGCGTTTCGCCCGGCTTCACCTTGTGTACCACCGGTGTGGCGGTCGAAACCGGCTTCTCCGGTGCCGCTAGTGTATGGGAACTCGCCTTCTGGGCCACCGGCGTTTTCGATTCCTTCGGCGCGGGGGGCGCGGCGTGTCCGCCGGGATAAATCTTGAGCCGCACGCCTTGGCCCACGCGGTCGCCCCGCATGCCGTTCCATTTCTTCAATTCCGCCACGCTGACGTCGAACTCATCGGCGAGGGATTGCAGCGTGTCAGTCTTGCGCACGCGGTAGCGCACCACATTTCCGAACGCGGTCTGCGGTCGCGCCCCAACGGCGGGGATGATCACCTTCGTGCCGGCCTCAAGTTCCGCATCCGGCTCGATGCTGTTGGCCTGCGCGATGGCTTGCGAGGTGACCTTGAATTTGCGAGCCAGTTGGGTCAGCGTCTCGCCGTCTCCGACGGTGTAGCGCCGCCAGCTCACCCACTTGTCTCGTGGGATGGCCTCGGCAATTTCTTTGTCGAACCGCGCGCCCATTCCCTCCGGCAGGCGTAGCTCAAACTCCTCATCCGCGGGCGTCACCATCCGCAGGAGCGACGGGTTCAGCGTCCGCAGGGTGTCCAAATCCACGTCCAGGCTCTCGGCCACCAGGCGCAGATCAATCGGCGAACCCGGCCGCACCAAGTCCGCGCGCAGCGGTGACTCCGGCTGGATCTCAATTCCAAATTGTTGGGCGTTTTTCGCCGCCAGCATGAAGCCCAGGATGATGGGCACGTAATTCTTGGTCTCCTTGGGCAGGACGTTGCGCTTGTACAGTTCCCAGAAGTCCGCGTAGCCGGTGCGCTCGATGCCTTTGGAGACATTGCCCGGGCCGCAGTCGTACGCGGCCATGGCCAGATACCAGTCGCCGAATTGCCCGTAGAGGTCGCGCAGGTGCCGCGCCGCGGCTCGGGTGGATTTCTCCGGATCCTGCCGGTCGTCCACCCACCAGCTCTTCTGCAATCCGTACTCGCGCCCGCGCCAGGCCATGAACTGCCAGATTCCGCGCGCGCCGGCTTTGGAGAGCGCCTGAGGCTGGAAGCCGCTCTCGGCCTGAGCCAGGTAGATCAGATCCTGCGGCAAGCCCTCCTCGCGGAAGACGCGCCGGATCATGTCCTGGTAGCGGCCGCCGCGGCGCAAACCCGACTCCACGATGGCGCGGCCGCGCGTGGAGCGGAAGAAGTTCAGGTAAGACAGCACGGTGTCGTTCACCACGATGGGCAGATCGTGAGGCACGCGCGCGAGCGCGTGCGTGGCCAATGCGCGCAGGGCCGGGTCGGGAGCCACCTCCATGGCCGCAATCTCGTCAATCGGCGCAGGCACGGATGGGGGTTCGACGAAGGAATCTGTTTCCGTGGCCGCGGCCAGTTCGTAGGCGTGCGCGCTTTCGAGGATGCGATTGTAAAGCGGAGCCATCCGCGGGTCGTTCTGGATGTCGAATCCGCTGGCCGCCAGGCCTTTGATCGCAGCGTCGAAGTCCCGCTGCGCGTGGCTCGGGTGGCCCGCCTTGAATTCCAACAGACCAGCCTGATAGGCGGCTTCCCCCCAGGCTATCAGCCGGCTGACTCCATCCGGACGCGCCAGAGGAATGATCGGGGGAGCGGCGCGAACTCCAAACGTGTTCAGCGGCAGGGATCTCACATCCAGGCGGGCGGTCGTCGAAGAGGTGACCGGCGGCACAACCTGCACCCGGCGCCGCACGGAGTCGTCGCAACCCGCCAAGCCCAGAGTCAGGGCCGCCGCAAGAATGACAAAAACAGTTCTCCGTCGCTTCATTCTTCTAGCGATCTTTCGTCCCGCGCCGGGCTGGAACGGCCCGAGCAGAAAGCAACAGGGTGTCAGCCGCCCCGTGCCCTCAACAGACGGCCGACAAGGCCACTGGGTTAGCCTTGGGCTGGATGTTACCGATTCCCTTCGGCGAGGTCAATCGAGATGAGATTTCACCGTTAACCCAATCAGAACAAAGGGTACTAGAGAGATTTCTCGCTAGGCCAGGGCCTGGCGGAGGTCTTCGATCAGGTCGCGCGGGTCTTCCAAGCCCACGGAAACGCGCACCGTGCCGGGCTCGACTCCCGCCGCGGTGAGCTCCTTCGCACTCATCCGGTAGTGCGAGGTGTAAATCGGCAAGACCACGAGCGATTCGACCCCTCCGAGGCTTGCTGCCAGCAGGAAAATCCGCACTCTGTCACAGAGCCGGCGGGCGGCGGGCAAGCCTCCCTTGAGGTCGAACGCCAGCATGCCGCCGAAGCCTGCCATCTGGCGTTGCGCCAGGCGGTGATCGGGATGAGTCGGCAGGCCGGGGTAATGCACGCGCGCGACCTTGGGATGCCGGGCGAGGAAGCGGGCCACGGCCATGGCGTTGGCGCATTGCCGCTCCACACGCACTTCGAGCGTCTTGATCCCGCGGATCAGCAGGTAGGCCGCGTCCGGGTCCATCGAGCCGCCCAGGTAAATAACCATCTGCCGCACGCGTTCCATCCACTTGCGGCTGCCCACTGCGGCGCCCGCAATCAGGTCCGAGTGCCCGGCCAGGTACTTCGTCGCACTGTGCACCGCCATGTCGAAGCCCAGCGTGATCGGCTTCTGCAACACGGGCGAGGCGAACGTGTTGTCAATGATGGAGGTCAGTTTGTACTTGCGTGCCAGGCCGATGGCTCTGCGCAGGTCCACCAACCGCAGCGTGGGATTCGTGGGCGTCTCGACGTAGAGAACCTTGGTGCGCGCGTTCACCAGGCGCTCGACCCCGGCCAAGTCGTTTTCGACGTGATGAATCTTGATGCCCATTCGCGGCAAGAGGTCGCGCATCAGCCGATACGATCCGCCATAGAGTTGCCGCGTGGCGATGATTTCATCGCCGGCCTGCGCCGCGGCCAGCAGCGCGCTCGTAATCGCGGCCATGCCCGAAGCGGTCACCACCGCGGCTTCCGCTCCTTCGAGCGCGGCCAGTTTTTCTTCCGCCACCGTCAGCGTGGGATTGCCGTAACGCGTGTAGATGTAGGCCTTGGACTTGCCCTCGGCCCAGCGCTTCATTTCCGCTGTGCCGGAGAATGTAAAGTTCGAGGTGCGCAGGATGGGCGTGGTCACCGGACCGCTGATGCCGTGCTTTTCTTCCCCGGCGTGGATGGCGAGCGTGGCGTCGGCCCACTTCCTGGCCACCGCGACAGACTTACGTGGTTTGGTTTTCATGAGGAAGCCATTGTGCCCTCACTGCGGCGCCGGACAAGTACCAATTTGGCGGGACACTCCTGCTTCTGTTTCTCGCTCTGTTCCTTTACCTCCTCTACCTCCTTCACTTCCTCTACTTCCTTGTTTCTTTATGCCTCTTCTTCCTCCACCACCGCGCCGTGCGCGGCCTTGTGCGCGTCGATCACTTTCTGCGCACTTTCGTTGGGCACATAGTCGTAGTGTGAGAATTCCATCGAGTACGTGGCGCGCCCCTGCGTCATCGAAGTCAATCCTGTCGCGTAAGAAAGCATTTCCGCCAGCGGCACCTGCGCCTTCACCACCACGTTTGTGCCGCGCGCTTCGCTCCCGCTGATGCGCCCGCGCCGCGAACTCAGGTCGCCCATGATGTCACCCGAATACTGGTCCGGCGCGTAGACCTCGACGTGCATGATGGGTTCGAGCAGCGCCGGCCGCGCCTGCTTCATGGCTTCCTTGAACGCCAGCGACCCGGCAATCTTGAAGGCCATGTCCGACGAGTCCACGTCGTGGTACTTGCCGTCGTAGACGGTGGCGCGGAAATCCGTCACCGGGAAGCCGGCCAGATAGCCGCGCGCGGCGGAATCGCGGATGCCCTTCTCGACCGAAGGGATCCAGTTCTTGGGAATCGAACCGCCGAAAATGTCGTCCACGAATTCGACGCCGCCGCCCCGCGCCAGCGGCTCGAACTTCACGCGGCACACGCCGAACTGCCCGTGGCCTCCGGTCTGCTTCTTGTGTTTGCCTTCCGCGTCGGCCTTGCCGCGGATGGTTTCGCGGTAAGGCACCTTGGGCGGCTTTAGCGTCAGCTCGACGTGGTAGCGTTTCCTCAGTTTCGCGACGACCACTTCGATGTGCTGCTGCCCGGAACCCGACAACAGGAATTCTTTGGTCTGCGGGTCGCGCGAGAAACGCAGCGCCAGGTCTTCCTCGAGAATCTTGTGAATGGCCGTGCCGATGCGGTCTTCGTCCGCGCGCGTCTTGGGCTCGATGGCGAACGTGATGGATGGCTCGGCGATGTGCGGCGGCGGAAAATAAATCGTCGCGGTTTTGTCGCCCAGGGTGTCGCCGGTCAGCGTCTCCTTCAGCTTGGCTATCGCGCCGATATCGCCCGCGTGAAGTTCCGGCACCGCCGTGGCCGTCTTGCCCTGCATCACCTGGACGTGTTGCAAGCGTTCCGGCGTCGAGCGGTTGAAATTCGTGAGCGTGGCGTCGTTCTTCAGCACCCCGGACATCACCTTGAAATAATTGATCCGCCCGGCGAAGGGATCGGCCAGTGTCTTGAAAACAAAAATAGACAGCGGCTCGGCGTCGCTTACCTTGCGATCGATGGGCTTATCTTTTTTCCCAGGCTCTGGATACCCGGTCTGCGTGCCGCGGGCCCCGGCGTCCGGAAAAAGCTCCACGAGCACGTCGAGAATCGAGGCCGCGCCGATATTGTGCAGCGCCGAACTGGCCATCACCGGAGAAATGCGCTTGGCCTGGATCGCTCCGCGCAGGCCCAGTTTCAAATCCTCCACCGGCAGCGTGCCCTTCTCGAAAAACTCTTCCATCAATTTGTCGTCGCCCTCGGCCACCATTTCGACCAGCGTTTCGTGCGCGGCCTTGGCTTCTTCGGCCATGTCGGCGGGAATTTCTTCGATCTTGGGCTTGCCGTCGCCATCGGGAGTGTAAATGTGCGCCTTCATGGTGACCAGATCCACCAGGCCTCGAAAACTTTTTTCCGCGCCGATGGGCAGATGAATCGGCACCGCCCCGCGGCCAAACACTTGCTGGATGGACGCGAGCGCACGCTCAAAGCTGGCCAGTTCCCGGTCCATCCAATTCACAAGGAACACGCGCGGGATGTCGTATTCAGTGGCGTAGTCCCAGACTTTCTCCGTGACCACCTGCACGCCGGCCACGGCCTCCACAAGGATCAGCGCGGCGTCCGCGGCCACCAGCGAAGCGCGCGTCTCGTTCAGGAAAGTGGAATAGCCGGGCAGGTCCAGCAGAGTGATCTTGGTCTTATCGGCTTGGCCGGGCGCGGCCCACTCCGCGTAGGCAATGCCGGTTTGAATGGTGATCTTTCGCGCGATTTCCTCTTCGTCCCAGTCCGTGACCGTGCTGCCCTCCGCAACTTTTCCCATCCGGCCGGTCATGCCAGCGGTAAAAAGCAACGACGACACCAGTTGCGTCTTTCCGGTGCCGCCGTGACCTACAATGCCCACGTTGCGTATGGATTGAGTGCCGTATGCTTTCATATTGTTTCCCCCTGATCGATCTCGCAGAGAGTCCACCACACCCGGACACGCCGGCGACAGCGGAAAAGGCGGATGCTAGCACGGCCGCGCGGGAGGGGGCAATCAGTTGAGGTGGTACGCTCGACGCCGCTCGAGAACAAAATTGGGCCAGAGCGCCGGACTGCGAATTGTTCAAACGTTACGCTTTACTTTTCTGGATGCAAATCCAAACTTGCCACTGAATCATCCTGCGGAGTATATTGTAGGAAGAGAAGGAGGCTTCACTTCGCCGGAACAGAGGAAGGAATGAAGAGCCTACATTCAATACTGGCTGAACACCTCGCGAGCCTTCCCAAGAAGGAAAGAAAGGGTCGGCTTGCATCCACAAAGCGGGTCACGTCTAAGATCGCCTCTCGGCACGCCAAGCTCGCAAAACAGCCTCGTAGCGTTTCGTCCCGGGCTCTATCCCTAAAGCGCGCATAGCGCTTTCAAGATCTTCTCTGGTCGCCTCAGGCCGCAGCAAATCCCTGCAGATTTCGCGGAGTTCTCTCGCTTCCTCCAACGATAGTACTTGGGTCGGCTTGCGTCTTCCGCGACTCTGCTCTGCACGCCTTACATCCTGCAAATCCTGCTGGTCTGTCAATTCCGCTGCTCCGGCCGGCTGTCCGATATTATCGAGCCGTAAGTCTACACACGAGGCACAGTTTCTCCTTGACTCCATTCTGTGTCAAATTCCGTCGCAGTGGATCACTCGCAATCTTGGCGGGAGTGGGCGGAGTTATTCCTCGTTGGTTGCTACCCGCGTGGTTCTAAATTCCTGCTTCATTCAAGTGAATACTGCCAATCTCGCATCGCCAGGCGTATGATAAAGGTAGAGCTTCGGAGGTGCGCTATGCGCCATGTGAAGCTGGTCTTTGACTGCGCTTACTGCAGCAAATCCGGCATCGCCATACTGGAACTCGACACCGAACTGGCCGACACCGAATTGGTTAAGCGTGTGGCGCGCGATGCCGTGTGCACGAACCCCAACTGCCCGGTCAAGGGACAAAAGCAAGAGGCGATGGAGCCACGCATCGTCGTGGCCACGTCGGCCTGAAGTAACGTCAACCAGCCGCGCATCCCTGACCATTCCCGTGGCCAGAGTGATTTTGTGCCCTGCGGAGCTGCGGCCCTCCCCTCGAGCCTTGAGGCTCATGGCCCGGAGATGCCCCGAAGTCCCGAAACAGCCTCTGGGGAGTCCTGACCGGGGGGCGGCACAAGATTCACACGGAGTGTGAAGCTTCACACTCCGTCAAGAATCGCCGGAGCCGCCGGGCGGGTGGGGGGATAGCGGGATTCCGAGATCGGCCCGCAGAGGGCACGCCAGCGCGACTCTTCCTACCTGCTATTTTTCCCTTTTTGGAACTCGCCGGATTCGGTGTGGGGCTTCAGCCGCTCGAAGAGGATGCGGCACCACAAGCTGGGCAGATTTCTGCTGGGCCCATACAGGTTGACGCCGTGGCTAGGGTTTTTTCGCGGGACTCTTCGCCGGAGACTTCCCCGCGGCCGGCTTTGTGCCACCCGCGGCCTGCTTGTTCTGTTCGACGGTGATCACCGGCAATCCATTCTGCTTCAATAGGTCGTTTAGCTGCGGTACGTCCTTAGCTTTCAGAGTTTCAAACTGCGCTTCGGCCTGGTGCAGGACGACGAGAATAGCCTCAAACGCAGCGACAACATCGAGTGTGGGCGCCACGTCGGCTCCCTGCACGGTGGCCATCAAGCTCGCGCCGCCGAACCCGCCGCCCGCGCCGCCGGCTAGCGTGCCGCTGACGTAGCGAAGGCTGGTGCGCTCGCCTGAGGCTGGCTCGCCTCCACCGCCGGGGCCCGTGGGCGCGGGACCGATGAGGGCCTCGAGCTTCTTGTCCAGCCCGGCGAGGGAGACCAAAAGTGCGGGCGGCATCGACTTTGCCGCTCCCCGCATCGCCGTGACTTGTTGCCGCAAGCGCCCTGCCTCCGCGATCGCCGCCAGCGCACTCGCTTGTGCGTCTCCCATGCGTGCGGAAATATCGAACTGTTTCTCGAGATCAGCGAACGGCGTTTTCACGCGCGGATCCATCTTCACGGTCAGCAGCTGTGTGTAACTCTTGCCATCCACGCTGAGCCGCACGGAGTATTTGTCGGGCAAAGCCCAGGGGCCCGCTCCGCCGCCTCCGCGTCCGCCCCCTGTGCCGCGGCCGCCGCCACCAGCAGGCGCCCGCGAGGTGTAATGCAAATCCCAAATCCAGCGGTGCATGCCGGGCGCGGTGGAAAGCGGCGCCGTGGGACGCACCCAGAACGCGGGAATATCGAGCGCAGCGGGATTCACGCGCTGCACCGCATCCTCGCTCGAGTAGCGGCGAACCGTCTTGCCCGCGGCATCGAGGATTTCGATGGTGACCGGCTGCTTCGGCGCGGACTTCAAGAAATAATTAAGCGATGCGCCGAGGGGAGGATTTTCGGCCGCGGCTTCATCGATAGGGAGCGGCGTGCCATTGTCGCTGCCTGCGCGAGTACGCCAAGCCAAGCGCGGCTTGAAGAGATGGGCCTCGCTCTGCGCCACTTTCTCGCTGGCTTCGCGCAGAGGTGAAATATCATCCAGCACCCAGAATGAACGTCCGTGCGTGGCCACGATCAAATCGTCGTTCCGGATGGCGAGGTCGCGGATCGAAACGCTGGGCAAATTCATCTGCAGCGGCTGCCAGTGGTCACCGTCATCGAATGAAATGTAAACGCCCATTTCGGTTCCAGCGTAGAGCAGGCCCTTGCGCACGGGGTCTTCGCGCACTGCGTTGACGTAGTGGCCTTCGGGAATGCCATTCGCGGCATTTTCCCAGGTTTTCCCGCCGTCTTTCGTGCGGTAAATGTACGGTTTGTAATCCTCGAGGCGATGCCGATCCACCGAGGCGTAAACCGTATTGGCGTCGTGCCGCGAAGCGACCATCATGCTGACCTTGCTCCACGCGGTCAGCTCGGGCGGCGTGACGTTTTGCCACGTCTTGCCGTCGTCGCGCGTCACCTGGATGTAGCCGTCGTCCGTGCCGATCCAGATTTCGCCTGCGCGCAGCGGCGAAGGCGCAATCGTGTAGATCACGCCGCGGTGTTTGCTAACCGGAGCGTCCGCGGCCGTTGGCGGATCGAGGTTCGGCGGGACGCCGGGGTCCTCGCGCGTGAGATCGGGACTCATCACCTGCCAGGACTGCCCGCCGTTCGTGGTGCGGAAAAGGATCTGGAAACTGAAGTAGAGTTCGCGCGGGTCACGCTCGGAGAAAACCAACGGCAGCGTCCATGCGCGGCGGTAAACGCCGGGATGTGCGATGCTGGGCGACACGTTTTGATGTTGCCCGGTGTTCAAGTCCAAGCGCGTGACCGTGCCGCCGTAAACGATGTTGGGATGCAACGGATCGGGAGCGATGTAGCCGCTTTCTCCGCCTACGTCGGATGAATCCCAATCGCGAAAGCTGATGTTGCGATGCGCGCTCTGCGTGGTGGTGCCCGCCGAACCGCTATCCTGTTGCGCGCCCCATACCCAGTAGGGAAAACGGTAGTCCGCGGCCACGTGGTAGAACTGCGCGGTGGGTTGGTTGTACCACGAGCTCCACGTTTCAGCGCCGTCCAGGCTGACGATGACGCCCTGATCGCTGGCCATGATCATGCGGTTCGAGTCACTGGGATCGATCCACAAGCTGTGATAATCGTCGCCGCCGGGCGCGCCTTTGATGGCGGTGAAGGTTTTTTCGGCGTCACGCGAACGGTAGGTGGAAGTGTTCATCACATAGACGGTGTCGGCGTCCTTCGGGTCCACAGTCACGCCGCAGAAATACCAGCCGCGGCCCCAGATGCGCGCTTCGTTGTCCACGCGCTGCCAGTTCACGCCGGAATCGTCGGAGCGATAGAGGCCGCCTTCCTTTGCGTCCACGACGAGATAAATTCGGCTGGGATTGGTGGGCGCGACGGCGATACCCATGCGGCCAAGTCCCTCGGAGGGAAGTCCATGGCCCGTGATTTGCATCCACGTGTCACCGCCATCGGTGGATTTGTAGAGTCCGCTGCCCGGGCCATTTGAGGGAGGATAGGTGCTCCAGGGCGGGCGTCGCGTCTGCCACATCGCGGCGTAGATCGTGCGCGAACTGCGCGGATCGAAAGCCAGATCGATCGCGCCGGTGTCGGCGTCCTTAAAAAGAATCCTTCGCCACGTTTTGCCGCCGTCGCTCGAACGGAATACGCCGCGCTCATCGTTCGGGCCGTAGGCGTGACCCAACGCCGCGACGTAAACGAGATTCGCGTCACGCGGATCAACAAGGATTCGGCCGATCTGGCGCGTGTCGTCTAGCCCGATGCGACTCCAGGTCTTGCCGGCGTCCATGGACTTGTACATGCCGTTGCCAAAGGAGATTTGCGAACGCATGTCGGCTTCGCCGGAACCGACGTAGATCACGTTGGAATCCGACGGGGCCACGGCGAGCGCGCCGATCGAAGCGACGGGCTGGTCGTCGAAAATCGAGGTCCACGTGCGTCCCGCGTTCACCGTTTTCCAGACTCCGCCGCCGACAGAGCCGAAATAGAAAACGTTTGGCTGACCGGGCACACCCGCGGCAGCGAGCGCGCGTCCGGCGCGGAACGGCCCAATCAGCCGCCAGTGCATTCCCGAAAACGTGGAGGGTTCCACTTGCTGCGCGGCCACGCGCGGGGCGGCGAAGCATCCAATCGCGATCGAGCAAATCATGATGGGTAGAGTAAGGCGGCGAAGGTAGGTCACGTTTGAAATTCTCCAGAGGGAATGGGACTTCACGGCGGCAAAAGTATATACCGGCTGCCTTCGCTGTTGCAGCAGGAGTGGCCGAAGCCGCAGTTACACGCCGATGACAAATTGGCCGTCGCCAGCCATGTAGCCGTAGGCCATGTGCGAGGTGTTGAACGCGAGTGCGGGGCGGCCTTCCCGATCCAGAAGGATCAACCCGCCGGTGCCGTGCGCGCGTTCGGCGAGCAGGCGGACAGAGGCATCCGCAGCGGCTTGCGCGGAAAGCGGGGCGCCGCCATTGAGCGGCCGCAACATATCCGCCGCGGCCTTGGCCATCACGATTTTCATGATGGCTTCGCCCCAGCCGGTACAGGAAATTCCGCCGGCCTCCGAGTCCGCGTAGCAGCCGCAGCCAATAAGCGGCGAATCGCCGACGCGGCCCGGAAGTTTGCAGCAAGTGCCGCCGGTAGAAGTGCCGGCGACGAGATCTCCGCGGCGATCGAGCGCCACTGCGCCTACCGTGCCGTGGCTGTGCCCCAGATGATGGAGATAGTCGTGTGTGCCCTCGCGGCAACGCAGCCACGCGGCGCGCTCGGCGGGAGCGATGAGTTCTTCGGGATCGCAAAGCGCAATTCCCTGCTCCGCTGCGAATTGTTCGGCGCCGGTGCCGGCCAGCAGCAGATGATCGGAGGAGTCCAAGACACGCCGCGCGAGGCGAATGGGATTGCGCACGCGCTGCACGCCCGCGACAGCGCCGGAATTGAGCGTGCGGCCGTCCATCAGGATGGCGTCCAGCTCGACGCGACCATTGCGGTTCAGGTGCGAGCCGAATCCCGCATCGAAGATGGGATCGTCCTCGAGCGCGACGATGGCGGCTTCGACAGCGTCGGCCGCGCTTCCGCCGCGATCCAGGATCGGCCAGCCGGCTTCGAGCGCCCGGTGGCAACCGGCGCGGCATGCTTCGAGAGATTGCTCCGGGATTTCCCAGGCGCCGCCGTGGACGATCAGGGAGGGTTTCATCGCTGGATGAGGATTCAGACGCCACCAAATCCTAATAGTGAAGATCGATGAGAAACAGCAGCGGGCCCAGCGCCATCAATCCGAATGCGGCGATCAGGCGGAGCGTGCCGCGATAGCGATTCTCCGCGCGTCCCATTGACGTGACGAAAATCGGTGTCGGGCTGTTCACGCCGGCACGCCGGGTGAATTCTCCGCGGAAGATGCGCAGGAATTCTCCAGTCCAGAAGAACACTTCCTCGCGGGCCTGCCAGAGGAGGTGCAGACCGGCGAGGAACACCAGAAAGCCGGTCAGACCGATCGTGCCGAGGTTTGCGGGGTGCATCTTCGCGCGCTCCTCCGGATCACCGCCCGGTGCGAACTCAGGCTTCGTCGTGAATCGTCTGCAGACGCACAACCTCAAATTCTTTCACGCCCGCGGGCGTCTGCACTTTTATTTCGTCGCCCACCTGGCGGCCCAGAAGCGCCTTGCCGATTGGTGACGTGGTCGAAATCAGGCCCTTGGTGGCGTCGGCTTCTTCCGTGGTCACCAGCTTGTACTCGATCTCGCTGTCCTTCTTGATGTCCAGCAGCCAAACGCGCGACCCGTAGCCCGCGCGATCCTTGGGCAGGTTGCTGAGGTTCAGCATGGCCATATCGCCCAGACGCTTTTTCATCTGGCCGATTTTCGCGCTCAGATAGCCCTGGCGCTCCTTGGCGTATTTGTACTCGGCGTTTTCGGAGAGGTCGCCGTGCGCCCGCGCCTTCATAAGCTCCCTGGGCAGCTCGACATTGAGCTCGTGCTCAAGCTCTTTGATGTCCGCTTCGATCTTGTGCCGGATTTGGGTGAGTGGGTCGGTCATTTTCGCTCGCGAATGCTGACGCTTTCCACGGCCTGTTTTGGGCGGCATTCAGCCTTATCAATTCACGTGCTCCGGGCAGTTGAGGATTATAGATGTATCCGTTCGGCAGCCACAAGTGCTGCCCGAATCTTCGGCAACCGCGGCACCCTGACTGCGGACGCTTTGGAGCCGTGAGATACCCCCCGGCACATTCACCCCAACTGAGGGGGAAGATGTCACTTTCGCGCCGCGATTTGTTTGAATAATCCATTGCGCTGGGAGGGCTGACGATCGTTTCTTCGTTGCAGGTGTGGTCCGTTCACTAACGGCCGGAGTTTTCCAAAGCGGCTTCATTGATTCGGGAGAGTTCAAATATCCCGGGAAGACCGACTGACATCTCTTTGCAGCTCTCCGGCATCCGTTAGGCATAGCTCATTCTGGAAACCCGGCAGGGGGATAACACGTCGAGGAGGGTGAGCG
>JBGQGH010000040.1:0-24006 GCA_041497315.1 Terriglobia bacterium | reverse complement strand
GCTGCGTCAGGCTTTCGCCCATTGCGCAAGATTCCCCACTGCTGCCTCCCGTAGGAGTCTGGACCGTGTCTCAGTTCCAGTGTGGCCGGCCATCCTCTCAGACCGGCTACCGATCATAGCCTTGGTGAGCCATTACCTCGCCAACAAGCTAATCGGGCGCGGGCCCCTCCTCCGGCGGCCTTGCGGCCTTTGAGTCCGAAATCCGAGGTTCTCGGAATGTAATGCGGAATTAGCCCCGCTTTCGCGGGGTTATTCCCCACCGAAGGGCAGGTTACCCACGTGTTACGCACCCGTGCGCCGTGCGCCCACCTCTCTGTATTGCTACAAAGAAGCTGCGCACTCGACTTGCATGTGTTAAGCACGCCGCCAGCGTTCGCTCTGAGCCAGGATCAAACTCTCGTTTGAAACTGGTTGTCTGGAGGAGTCTGCGACTCCTCCAGACAACCACCCTGAGTTTGTCCCGCAAGGGACAGTCACGAAGGGTCTCTCTGGCGAAGCCGCATTTCCCGTGGCTTCTCAAGTCAACCACCCCGAGTCTGTCCCGCAAGGGACAGTCACGAGGGGTCTCTCTGTCGAAACCATGCTCCCTGATTGTGTCGCAGCCCAGGGAACAAAAATCCCGGCCTTTCAGCCGGGTGGGATCCTCCAAAACGAACTTTTTAATCGCTCGATTGTCACTCAAATCGAACGGGTTCTGGCATGTGTCATCCGATTGTCAAAGAACGATACGCCCCCCTGTCATGCAGAAAGGCCTTCAAGCAATTGGAAAGTATAGCCATGGGCACCCACGCTGTCAAGGCGTATCTCAATCGGCGCTCGACCGCGCCCTAGACCGGGACATCGGCGATTCACAGACGCAGACTTGGAGGCAAGCCGGTCGACATGGGAACGACTGCAGGGCCAACTCAGTTCCTTGCGTCGTGCTAAAATCTGCGGCCATGGCTGAAGTCGCCGAGATAATCAAGGAAATCGATAAGCTCCAAGGGGAATTGAAGGAAATTCTCTCCTCTCCCAAGGACCCTCATTTCATAAATGAGCAGATCGACCGATGGACAAACCGCGCTCACTCTCTGCTGGTTTCGTGGGGATTCCCGGAAGACGCGAACAAATTAAGCGGCGTGCACCATTCGACTCGATACAATGATTTTGGTGGAAACATCCGCCGCAAAGCGAACGCGCGTGAAGTGGTTTTGCAAGTCTTCAGAGAAGACATGGAACGTCATCCCGAGTTTTACACCCAGCGATCCCCACAACTTGGCCCTGAGGCCTCTGTTCAGACTGTCACTCCACCAAGCCCGAGGAAGGTGTTCCTCGGCCACGGACGGCATCCCTTGTGGGCAAGAGTGCATACCTTTTTGAAAGACGAACTCGGCCTGGACGTAGAGGTATGGGAGTCTGAATCGCGCAGCGGGCACCACGTTGTTGACGTGCTCAAAGAGATGCTCGGAAAGTGCGGCTTCGCGGTCTTGGTCGTTATCGGAGAAGATTCGACTTCTGACGGTTCGGCGCGGGCAAGGCAAAACGTCATCCATGAGATTGGACTCTTCCAGGGACGACTTGGATTCGAAAAGGTGGCACTTCTTATTCAGGAAGGGGTTGAAGGGTTCTCAAACATCGATGGCCTACAGCGGATCTACTTCAGGGACGAGAAAATCGAGACCGGTTTCTATGAGCTTGAGCGAATGTTGAAGCGAGAAGGAATCACGAAATAATAGTCCGGAGCCATTCGGCCGCGGGCGGCATTCTCTCGCAGCCCCAACGCGCGGGTGCCCCATGCTTCGCGCCGCGAAGCGTGGGGAACTTGATCGTGTAGCGTGCGCTCAACAAATTGCGGGTGCCCGATGGTTGCCGCCATGGCGGGAACTGTGGGGACTTTGATCGTTTGGGCACGCTCGTGTGTCCCCAAAGTGGTCGACATCTCGATTCGCTGCGCTCCGCCAGTGCAAAACATAAGGGATAACCCCCTACTTCTCGCAGAGAGGGTGTCCGCCCGACTGTTTCGAACTCTCAGTTGCACGCGAACGGAACGTTAGGCCAACGCCGCTCGCAGCTTGCACCAACGTCTAGTTGGGGGCGGTGCTGACATTGACGTTAAATTATAAAAGAGGTAAACTCACGCGCACTTCCGACGAATCACAATACAGTTGCGGACCGCCGCGAGAAACATGCCAACCACTTTGACAACTACAGGTGGGTTGCTCTGTCGGTAGCTCGGAGGTGTCGTGAACCTCAAGGAATGGATTGCGGGGCTAGCTCTCGCGGCTTTCTCCATTTGGGTCGGGGTGCAGATTGGGATTGCGCGCGATTGGCTGTCAGCTATCTTTCTCTTCGGATTCCCCGTCGCCATTTTCCTCGCGCTAGTACTCCGCAACAGGAAAAGACAGATCAGCTCCAAGATCAAGATTGAGAACGAATCCCATGCGATCCTTCGCAAGTTAGACCAACTCGAGGCCAAACTGGGCAAGCTAGAGGAACTCGACAGAGCAGTCTCGCACCTGCAGCACTCTCTGACCCAGCTAACCAAGAAAAGCCAAAGCTCGAACGAGAGTACTCCTGCGCCCCAGAAGGAAAAACAGACGCCATGAGCACAGGAAAGACGGTATCCCTGCTAGTGCTCCTCAACATCGTAACAATCCTATTAGGCGCACCGACTACTGCAGTGTTCATCCTGACGGCCCAACTGCCCGACCCCTATTTTGTCGGCTCCGAGTGTTCAAGCGTGCTGCGCAGGGCGCGTGCCCACAGTCAACCTCTATCGAACATCGCCATCCGCTTATGTGCGGACTTCCAATCGCAAAGGATTCAAGAGGAGGCATGGCTGGAAGGCATGAACGAACTAGAGTCCGAACTTTCACCCAGGTTTATGCCATTCAGCATAGTCCCCAGAGATTATCAGGCTTACAGCCTGTTCTTGGTTCCGAGTGCGGAGTGGAAGTACAAGCCAGCTGACCTCGGGTCGTTACATAATGCTTTCCTAAACTTTGGCGAAGCGATAGGCCCTAAGAATGCAGCCGTGTGGTTCGTCAAAGGTTCCAGCGGCCCGATCTTCAAAACTAGCGCTAAAGAGATCGAGACACTAATGAAGAGCGTCGACATTGAACGAAGCAAATATTATTGCGACAAACTTAATCTCAACTACAACGAAGGCCCATTCGTTGTAACGACGCGAAGGCGACCAGATCTACTTAGGTCAGGCGATGAAATAATAGTCATAAAGTTTCATGACATAGACGGCTCGCGAATAACAAGTGTCCTTAATGTGCTTGAGCAAGATCTGCGCACTCAGCGCGAGATAAGCAAACGCACTCTACTCTATGAAGAAATCAAGCAAAGAATTCAGACGGCGGCGGGTCAACACTCCGAATCTCTTAGGCATGTCCTTGTCGAACTGCTGAAACTCTAGCCGGGTGCCCCTCAATAAGAGCGAAGCGAGTCTTGTGCGCCCGGACGCATCCACGGGGCGAAGCGTGGGGGCTTTTCTCAACCCCGCGTTAGAATCGCAAATTCCTGAAAGACTTTCCGAAAGGAATCCGGATGCCTCCCACGCTTGCCAACGGAAAAATCTGCTACCTCGAAATGCCCGCCACCGACATTGCGGCCTCCGCCGACTTCTACAGGCAGGTTTTCGGCTGGAACGTCCGGAAGCGCGGTGATGGCAGCCTGGCGCCCCAGACGCCGGGCTTGCCGGGTGCCCTTCGATAAGAGCGATTCGCGCGGCTTTACTCTGCCCGAGGCATTCGATTCCTGTCTTTCCTGCATGCTCTGTGTCCCTGCGGCAGATTTCGTCTTCTCTTGGCTTCCAGATATACTGCAGTCCGCCATGCCGGTGATTATTTCTTTGCTCCGTGGCGTCAACGTCGTCGGCCACAACAAGATCAAGATGGAC
Source organism: Terriglobia bacterium (assembly GCA_041497315.1). Lineage (GTDB taxonomy): Bacteria > Acidobacteriota > Terriglobia > Acidiferrales > UBA7541 > JBGQGH01. Next base: position 20,120 of record JBGQGH010000040.1, on the reverse strand, counting down.
GCGCTCCGCGCGCTCTACGAATCCATGGGGCTGCGTAACCCACAAACCTACATCCAGAGCGGCAACGTCATTTTCAAAGCGCCGGAGCGTCACCTCATCCGGCTTGCCAGGAAAATACAGGATGGAATCGCGCGCAAGTTTGGCTTTCGTCCTGAAGTGATTCTCCGAACTTCCATCGAGCTGAGAGAAGTGATCGCGAGGAATCCGTTTGCGAAGCGCCGCGGAATCGAGCCGAGCAAACTGCTGGTCACCTTCCTCGCCAGCGATCCCGGTCCAGACGCTCGCGCCGCCATCATGAAGCTCAAGCCCAAACCCGAAGAATTGCGGCTCGTCGGCCGCGAGCTCTACATCTACTTTCCCAACGGCCAGGGGCGCTCGAAGCTCTCCTGGGCGATCATCGAGCGGACGCTGAAGACCCCGGGGACGGGCCGAAACTGGAACACCGTCACCAAGGTACTCCAAATCGCCGAAAAACTGGAGGCCGACGAGTGATTCACTCGCGCCTGACGCGATTTTTCTAAACGCCATGTTAGAATCTCGAATTCCTGAAAGACCTTCTGAAAGGAATCCGGATGCCTCCCACGTTCGCCAACGGAAAAATCTGCTACATCGAAATGCCCGCTGCCGACATTGCGGTCTCCGCTGACTTCTACAGGCAGGTTTTCGGCTGGAACGTCCGGAAGCGCGGTGATGGCAGCACTGCGTTTGACGATACCACCAGCGAAGTGAGCGGCGCCTGGGTGCTCGGACGCTCGCCCGCCGCGAAGCCCGGTCTGCTCTTTTACATCATGGTGGATAGCGTGGCCGCTGCCGTTGACGCCGTCGTCGCCCACGGCGGCGAGATCGTGCAGCCCATCGGCGCAGACGCGCCCGAGATCACTGCGAGGTTCCGCGATCCGGGAGGAAACGTCATCGGCCTCTACCACCAACCCGCCTGACGCCGGGTGCTGCGGAGAGCCGGGTGCCCATGCTCCGGCCTCCCGGAGCGTGGGGATTCTTCTGTTACTCCGCTGTCTCAGGATTGAATACGCTCAGCCCACATTTCGCCGCCACGGACGCCAGCTTCTGATCGGCCACCGCGAATTCCAGTGCGCCATCCTCGCCGGCAAACGGCAAGGTGAGCGCTATTCTGTCCCGCAGCCACATCGCAGCGGCAAGGTGTACGGCATCGGCTCCCCTTAAGGAAAACCTTTCCAGCACATCCGGGATTGCCGACATGGTGGTCGTGGCGCTTACCTCGATTTTGTTGATCGCGAATTGCCAGTCCTCCATAAACGCGCTCACCAACCGGCGATACGCCGCTCGGCCGATGCTTCTTTCATGAAACTTCCGTGCGATCACGGCATGAATTTCCGCATAGCTGAGTTCCGACGTGAACACGCGGTCCCCCCGGTTTAACCGGTCCCGGAGCCGCTTGCTGCCGCGCTCACGAAAGTATCGTTTGGCCAGAGCGGACGAGTCCAGATACAGCATTACCGCCGGTCCTCCAGAATCATGCGTGAAGCTGCCTTGCCCTTCGCCGCCACCGGCGCGATCCGCTTCAGGCGTTTGGTCGCCAGTCGAAGATTCCCGGCATCTGCAAGCCTTTGCAGCGTTTTCTCCAGACTCGCTGCCCCGCGGGATCTGTTCTCGGTGGACACCAGTTGCGCTATCGGCCGGTTCCTTTCGGTGATGACCAGGGTCTCGCCCCCTTTGACCAGGCGGAGATAACGTCCCAGGCGGTTCTTCAGTTCGCGGCTGCCCACTTTTCTCATGTAGCTACCTCAGCACTCATTGTAGCTACATTGGGACAGGGCGGCAACCTGCTGTGTCCCCGTGGCCGCGTGTATGTATTGGTAGGGGCGCTGCTTGCTGCGCCCCTTGCCGGGCGCCCCTCACCGGACGGGGGGGCGCGGGGATTTTTTCGCATGAAGCGTGATCTCCTCTACGACGCCTGCGCTTTTTACTGTCTTTTACGTGCCCCTGTGCTATCCTGTCCAAAGACTTCGGTTTCCTGATCTTGGCGAGGTGCGCTGTTTGCATCCCGAATTGTTTTGCGGGAGCCGCCAGACGGCTCCTCACTGCTCCTTGAAAAAATGGTCCGTGTCCAACTTTCAACTCCGAACTCTTGCCTCTGAACAGTCTTTCGCCTAAATCCTTACCCGCCATCACATACGAGTCTGCATGGGTCTAAGTCCTTGTGCGCCTTCACATACGAAAACAGTGGGGGTGGTGGATCCTTGGGGTGTTCAAAATGTGCTATCTCCTTTGGAATAAACTGATTAGGAACTCTTTTGCCACAACATGCGGCCTAAGTCCTTACGCTGCCACTCTTACGAACTCTTGGGGGTGGTGGGGGGTGGCGCAAGAGTTCACAACTTACTCAATTTGCGCCAGTTAACGTTTTCTGCCCCTGCACAACGGGGCGCGCCTAGAAACATTCCTGCGAGCTCTGCGGGGTAAGCATTGGTAGGGGCGCTGCTTGCTGCTCCCTCTGCGCCTCTGCGGTGAAATTCCTTCACTTGTATTCGGCGCGAATGATCTAGCGGTGGGCGACTCGATCGCGCTTCAGTTCATGCGGGTGACGACGCCCAGTTTGTTGTGGCGGGATTATGGCGAGTGCGAAGAAGAAGCCGGCGGCAGCCACAAAGTACATCGCGGATCCGCGGGTTCGCATCGGGCACGTGCATCTGAAAGTGGCGGACCTCGAGCGCGCGGTCGCGTTCTATTCCGGCGTGCTCGGCCTCGAAATCATGCAGAGGCTGGGAGACAGCGCGGCATTTCTTTCCGCAGGCGGATACCATCATCACATCGCGCTGAACACTTGGGAAAGCCCGGGTGGAGCGCCTCCGCCGCCCGGCACGACGGGGCTATACCACACGGCGCTCCTTTATCCCACGCGCGCCGCGCTGTCCGAGGCGTTGCGAAGAGTGCTGGCCGCGCGAATTCCCCTCGAAGGAGCGGCAAACCACGGCGTGAGCGAATCGATTTATTTGCGCGATCCCGATGACAACGGAGTGGAATTGTATTGCGACCGGCCGAAAGAACTGTGGCCGCGAACGCCGGATGGGAAGCTGGCGATGTTCACCCGGCCGCTCGATTTGGACGCGCTGCTCGAGGAACATCCCCCGGATGCGCGGCCCGGCTCCGGCCCGCGCGATTTGTAGTCGCTTACTTCACCTGTAAATTCGTAAAATAGCCATCGGTGCCGACGCCGATCCAGAGAGCGATTTTTCCGCTGGACTCGCCCGGCTTCAGGTCGTTGACGATAAGGCATGGTTGATCGGCGCCATTGACGGAGAGCTGCGCTTTCGTTCCGGTGACGACGATCTTCACTTTAGTCCAGGCGCCGGGTTCGAGATCCACGTAGGATTCGTACACGCCGGGATTTTCCTGCCGCAAACGCTGCCGGGGATAATCGGGATGGGAGATGTACTGCGTGGAGCGGTTGCGGCGGAGCTGGTCATCGGAGCGGCCGTTGGTGGGGCGGAGGTAGAAGCACTCGAATCGCGAACCGCGCTCCTGCACGCGGAACGCAATGCCGATGAATCCGCGCGCGGCTTCGACGGCTCCAGCTTTCGGCGCACCGGCGAGATCCACTTCGATGGTGCCGTCCTTGAAATCGGAGCCGGAGAGGATGGCGATCTCCGCGCCGCCGCCGGCGAGAAATTCATCAACGCGGATGCGCATGTGGCCGGCGGGTATTATTTCCATACCATGGAGATTCCGCTCCGGCGCGGACGATTCTTCGACGAGCATGACGTGGCCGCGAATCCCCGAAGGGATGACGCTGGCAGTGCTGGGCGTGGCGATTGGTTTGACGGGCGCTTTCGCGCTGATGCGGCTGATGCGGAGCTTGTTGTTTGGCGTGAGCGCGTCTGATCCGTTTACGTTTGTGGCGATCTCGCTGCTGCTGGCTTTCGTCGCCTTGCTCGCCAGCTACATCCCGGCCCGGCGCGCCGCGAGGATTGATCCCATGATATCGCTGCGGTGCGAATAGCGCGCCACTTGCCGGAGTTTCCAACCTTTACGGAAATCAGATCAAACGACCCCGGGCGTTGTATGATTCCGTTTCGATTCTCGAATCACAGGAGATCACGATGAAGGTCTTGTTGGCCGCCGTAATTTGTTCACTGCTTCCGGTCGCCGCGTCAGCGCAGCAATCGAAAATCGATGCGATGATTGACCAGGAACTTCCGTCGCTCGTTTCGACCTACAAGATGCTGCATGCCGCGCCTGAACTTTCGCGTCACGAGGAGAAAACCTCAGCATTCATCGCGCGGGAGTTGCGCGCGCTCGGCTATGAAGTGACCGAGCACGTGGGCAAATACGAAAAGGCCGAGTGGCAGGGATACGGCGTGGTTGCGGTGATGAAAAACGGCGCGGGCCCGACAGTGATGGTGCGCACGGACATGGATGCGCTTCCGGTGGAGGAGCAGACCGGGCTGGCTTACGCGAGTCACGTCAAGACGAAGAACGATCAGGGCCAGGACGTCAGCGTGATGCACGCCTGCGGGCACGACATTCATATGGCTTCGTTCCTCGGCACCGCGAAGATGTTGGTGGCGCTCAAGGATCAGTGGCGAGGGACGCTGATCCTGATCGGCCAGCCCGCCGAAGAAGTGGTTGACGGCGCCCGGGCAATGCTCGCGGACGGCCTCTACACGCGCGCGCCCAAGCCGGACTTCGCGCTGGCGCTGCATGATTCCGGCGATCTGGAAGCGGGGAAGATTGGGTACACGCCGGGCTACTCCCTGGCGAGTGCGACGGCGGTGGATGTGACGCTGCGCGGGCGCGGCTCGCATGGCTCACGGCCCGAGGCCAGCAAAGATCCCATCGTCCTGGCCGCTGAATTCATCATGGCCATCCAGACCATCGTCAGCCGGGAGAATTCGCCGTTCGACCCGGCGGTGGTGACGGTGGGCTCGATTCACGGCGGCACGAAGCGCAACGTCATCCCGGACGAGGTTCAATTGCAGCTCACGATCCGCACGTACAAGGAAGAGGTGCGGCAGCGAATACTGGCGTCGCTCGATCGCATCGCCAAGGGAATCGCGCTGGCGGGAGGCGTCCCTGCCGACCGCGCGCCGATCGTCGAAGTGCGCGAGGCGGAGGGGACCCCGGCGATGTACAACGATCCAGCGCTGACCGCGCGAGTGGCGGCGACGCTGAAGAAGGCGCTGGGTCCGGAAAACGTTATTGAGCAAGCGCCCATTATGGGGAGCGAGGATTTCGGGCGGTTTGGGCTGGAGGGCCACGAGATCCCTACGTTCATGTTCTGGGTGGGCGCGATTGACGCGGCGCGCATCGCCGCGAGCCGCCGGAGTGGAACGCCGCTGCCGTCACTGCACTCCAGCCTCTATTGGCCTGTTCCGGAGCCGACGATTCGCACCGCGATCAAGGGCATGACGTCCGCGGTACTGGACTTGATGAAGAAGTAGGGCCGCGAGAGGTTCTCGGGCGGCTTAATCGGTTTGCGATCGGCGGAGAAGTGCGAAGAGGCCTGCGAGAGCGACTCCGAAACACATTCCGGAAGCGAGCAGTTGGAGGACATCAACCGTGTGAAAGGCCTGGTATCTTGGATTGCGGGTCAGGGCGAAAAACCCGAGCATTCCAATAAGAAACGGAGCAAAAACCGCAGTTCCAATGAGCTTGCGCCGATTCGCCATCTTGCACCCCCGGATGCGAGCCGGATGTTACAGAGGGGCAGCAAAGACAGTCAAGCAGGGCAGAAACAGTCTGTCAGCCAGGCGAAGAAACTCCGCACAAATTAGCTGTTCAGCGTACAGGCAGCCCGTATTTTTGTGTGGTGGGCGGAACAATGCCGTTCATGCGCACGTAGGGAACGAGCTGGCCGTAGTGATCGGCGATGTGCCAAACGGCGGCGACGGCGATACCGAGCTTGGTGTTGGGCCCGGCGTAGGGGCCCTCGACGCGGTCGAGGGCATTCTTGGCGTTGATCGTGTTTAGAATTCGATTGCCGTAGTCGAATGAATCGCGAAGATATTTTACCAACTCGGCCTTGGTCGCGGCCTTCGATGGGCCTCCCTTTTCGCAGTGCTCCGGAGGAGTCTTCCCCTCGATTTCATTGAAGAATCCGAAATTGGCGCAAGCCACGTGCTTGACCTGTTCGGCGAAGGAGCGCACGCCTTCGAAATTACCACCGCTGGGGATAAAGGAGTATTTGTCTTCGGGCATGGCCTCGGCGAGAGAGAGGAATTGTCCCTCGGTCCATTGCAAGGCAAAGCCGACGCTTTCGGCGATGTTCTTGGGGATGTCGCTTTGTTGGGCGCGGGTGGGGGTGGTCAAACTGAGCAGGAAAATGGCGGTGATTAAAGCTGCGTGTCTCAAGGTAGCCTCCTCTAAACGATCTGCAAGAGGATACGCGAGAGATTCTAGAGAGGAAAGTGGATCGGTGAGAACGAACCAGAAGATATGGACTTAAGGAATGCCGGGTAGCGCGTTCTCTAGCAATGAACGCGGCCACCCGGCGAAAGCTCGAGCCTGGGATACGGAAACTACTTCATGGTCGCCAGCGTATAGGTGCCGGTGCATTCCCAGACGCTGGTACCGTCGGCCGCACCCTTTCCAGAGCAGGTTCCTGATCCTTTCGCACCCTTGAACTTTCCGGTGCCGTCCATGATGGTCCACTGGTGCTTTCCAGAAACAAGACTCCCGTCCTTGGTGGTTCCTGAGCCGTGGTAGCCATAGTGAATTTTGTCGCCATTGGCCATGGTCTCCACGAAAATGCCGTGCCAACTGTTGGCGTTGCCAGTGGCTTCGTGGAATTCCGTGCCCGCACCCTCTTTTTCCTTCACGTTTCCGATTTCACCTTTTGTGGCGGTGCAGGAGCCTTGACTTATCATATAGGCGTGATTGGGTTTATCCCCGACATCGAGACTGTGAACGGCTGAGGACTTGGCGCAATTCCAATGAGCATCCAATTTGCTCTGTGCCATGGCAACGGACGTTGACAGCAATACCAGACAAGCAACGAAAAGGATCTTGCGCATTCTATTTCCTCCCTCGAATTTTTTGACGCAGCCTGGACAACGGGATAGCCGACAGAACGGAGCGTGTACCAGGCCGGATCAGAAGTTTGGAAGCCGGACCCTTCTGCTCATAAGGAAGGCACGAGAGGTCAGCTACCTTAGAAAACTCTGACTTCCGGGAACTCTATCCCAATGCGAGGACAAGTCAAGAATAAATGCCGAGCGGCTTTGGTGGGGGCGGATCCACGAAACCCAGGTCGCGAGCTTCCGGGATTACGTTCGAGGGAGGATTCGCGATATTCTCTGCATCGAACCACAATCGGTAACGATGAGTGAAGATGGCCGGATGGAGGGCAAAGTGAAGCGCATGAATCGAAGGGAATTCACGAAGACCGTGGGCGGCGTGGCGCTTGCGGCGCCGCTACTGTCGCGCGTGGGAGCTGCGGCGCAATCAGCGGCGCAAACTCCCGCGCCCGCGGCGATCAAGCCGCCGGGGGCGGATCTGCCGCTCACGCCCGAGCAACAGGAGCGCGTGCGCTCGACGCTTGAACGCGACGCGCGGCGGCGCGCGCAGATACGGCCCTCCGCGCTGCCTTACGACCTGGAACCGGCGTTTGTGTTCACGGTGCGGCAGCGTCCGCGCGGCGCGCGTAAGGGAGACTGAGCGCATGGTGGGCGAAGACGTCCTCTACCTGAGCGTGCAGGAGCTGAGCGAGCAGATCCGCGCGCGAAAGATTTCTCCGGTCGAGCTGACTCAAGGCTATCTTGAGCGGCTGGAGAAGCTCGGCGCGAAACTCGGTGCGGTGGCCACGATCACGCGCGATGTGGCGCTAGTGCAGGCGCGCACGGCGGAAAAGGAAATTTCCGGGGGACGCACGCGCGGGCCGCTGCACGGCATTCCGTTTGGAGTAAAGGACCTGCTGGCGACGAGCGGCATTCCCACAACGTGGGGCGCGCCGCCTTTCAAGGACCAGGTGTTCAATTACGACGCGACGGTGATCCGCAAGCTGCGCGCGGCGGGCGCGGTGCTGGTGGCCAAGCTGGCGATGATTGAATTGGCGGGCGGCTGCGGGTACAGCGGAGGCCACGCTTCGCTGCAAGGAGCTTCGCGCTGCCCGTTCAATCTCGATTACTGGGCGGGAGGCAGTTCGAGCGGGCCAGGCGCGGCGGTGCCCGCGGCTCTGGTGGGCTTTGCGATCGGCTCGGAAACCCTCGGCTCGATTCTTGCGCCGTCGGCGTTTTCGGCGTGTTCAGGGATTCGGCCGACGTACGGACGCGTCAGCCGGCACGGCGCGATGGCTCTTTCGTGGACGATGGACAAGCTGGGGCCGATGTGCCGCAGCGCGGTGGATTGCGGGCTGGTGCTCAATGCGATTGCGGGGCGCGATCTGCTGGACCCGACTTCGCTCGATCAAACGTTTGCTTGGTGGCCGCCGCAGAAGAAGAGCAAGCCGCTCGGCGGGAAACGGATCGGCGTGCTGCAGCCGGCCACGACTCCGAACGCGAATGCGGAGGCTGCAGCGGCGTTCTCCCAAGCCCTCGAGGTGCTGAAGGAGCTGGGCGCGAAACTCGAAGACACCGAACTGCCCGAATATTTCTACCAGATTATCGGGACGACGCTTTACAGCGCGGAGGCGGCTTCGATTTTTCGGCCGCTGGTGGAGAACGGGAAAATTTTGGAACTCGTGGACGAGGTTCAGAAGGCCGGGTTCATCGCCGCGATGCAGATTCCCGCGGCGGATTATCTGGACACTTTCCGGCTGCGCGCGGAGATCATGGCCAAGCTGGGAAAGATGTTTGAAACGTACGATGTGCTGGTGGCGCTGACCTACCCCGGACCGGCACCGAAGCTGGACGTTGATTTTGGCGCGCCCCAACGCCCATCCGCGACTCCACCTCCGCAGCGCGGGGAGACGAAAAACCTGGTGGCCGCGGGAAATATCGCCGGGCTGCCGGCGATTTCAGTTCCCTGCGGGTTTACGGCCAAAGAAAACCTGCCGCTGGGGATTCAATTCTGCGCGGATGCGGCTCGCGATGACGTGGCCATCGAATTCGCCGCGGCGTACCAGTCGGTCACCGATTGGCACAAGCGCCGCCCGGCGCTATAAGAAAATTGCGGGCCGGCTCCGCTTTCGCGAGGCCGACCCTCAGAAGCGGCCCGTAGAATGCTACTGATGGGAGCCAATGCAACCTACGCGTGGGATTGCGGCTCTTATCTTCGAGCCGCAATGAGACGCACGTGGTTGGAAAAGCTTAAAAGGGGAGGAAGGAACGGGCGCGTGGGCAAGTGGTCGAGCGAACGTAGAGGAAAGTTGCGGAGCGGCGGATGGCCGGCAGCAATCTGGCTCCCCGCGATTTTGGCGGTGGCGACGGGCCTGGCGGCGCAGCAGACGGTGACGCCGCAGATTCGCGTGAACGTCAACCTGGTGCTGCTCGAGGCCACGGTGAAGGACAAAGCCGGTCAGGTTATGGGCGACCTCAAGAAAGAGGATTTCCTCGTGGAAGAGGACGGCGCGGCGCAGGAGATTGCGCACTTCAGCCGGGACCAGTTGCCTCTGGCCGTGGCGCTGGTGGTGGATTTGAGCGGATCGATCAAACCGTTCCTAAAACCGCTGCGGTACGCCTCGCAGACGGCGCTCAAGACGCTCAAGCCCGAGGACGAGGTTGCGCTCTTCACGTTCACCCAAAACGTTGATCGCCGCGTTTCGTTGACGCACGACAAGCGCGAAGTGTCCGACCAGATGGAGTTTTTCGAGGCGGGCGGCGGCACAAACATCAATCGCGCAGTCTATGACGCGGCACGATATCTCGAGCGGGAAGCGCCGGCCGCGCGGCGCGTGATCGTGCTGGTGAGCGACAACGTGCCGACGACGCCGGACGCGGCGGATCACAAGCAAGTGGTGGACGCCGCGCTTGAAGCCGATGCCGCGGTGTACAGCTTGAAGGTGCCAGGGGACAACCCGGTGGCGGCACGGATGATGACGGCGGGCCGGGGACTCGTGAACGTCAACAAACTGACCGCGGAAACCGGCGGGGAGATCTTCGACGTACAAAAAGAGGGATCACTCTTCATCGCCTTCCAGGCGCTGATTGACCGGCTGAAGACGCGCTACACGCTGGGGTTCTATCCCAAGCACGGCACCGCAGGGCGCGCGATGCATCAATTAAACCTGCGCTTGCAGCCGCGCTTCGGCAACAAAGGCCGCGATTACACCATCATCAGCAAGAGCGGCTACTACGGCACGGCCCGCTAAACCGACAGAAACTGGTTCGCGAAAGATTGAGCCGCAGATCGGTGAACAAACTCAAGCGGGGGAAGAAAGGCTTGCTGTGGAGTCCATCAGGCGGCGTAGGGATTCCTGGTATGGCGCGCGAGCCACGCCGCGCTCGGTGATAATCGCGGCGATGAAGCGCGAAGGAGTGACGTCGAACGCCGGATTCGCGACGTCGACGTCGGGAGCGATGCGCACGCCGCGAATGTGCGTCACTTCCTCGGCGGCGCGCTCCTCGATGGGAATCTGCTCGCCGGAGGCCAGCGTGAGATCAAGTGTTGAGATCGGCGCGGCGACGTAAAACGGCACGCGGTGTTCGTTGGCCATCACCGCGATCTGATAGGTGCCGATTTTGTTGGCCGTGTCGCCATTGGCGGCGATGCGGTCCGCGCCGACAACCACCGCCCCCACTCCGCCTTTCATGAAGAAGTGGCCCACCATGTTGTCCGTAATCAGCGTGAGCGGGATGCCGTCCTCGTGAAGCTCCCAAGCGGTGAGCCGCGCGCCTTGCAGGTAAGGCCGCGTTTCCGGGACGAGGATGTGCAAGTGATGGCCCTGCTGGACCGCGACGCGGATTACGCCGAGCGCGGTGCCGATGCCCGCGGTGGCCAAAGCGCCGGCGTTGCACTGCGTCATCACTTGTCCATCGGCCGGCATCAATTCGGCGCCGAAGCGGCCGATGGCTTCGTCCACGGCTTTTTTCTCGAGGTGGACTTGCCGGGCTTCGCGGACCATCGTTTCGCGGATGCGCGCGAGGTCTGAAGACGTGCCGGAGATTTCGGCGAAGCGGCGCTTCATGCGATCGATGGCCCAGAAAAGGTCCACGGCGGTGGGGCGCGTCTTGGCGAGTGTGTCGCAGATGGCGGCGAAATCACTTTTCAGAGCGTCGAGTGAACGCGCGGGCGAATGAAGGACGCCCAGCGCTACGCCCATGGCCGCAGCCACGCCGATGGCGGGCGCGCCGCGAATTACCATGTCCGTGATCGCTCGGGCGACTTCACGGTAATCGGTGTAGGTGTGATAGACCACTTCGCCTGGCAGGCGTCGCTGGTCGAGCATCACGACGCCGCGGTCAGTCCATTCGATGGGTTGAGTCGTGTGCATTCGAATTTCGCTTAGGTGCTACCCGGGATGTGGCGTAGCCCTCCGGTGGCAACAAAGAAGCCGAGAAAGAGAAATCCATTATAGCCGAGGTGAAAAAAGTAGCTGGCCAGAACAGTGCCGGTGCGCGCGCGGACGTACGTGAAGAGGATGCCGACCAGAACGATCAGGCCGATCTGGCCCCAACCACCCCAAAGCTGTTGCGCGTGCAGCAGTCCGAAGAGCATTCCGGTGACTACCACTCCCGTAGGCACACCGAAACCTCTCGCCAGAACCGGATAGATGTAACCGCGGAAGACCGTTTCCTCCACCAGCGGTGCCACCAGAATGCCGAACGACATCAATAGCAGCACGCTGGTGCGACTGCGAAAGAATTCTTCGATGGGGAGCTCCGCCTTAGTACGCATGGCCGCGGATGCCAATTGGACGACGAGAGCGGTGGCGACCCCGCCCAGGAGACATACCAGTCTTGCGCTGGCGCTCGAAACGGTTTGGAGCTTCATTGGCCGCCAGCCGATGGTGCGCCAGAAGGGCGCTTTTCGGCGGAAGCGAATGGTCAGATAGAGGTAGCCGATGGTGGCCAGCCAGATGAGGGTCATGCCTGCGGTGGCCACTTCCGCCTTGATCGTCGGCGACTTTTCCATGCTGGTGATGGTCACGCCCCACCCGAAATAGGCCACGCCAAAAGCGAGCAGAGGAAGAACGACGGTGCTACCCAGGGCGAATACGAAGAAGAGAATAATGTCCGGCCAGCTCCAGGGCGTGCGGAGATCCTCGGGGAATCGTTCGTCGATGGGGGGCGCCGCCGGAGCGGCGGGCGTTAGGCCGGGGAGAGCTGTGTCCGCGTACTCGATTGAAAACCGCTGCGCGGCCGGCTGCACGAACTCGTTCCTGGGCGGGAGTTGTTCGGCGGCGGACGAACTGGAATCGCTGCCCGCCGGGGGCGGCGGTTGAGGTGCGGCGGAATTGTCCGGCGAATCGTTCATCTTCTCACTTGAGTCCAAGAGGGCGCGCTACTTGGATGCTTTTCCTCGCGAGCGCGATTCCAACACCGCGGCGGCGACGAGCGGCAATAGGATTTCATGATGCCCGGTAATCGCGAATCCCTGCGAACCTTTCCCTGCCGTCGGGCGCTTCACCACATTCTGCAAAGGGCGGTAGTGCTGAATGAAATCGAAATTTGCCGTGGTGATGGGCTGCAAGGGCGTGCCCAGGTTGCGCACCGCGGAGACGGCCTTCAGAAACACTTCGGGAAGCATCACCGCTGAGCCCCAGTTGAGATAGACACCGCCGGGATGCATTTTGCGCACGAGCGCGCAGAAGAGGCGGAAATCGAAATGTGAGGCCGCGCCAAGAGCGGCGCCATCCACCGAGCGATGCATGTGCGGGATGTCCGCGCCGATGGCGAGATGTACGGTGACGGGGATGCGGGCGCGGTAGGCGGCCACCAACACACTGGCTGCGGGATACTTGACGCGAAGGCGGCCGCTGGTGAGGAGTTTTCCGGCGGCTTCGCCGAGGCCGATGGCATGGCCCGAGCCACGCTGCGATTGACTGCGCGCCGAGGCGACCGCGATTTCGTTCAGCAGTAGGCCGGTCTCCTCGGCCATGCCGAATTTGCCGCCACCAAGACCGGCTTCGACATCCTCGGAAGTGTTGCCAGCGAGCGCGATCTCGAAATCATGGATCAGCGCGGCGCCGTTGAGGGCGATCCCGGAAACAAAACCGCGGCGAATGAGATCGTTCACCACCGGGCCGAGCCCGACCTTGATGACGTGGCCGCCGAAGCCCCATAGGATGGCTCTGCGCCGCGCACGCGCGCGGGCGATGGCCGCGACGACGGCACGCAAATCATCCGTGGCCAGGATGCGCGGGAGCGAATCGAGAAATTGCCGCAGAGACGCGCCGCGCGCCACGGGCCGCCCGAACTCGCGGACGCTGACTTTGCTGCGGCGCTGGGCGAGCGGATAGGTGCGGACGCGATCGAAGAAGAGCGGCGCGATGTCGTAAATGCTCATTCGGTTGAAGCAAGCACTCTAAACGGGCCTGCCACACGTGCGCAAGGGCCGTTCATTTTGGTCCGTTGCGGCGGCCCGTCGCCACACGAATATCACTCGCTCGCCGAAACTGGCGCGGGCGATCCATTGGTGATCTTGCGGGACGGCTGCGTCGCGGAGTGGCGCACATGTCCATTGCCGTTGAGCAAACGCGCAAGAACCTGGCCGGTATAGGACTTCTTTACGCGGGCGACCTGCTCGGGGGTGCCTTGGGCGACGATGCGGCCACCGGCTTCACCACCTTCGGGGCCGAGGTCGATGATCCAGTCAGCTTGCTTGATGACGTCGAGATGGTGCTCGATGATGAGCACGGTATTGCCAAGATCGGCGAGGCGGTTGAGGACGTCGAGCAGTTTGCGGACGTCGTCGAAGTGCAGGCCGGTGGTGGGTTCGTCGAGAATGTAGAGCGTGCGGCCGGTCTGGCGGCGCGAAAGTTCGCGCGCGAGTTTGATGCGCTGCGCTTCACCGCCCGAAAGCGTGGTGGCGGATTGGCCGAGCTGGACGTAGCCGAGGCCGACGTCCACAAGAGTTTCGAGTTTCTGGCGAACCTGCGGGATGTTCTCGAGGATCTTGAGGGCTTCCTCGACGGGCATATTGAGCAGGTCGGAAATCGAGTGGCCCTTGTAGCGCACGGCGAGGGTCTCGGCGTTGTAGCGTTTGCCGCGGCAGACCTCGCAAGTAACGTACACGTCGGGCAGGAAATTCATCTCGATGCGGCGCAGGCCGTCGCCCTGGCAGGCTTCGCAGCGGCCGCCCTTCACGTTGAAACTGAAACGGCCGGGACGGTAGCCGCGCTCGCGAGATTCGGGCAGCATGGCGAAGATTTCGCGGATGGGCGCGAAGACACCGGTATAGGTGGCGGGGTTCGAGCGCGGCGTGCGCCCGATGGGCGCCTGGTCAATCTCGACGACTTTATCGATGTGCTCGACGCCGAGGATAGCGCGGTGCGCGCCCGGACGTTCCATGGAGCGATAGAGTTTCTGGGCCAGAGCGCGGTAAAGGATGTCGTTCACCAACGTGGATTTGCCGGAGCCGGAAACGCCGGTGACGACGGTGATGAGGCCGAGCGGAAGTGTGAGGTCGAGGTTCTTGAGGTTGTTCGCTGCGGCGCCGAGGATGCTGATCTGTTTGCCGTTGGGCGAGCGGCGCTTTTCCGGAACAGCGATTTTCAGTTTGCCGGCGAGATAGCGGCCGGTGAGCGAGTTCTCGTCGGCAGCGATTTCCTCCGGCCGGCCGCTGGAGACGAGGTGTCCGCCGGCGCTGCCCGCGCCGGGACCGAGGTCCACGACGTGGTCGGCACGGCGAATGGTCGCTTCGTCGTGCTCGACGACGAGGACGGTATTGCCGAGGTCGCGCAGGCGTTCGAGCGAAGAGAGCAAGCGATCGTTGTCCCGCGCGTGGAGGCCGATGCTGGGCTCATCGAGCACATACAGCACGCCGCGCAGGCGCGAGCCAATCTGTGTGGCCAGGCGGATGCGCTGCGCTTCGCCGCCACTCAGCGTGGTGGCCGAGCGGTCGAGGCTGACGTAACTGAGCCCAACGGCGAGAAGGAAATCGAGCCGTTCGGCAATTTCCTGGAGCGCGCGCCCGGCGACATCCCTCTGTCGCGCGGTGAGCGATTTCAATATTCTGTCGATGGCTGGCCGCGCTTCGCTGATGGCCAGCGCCGTGAAATCAGCGACGGAGTAGGCGCCCACCTTGACGGCAAGGCTTTCCGGGCGCAGACGCCGCTCGGAGCAAGCGGCGCAAGGCACGGGAGACATGTACTGCGTCACCCATTCGCGGTAGCTATCGGAATTCGATTCCTCAAAACTTTTTTCGAGGAAGCCGAGCACGCCGGTAAAGTGCAGACCTTTTTCGGCGCGAGCGCGGCGCGCGGCGGTCTCCGATTCCGCACCGTGGCCGGGAAGGCCACTGCCATCCGAGGGGGGATTGCCGTAGAGGATGAGGTTCTGCACGCGGCGCGGAAGTTTTTCGAACGGCGTGCCCAGGTCGAAATGGAACGCAACCGCGGCAAGTTCAAGCGAGCGTTTCAGATACGTTGAGCCGGAGCCGGGCCCCAGCCCACCTTCGAAGAGCGGGCGGGACCAATCTAAAATCACCTTGGACGGATCGATATCGTAGCGCGAGCCCAGGCCGCGGCAGACCGGACAGGCGCCGTAGGGCGAATTGAAACTGAACGAACGCGGCTCGAGCTGCGGCACGGAAATCCCGCAATCAGAGCAGGCCAGTTTTTCGGAGAAAACCTGTTCGGCGCCGCCGACGACCGCGACGGTGACCAGGCCCTGCGCGAATTTGAGCGCGGTCTGAATGGATTGCTCGAGGCGCTCGTGAATGCCGGTTTTGACAAGCAGGCGGTCCACAACGATCTCGATGGTATGGTTCTTGCGTTTGTCGAGGCGAATGGGTTCATCGAGCTGGCGGAGTTCGCCATCGATTCGCGCCCGCAGGAAACCATCGCGCGCGAACTTCTCGAGTTCTTTGCGGTACTCGCCTTTCCGGCCGCGCACCACCGGAGCCAAGATCATGATGCGATCGCCGCTGCGGCAAAATTCGCCGCCGACGATGGCCTGCACGATTTGTTCGGTGGATTGGCGCGTGATGGGCTTGCCGCAGTTGGGGCAGTGCGGCGTGCCGATAGAACTGTAGACTACGCGGAGGTAATCGTAGATTTCGGTAATCGTGCCGACCGTCGAGCGTGGCGAGCGGGTGGTAGTTTTTTGCTCAATGGCGATGGAAGGCGAAAGCCCCTCAATGGAATCCACCTCGGGCCGCTCCATTTGATCGAGAAATTGCCGGGCGTAGGCGGAGAGCGATTCGACGTAGCGTCGCTGTCCTTCAGCATAAATGGTGTCGAATGCGAGGGAGGATTTGCCGGAGCCGGAAAGGCCGGTAATGACGGTGAGCGAATTTCGCGGGATTTCGAGACTGAGGTTCTTCAGGTTGTGCTGTCGCGCGCCCCGGATTACGATTTTGGTGAGGCCCATAGTCAGTCAGCCACCAGCACAGCGGCCACAACACACAGTGGGTAAAATACGGGCAGCATAACCTTTCCAAGTTAGCAAGCCCGGCGCATCAGGTCAAGCTGGGCGAAGAGATTGCTAAGGCGGGGAAGCTTTGACGGGCGGAAAATATTGCCGAGGCGTGACGATTTTACCCGGCAGGGAGCGGTGGAATATTAAGAAAAATAAAGACTTAGCTTTGGCCTTTAGCTTGCCACTTAGGAAGGAATGGGGGAGGTCGGGTCGAGGATCCCTTTAGGGGATTGAGGGCTGGGTCGGCTCGCGCCTCCTCCTTACACTTCCGCCGCCTACCTCAGGTCCCACACCCCAACCACCACCGTTCAGAATTCGGCGGAAGTGCGCCTGCTCCCACGCGCCCACAAGACTATGAGCGTTCTACTTGGGCGAGTTGCCGAGACCACCGGCGAGCTGAATGCAAAGAAACGCACCTCCAGGTTCCTCTCAAAGGATGCTTAAGCCGCAGACTGGAATAGAGAGTCTAGAACAACAGGGAGAACAGGGGCAGAAGGCTGACTGAAGAAGGAAAACCCTTGGCCGGCGAGATCATTCCGTCTGAATTTTGACTGCCACACCCCAATACTTGTTCGAGTGACGATCCAGGCGGACGACTTCACCAACTACGGTCCGCGCAAATGGGAAGGGCTCGCCCGAGCGGTACGGGTATACGACTTCGACTTGCATGCCCACAGAGTAGTGCTCCGCCGTTGTGGTGAAGTAAAGTCCGTCAGTCGACAAATTCACCGTGGCGCGCACTTCCTCCTGAAGTTTTGGATCTGCGGGACGTATCAGTGCGGGTTGCGCCAGATTCGTGCGCCGGGAAGTTCGCCGGTTAGCAACCGTCGAGGAGACTTCTGCATCGCCTTCCGGACCTTCAATCGAGAATTTGTCCATGTGGCCTCCTCATGTTTCCCTGTGTCAGCCGGCTGATATCCAGCGGCACAGGCGAAATCTTCGCTCGCAAAATTGTTTTCCCAAGCTGCCCAGTCTTTTTCGCTGCTCTTTGACAGCCCTCGCGAGTTCGCCAGTGGAGGAAGGGATTTCTTCGCAGAGGGTCGAATCATCACGGCACGACTTCGATCGCGGGTCCGACGATTCCGGAGTTCGAGAGCAGCGACTCCAGGCGACTCTTCGGTGTTCGAGTTCACCTTCCATCTTGGCGTTGCCAGTTGTGCTAAACAAGTGGCATGGAGCGCTCAATTGCCCCAAAGAACAACGGCCGGGCCTCGCTCTTGTGTTTGCAAGAAGGAACAGGATCCGCGATTTGATTGCGCCACGATGGCAGAGTTTCGATAGAATTTCGCCTGTTTAGTGCGCTGATGATGACGGGATTCGAGATCGTCAAACACCCGGTCAAGCGATCGTTAAGAACCCGTGTTGCCTCCAAGCCGGGACACTCTTTATTTCTGGGAATCCTTTTCTCTGCTCTGTTTTTTTCCGGCGCGACGGTGAGCTCGGCACAGGATTTAGGCGCGATCGCCCGGCAGGAGCGGGCACGCAAGGAGAGTCAACCCAAGAGCTCCAGGCATGTCTACACCAAGGAAGATCTGGCCCGGCCTCAGATTCTGACGCCGGAAGACCGCCAGCGATTCGAGGCGGCGCGAACTAACGGCAATCTGCCGCTGGACAAGAAGCCTCCAACAACTCTGGCCGTGGAATCGGGCCCGGCGCAAACCTCTCTGGGTGAGATCGCACGAAAATACCGCCAGCAAAAACTCGCGCAGGAGTCGCAGCGGTTCTCGAGATTTCCGCTCCCGATAAACGTCGCACTGCTCGCCTCGCCGATTCCTACGGTGCAGCCTCCGAGCAAGCCAATTGATTCCACTAGCGTTCCGCGTTCGAGTGAAGCGCCACGAAAGTTGAATGAGTTGCATGAATACCCAAACCCCTCGCAACCGACGAGCACACCCTCCACTGTCCGGCCAGTTCATCCGTTGCGGACTGCGAGGCCACTGCAGATGGCCCACCGGACGACGCCGCGGTCCATGGAAACAGTCCAGCCCGCACGAGGCACGATTCAACCGCTTGTTTCTGAAACGGGAGCGATCGAAGTGCGGCGTGGGGATTCGCTGTGGAAACTGGCTGAGCAGTACCTGGGTCAGGGTATGCGATGGCGTGACCTGTACCGAGCAAATCCTTGGATCCTAGACCCCAACCACATCGAGATCGGACAACAGATTTCATTACCGCACGACGCTGCGTTGAGCAAGCCGCCAACTGGGATTCGGGTTCAAAAAGGCGATTCGCTCTGGAAAATTGCGCAGAGAGATTTCGGCGAGGGCGCAGCCTGGACGTGCATTGCTCGCGCGAATCCAGAAATACGAGACACAAACCTCATATTTGCCGGCCAGGAATTGAAACTATCCCAGGCGTGCGCTCCCTCTCCTTGACGGCGCTCCCCGCGCAGACAATCATGGAGTCATCGAATGGATGGGACCCACCCACTGGGGCGTGGTCCAATTGGTAGGACGCTGCACTGTTAATGCAGACGGTGGAGGTTCGAATCCTCCCGCCCCAGCCAAGCACCCCTGCGCACGGGGGCGGTTATTCCTTTGAAGTGGGGAATCCAGCGCCGACCCAGCCCTTCCAGCCGCCGTCCATGGAAACGACGTTGGTATAGCCCATCTTCTGGAGATTCTCGGCGGCCAGCGCGGAGCGGAAGCCGCCCCCGCAGTAGAGGACGAGCGGAGCATTCTTGTCCGGTACCTTCTGCTCGATATCGCGCTCGATGACGCCCTTGCCCATGTAAACGGCCCCAGGCAAATGCCCGCGCGCCCATTCGCTCTCCTCACGCACATCCACGAGAATGAGTTTTTCCCAAGCGTCGAGCTTCTTCTTCACCTCTTGGACATTCGTTTCGCGGATGTGCTTCTTGGCGTCGTTGACGAGTTTCAGAAATCCCGGTGGATGACCCATGAGTGAGCCTCCCAGTGAAATGAATACAGAAAAATACTACACATCCTCTGCGCGGCAAATCAATCTGCAACGCACGCTCGCCAAACAGAAAAATATTACAATCGGGACTACTCCGGTTTTTCAGGCTTCTTGGCCGCGGTATCCTTCTTCAACGACCGGACGTAGTTCACTAGTTGCCAGCACTGGTCAGTTTTCCAGCGGCCTTCTAGGCCGACCATCTCCCCTTTGCCCTTGGTGATGATGTAGAAGAGCTCGCCGTCAGTAATCTTTTCCAGCGAGGCGGGATCGCGCCAATCGCGCATCTTGACCTTCATGTCGGCGGCGAGATCGCCTTTGCCATCGCCGTTCTTGCCGTGACACACCTCGCAATCGGTTCCATAAATCTTTCTGGCATTCTCGAGTCCCGCGGGCGTGGGCTTCACGGGGTTTTCACGGGCAGCTTCTTCGGGCGGGATCTTGAACTCGACGGGCGCCTTGGCGGGCGCCTTCTTGTCCTGGGCGTACGCCAAGAGTCCGAGCAAGAGCAGGCCCGTCGCCAAAATCCAGATGCGTCGCATCGGTACCTCCGGAAGGGCGCGTTGTCGGGATTCTACGCGCAGAGGGCGGGAGAGGGAAGGAATTTGCCGGACGCCGGAGTCATTTCATGTCGCGCCAATTGGGGCCGGACTTGAGATCCACCACCAGGGGGACCTTCAGAGTGCCTTCGAACGGACGTACCTGTTCCATGGCGGATTTCACCAGCGTGCGGACACGATCGAGCTCGTCGGGCGGCACTTCGAAGAG
>JBGQGH010000039.1:0-24801 GCA_041497315.1 Terriglobia bacterium | reverse complement strand
CGCGCCGTATCGGGGTCGAGCGAAAGCTCGAACTGCTTGTTCCAGTCGAAGAGAAAGCGCGCGTAGCTGAGGGCGTCGTCGCGGTCGCGCGCGCCGGGACGATGTCGCGCCACATCGGCGGCATGCGCGGCAATCTTGTAGGTGATGATGCCTTCTTTCACGTCGGCCTTGTTGGGCAGGCCGAGGTGCTCCTTGGGCGTGACATAGCACAGCATGGCGGTGCCGAACCAGCCGATCATTGCCGCACCGATGGCGCTGGTGATGTGGTCGTAACCGGGCGCGATATCGATGACCAGCGGCCCCAGCGTGTAGAACGGCGCTTCGTGGCACAGCTCCATCTCTTTTTTCACTTGCAGCTCGATTTGATCGAGCGGCACGTGGCCCGGGCCTTCGATCATCACCTGGACGTCGTATTCCCACGCTTTCTTGGTCAGCTCGCCGAGCACTTTCAGTTCCGCGAACTGCGCGGCGTCGCTGGCATCGGCGAGGCAGCCAGGGCGCAGACCGTCGCCGAGCGAAAAGCTGACGTCGTGCTTGGCGAAAATCTTGCAAATCTCTTCGAAATGCTCGTAGAGGAAATTTTCTTTCTTGTGCGCGCTCATCCACAGCGCCAGGAGCGCGCCGCCGCGGCTGACGATGCCGGTGATGCGGTTGCGCACTAGCGGGAGGAACTCGCGCAGCACGCCGGCGTGAATGGTCATGTAGTCCACGCCCTGCTCGGCCTGCTCTTCGATAACTTCGAGCATGATCTGGGGCGTCAAGTCTTCGGCTCGCTTTACGCGGGAGATGGCTTCGTAGATCGGCACGGTGCCGATGGGCACGGGCGAAGCGTCAATGATGGCCTTGCGAATGGTGGGGATATCGCCGCCGGTCGAGAGGTCCATCACGGTGTCCGAACCGTAGTGCACGGAGCGGTGCAATTTTTCGAGTTCTTCACTGATGTTGGAGGTGACCGCGGAATTGCCGATGTTGGCGTTGATCTTGCACTTGAAAGCGATGCCGATGCCCATGGGCTCGAGGCTGCGATGATGGATGTTGGCGGGAATGATGGCGCGGCCGCGCGCGACTTCGCTGCGCACCAACTCAGGCTCCAGGCCCTCGCGTTTGGCGACGTACTCCATCTCCTCGGTGATGACGCCCTGGCGGGCGTAATGCATTTGCGAGAAGTTGCGCACTGCGCTGTTCCCGTTGGCGGACGCAAGCCGCTTCTCAATCCACTCATCTCGGATGGCCATGATTTCCCCCAGTTACACGCGGACACACATTTGGATTCAGTGAAGCCAAACGGCGGGCGCCTAACGCTTGCATTATCGCACCGGCACGAAGGCGCGGCAATGTCCACGGCACGCCGCCCAAAATGGCCGATGGGCGCCCCGCTGAGCCCGTGGACGCTCGGCGGCAGGTTGTGTTAGGCTGCGTTGCAACTCAACCCCGGAGGGTGAAAATGAGAAAGCTCGGAATCGGAATGATGATCGTGGCGGCATTCGCGCTGGCGACGGGATCTGCGTTCGCGCAGGCCAAAGAGCCGGCCAAGGCGCCAAAGCCCGCGGAGTCTGCTTCAGCGGAAACGCTGGCGATGTGGAACGCCATTGGCAACAAGCTGGTGGCCATGGCCGAGGATTTCCCCGAAGACAAATACGACTTCAAGGTGCAGAAGGACCAACGAGGTTTCGCGGAAACGCTGCTGCACATTGCGGCGGTGGACTACATCATGATGACCGCGATCGCGGGTTCACAGAAGGGCCCCGGCGGCAGCGAAAACCCGTCGCGGAGCGATTACAAAACGAAGGCTGACGTGGTGAAGTTCATCAAGCAGGCCGTGGCCGATGGCGC
This sequence comes from Terriglobia bacterium, assembly GCA_041497315.1. Taxonomy (GTDB): domain Bacteria; phylum Acidobacteriota; class Terriglobia; order Acidiferrales; family UBA7541; genus JBGQGH01. The sequence continues at coordinate 22,968 of JBGQGH010000039.1, read as the reverse complement.
GGCGATGATCAAGGCCGAAGGCGACGCCGGGCTGAACAAGACTTCGAAATTCCCGTTCGGGAACATGATGGTGCATAACTCCTACCAGTGGATGGAAGCCATCGAGCATTCGGGCGAGCACTACGGGCAACTGGTGGTGTACTACCGCGCGAACGACATGGTGCCGCCGGACTCGCGGCCGCGACCGTAGCTCAGAGTCTGGTCTAGATTGTTTTTCAGGGCACGCTGATCCGGCCTTTGCGCCGGGCCGCGTGCCCTTTTTCTCTCTCGCGACACCGGCCAATTTGTTGTCACCGCCGCGGCGACGCTTGATTCGCGCCTCGGTTTAAGCCTAGAGTACGCTTCACGTGAAATTTCCTCTTCGCACGGCCATGTCTTCTCCCACATCCACATTCGGCTTGCTGGAACGCCTCCGCGCGGGAGACAAGGAAAGTTTCACCGAACTTTTCACGAAATACCGCCCGCGCCTCGCGGTTCTGATCCACTACAAACTGAGTCCCGAGACCCGCGGCCGCGTGGAGGTGGACGACATTCTGCAGGAAGTCTTCTTCGCGGCTTCGCAGGACATCGGCAATTTCACCTACCGCTCGCCGGGCAGTTTCATGAGCTGGCTGGCGCGCATCGCCGACCACGTCATTATTGACGCGGCGCGCTCCATGGGGCGGCAAAAGCGCCACGCGGCGGAGATGCTGCGCTTCCGCTCGGCGAGCAATCCCGGAGGGCCCGAGCCGGTGGATTCGCACACGCCCAGCCGCATTTTCGCGGAGCAAGAGGGTTTGCAGCGGCTGCTCGACAAGCTGGACGCTCTGCCGCCCGACTATCGCGATGCGATTTTGATGGCCAAGGTAGAAAGCCTCTCGCCCGCGGAGATGGCCGAGCGCCTCGGGAAGAGCCGCGAGGCGGTGGCAGTCCTGCTGCACCGCGCGATTCAGCGCCTGCGCCAACTCGAAGACGTGAAAGAGCCACGATGACCGCCCTGCCAAACGAAGATCGCGAGAAGCGTTTGGCGGAAGCCTTGGCACAATTCCTCGATCAACAGGCGCGCGAGGAGGCGGTGGACGTCGAGGCCTTCTGCCGGCAACATGCAGACCTCGCGCCGGAATTGCGCGAAGAGATCGAGGCGCTGCTGGAAGTGGATCGCCTGACGCAGGCCTGCCCGCCGGCAGCGCCCGCGGCCGCCGCGGAAGATTTGCCCGAGCGACTCTCCGGTCACAAAATTCTCGGCGAGATCGGTTCGGGCGGGATGGGACGCGTGCTATTGGCCGAGGACGAGCGCCTGGGCCGCCGCGTGGCCATCAAGACGCTCAATCGCCGTTACCGCGAGAATCCGCGCGTGCGCGAGCGCTTCATGCAAGAAGCGCGCGCCATGGCCAAGCTCAGCCATCCGCACATCGTGCACATCTACAACCTGGGCGAGCCGGACGAGCCGCCGCATTTCGTGATGGAGTACCTCGAGGGCGCACCGCTCACCGAAGCGGCTCGCGCGCTGCCGCTGCGGCAAAAAGTGGAGCTAGTGCAAAAGGTCGTGCTCGCCGTCGAGTTCCTGCACCGGCACCAGATCTTGCACCGCGACTTGAAACCGGGAAATATTCTCGTCGGGCCGGACCTCGAGCCCAAGCTGCTTGATTTCGGCCTCGCGCTTCAAGTGGACGACCTCGGGAGCCGGATGACGCTGGCCGGAGAGGTGCTGGGCACACCGGATTACTTTTCGCCGGAGCAGACGCGCGGCAACGCTTCGCTCGACGCGCGCAGCGACATTTTTTCGCTGGGAATCATCCTGTATGAAGTGCTAACCGGCTCGCTACCCTTCCGCGGCGCAAGTTTCGCGGAACAACTGCGCAGCATCCGCGAAGAGGATCCCGTGGTGCCGCGGCGCGTCAATCCTTCCCTGCCGCGCGATCTTCAGAATATTTGCCTGAAGGCGCTGGAGAAAAACCCCGCCGACCGCTACGCCACGGCGCGCGAGATGGCCGAGGATTTGGAGCGTTATCTCGCCGGTGAGGAAGTTCTCGCGGTGCCGACTTCATACGCCCGGCTGATTGCCGGCAAGATGGAGCAGCACCTGCGCGAGCTGGACGGCTGGAAGCAGGACCAGATCGTCTCGGACTCCGAATACGACGCGCTGCGCAAGGCCTACGGACGCCTCTCCGAGCCCGAAGACGCCTGGATCATGCAACTGCGGCGGCTCTCGCTCGCGCAGGTCAGCCTGTACTTCGGTGCTTGGGTCCTGGTGGTCGGCGCGGCGTTGGTTTTCTTGTTCCGCTTCCTCGGCCTCTCGGGAGCGCTCGCGGTGCTCGTCGTCGCCGCGGCTGCAGTGCCCACGGCTTATTTCGGCGTGCGCAGTTGGAAGGCAGGCAGTCTGCGCTTCGGCGTCGCGTACCTGCTGGCGTTCTGTCTCCTGCTGCCAATCGCGCTGCTGGTGGCCATGGGCGAATACGGGATCTTCTCCGGCTTCACGCGCGGCCGCGAAGATCTGGAGCTCTTCTACAAATTCGATTCGTTCAAGAAAACGACCAACGCACAGTTGTGGTGGTCCCTGCTGCTTTCGCTCCCGGCGTACTACTGGCTGCGGCGGTTCACGAAGTCCACTGTTTTCTCGCTGGTGTTCGCGGTGATGGCCGCGCTCTTCAGCCTGGCCACCTTGCTGCGCCTGGGAATGTTGGAATGGCTAGACAAGGACCCGGGCAAGATCTATTTCCAGATGATCCCGATCGCGCTGGCGTTTTTCCTCATCGCGATCGCTCTCGAACGGATCGGCCGCAGCGGCGACTCGCGCTACTTCTATCCCATCGCTATCGTGTTCACGTTCACGGCGCTCAGCGGCGTGGCTCTCTTCCACGAACCGTATGCGAAGTGGCTGGAGCGCGTCGCGCCCTGGACGCGCGGGCAGATCGAATATCTCTTCATCATCAATGCGGGAATTTACCTCGCGCTGCAGACCCTCAGCGAACGTTTCCATTCGCCGCAGATGCGCATGGTGGCCAAGACGTTCCGCTTCGTCATTCCCGGTCACGTGATGACTTCCCTGCTCTTGCTGGGCCTGGAAGCATCTCGCCTCTGGAATGACTCTCCATTGAAGATTGCCCTGCGCCGCGAGGCGCGCACTTTCGAAATCATCCTGCCCGTGGTGGCGTGCCTCTTCGTATTCGGCAGCATCCCGAAGCAGATGAAGAACTTCTTCGCCACCGGCCTTTTGTTCCTAGCCATCGGAGTAATCCGACTCCAGCAGGACCTCTTCAAAGACCGCGCGGCCTGGCCCATCTTCCTGTTGATTGCCGGCGTGCTGCTGATGGCCGCCGCGACGAAGTATCCCGCAATGCGCCTGGCACTTACCCGGCGTTTTCGGCGCAAGACTTAACCGCGTCCTCCACCCCAGAAAATCTTGTGGTCAGGTGTAATCCCGGCCGCGAAATGTCGCTTACCTGTAATGAAGGCCGGGAAGAGTCCCGCAGAGCGGCAACCGGGGGCCCGGCCGGGAGGACACCATGAAAAAGGCACTTTTGCTTTTCGGAATGCTGGTCGCGATGACGGGTTGCAGCGCTCCGGCGAAGTCGCTCCGGCCCCTGTTGCCAGCGGAAGAAGCCATCTCCGTGCCGGAACTGTCCGGAACGTGGGAGGACGACGAGAGCCGCGCGAAAGAAAGCGGCGGCGCCATCTGGACCTTTGAGGAACAGAAAAACCATGAGTACAAGCTGACCGTGCGAGATCCGGAAAACGAAGAGCAGTACGTCCTGACGGTACGGGTGGCCTCTCTGGGGAGCTACCTGTTTGTGGATGCCGTCCTCAACGACATCACGATCCACGGAGAAAAGGTGGACTCAGAAGCATTCTGGCTCCCGATCCACTACTTCGGCCGGATCGAACTAAAGCAGGACGAAATCCACGTGCGGCTGCTCGGTGACGATTGGCTGAAGGCGGCCGTGAAGGAGAACCGGACTACTCTGCGCTACGAAAAAGTTGAGGATGAGATCTTTGAGATCTTCCTGACCGCGACGACGAAGGAGCTGCAGGATTTCGCGATCCAATTCGGCTGGGATGAAGAGGCATTTTCCTACAACATTGACCTCTGGCGGCGCCCGCCGGAGAAGAAGTGATGCATTCCGCTGCGATGTTTACGGTGCAGCGCTTGCGGCGATGCCGGTGAGCATCGCCGCAAGTTTTTCGGAATCGTTTACCGGCGGCTGGCAGGAAGTTTCGACGCAGACCAGGGCTTGCGCGACGTCGGCGCGGAGATGCGGGATGGTCTGCTGCAGAGCGGGCGCGAGGCCGCCGGCGGCGAGCCGCTCCGGCGTGACGCGCAGCACGGCTTTGCCGAAGCGATAGACGCCGTGCGCGGCAGCTTCGAGTTTTTGCGCAACGGGATCATCGGCGCGGCCGGTGATCACCACCTGCAGTGAGTGCCGCGCATGCAGTACCGCCGCAAGGCCAAACGTCGCGGCGAAGAGCCCGTACTGCGGCACGATTCCCGCAAACGCTTCCAATGTGCGCGCTGCGGCGTCGCGATACTTCGCGTCGCCGGTGAAACCGTAGAGGCGGTTGAGCACGATCGCGGCGATGGAGTTCGCCCCAGGCGTGGGCGAATCCTGGAGCGGTTTGCGGCGAACGTCGAGGCCGCCCATGGGCGGGGCATCGGAGGCGCGGTCAAAGAAGCCACCGCCCTCGGCATCGACGTGTTTCGCAAGCGCGTAGTCCACGGCGCGCTGAGCAGCGGCAAAATATTTCTGGTCGAGCGTGGTTTCGTAGGCATCGAGCAACGCCGCGGCCGCGAATACCTGGTCGTCGAGCGTGCCGCGCAGCCATTCGCCTCCAATGCGGTGCGCGAAGCCCCTCTCGTCGCTCCACGCTTCGGTGAGAATGCGATCGAGCGTCTTCAATGCGAATTGGCGGCATCTTTCGCCTAATTCCCCGCCGAGAATATTCCCGGCCTCGAGATACGCGGAGACGAACATGGAGTTCCAGGCGACGTAGAGAGTGGTGTCCACGTACGGCGTGGGCCGCGTGATCCGAGCCGCCAACATCTTGCCCTTGGCCCGCGCGATGATGAGGCGCACGTCCGTTTCGCTCAGGCCCAGTTTCGCGGCAATCTCGGCGGGCTCTCGCGCGATCCACAAAACATTTTTCGCCGGGTTGTGATGCATCTCGCCGTGCTCTTCGACATCGTAGTAAAGCTCCACCACGCGCGCTTCTTCGGGCGAGAGCCCGGCGCGAAGCTCGTCGAGCGTCCAGGTGAAATAGTCGCCGTCGTCCTCAAGCGAATAATCCGCATCCTGACTTCCATAAAAGCCGCCGCGTGCCTGGTCGGACAGCGTATCGTTCACCCAGCCGATGATGCCTTCCGCGATTTCGCGGAAGAAGGGCTTTCGCGTCACCTGGAAGCCGTGCAGGTAATTCTTCAGCAGCTCCGAATTGTCGTACGTCATCTTCTCGAAGTGCGGCACCAACCACCGTTCGTCAACTGAGTAGCGGTGGAAGCCTCCGGCAAGCTGATCGTACACGCCGCCGCGGCCCATTTTCTCGAGCGTGGTCTCGACGATCGTCAGCAGCTTGGCGTCGCGGCTGGTCTGATAGCGTTCGAGCAAGAGATCGAGCGCGGAGGAATGCGGGAATTTCGGGGAGCGCCCGAATCCGCCATTCGCGGGATCGAACATGGCGGCGATGGATTCTACGAGTTCATCCGCCACTCCGGCGTCGAAATTCGCGCGCGCCTCGGCGAAACTTTCCGCCTTTCCTACGGCCTCGTAGAGAGCGCCCGCGGCGCGTTCGACCTCATCGCGGCGTTTCGCGTACGCCTCGGAGATGGCGAGCAGGATGCGTTTGAATCCCGGGCGGCCCATGGCGTCTTCCGGCGGAAAATACGTGCCGCCGAAAAAGGGCTTCCCTTCCGCGGTGAGAAAACCGGTGAGCGGCCAGCCGCCCTGTCCGGAGATGGCGCTGACGGCGGACTGGTAGCGCGAATCCACGTCGGGACGCTCGTCGCGGTCCACCTTCACCGGGATGAACAATCGGTTGATGAGTTCGGCAATTTCGGGATTCTCGTAGCTCTCGCGATCAATGACGTGGCACCAGTGGCACCACACCGCGCCGATATCGAGCAGGATGGGTTTGTCTTCCGCGCGGGCGCGCGCAAATGCCTCCTCGCCCCACTCGTACCAACCGATGGGCTGGTGCGCCGCGGAGCGGAGATACGGACTCGCGGAATTTTTCAGGCGATTCTCGGTGGGCGGCGTCATCGAGTGGGGATGGATTCCTTTCGCAAATGGCGAAAGAGTGTGAGGCCCGGCAGCCCGCTACTGAACGACGTCTCCCGGGCCGGTATCGCGCGGATCGAGCGGCTTGCGCCCGGCGAATCCTTCATCCTGGCGATGGTAGAAGCGTATGCGGTCTTCGCCGAGCCGCCAGCAAAGGTACACGGCCTCGTGATTGATCACCGAGGGAAAATCCAGCAGGCCTTTGTCGAGGTCCTTCACGATGCAGCCGGTTTCCTCGATGCGTTCGAGCGCTGCGCGCAGCGTCTGGGCCTGGTGATCGCGATCGAAGCGCACCTTGGCCATGCTCTCGTAGTTGATCTGCATGCCTCCCATCATCATGATGCGGCTGGCCAGCGCGGCAAGAATCGTGTCGAGCTCCGACATTTTGCGGCGGGACTCGATGGCCTCGGTCAAGACAGGCTCCAGCTCGCGCCGCGTGCGTTCCGCTTCGGTGAGGGAAAAAATCCTCGGTTCGCGTTCTTCGTTTTGATCTTCGTCAGCCATGTCGTGGCATCAATCCAGCGGATATGCTTATTGTCTCCGTTCACGGCTCGCTTTTCCAGTGGGGTTTGTAGGGTGCGTGGCCTAGCCGCCGATAAAGACCATGGTGCGCGAAGGTGGCACGAAATCCGGTTCGTTGATGCGGTGACCGGCTTCTTTCTCCATGACCACGGATTCGATGTAGGCGGCCAGTTCGGCGTCACTCGCGCCGCCGCGGAGGAGCGGTTTGAGATCACGGTCGTCCTTGCTGAAGAGGCAGGTGCGCAGCTTGCCGTCGGCGGTCAGGCGGATGCGCGAGCAGTGGCCGCAGAAGGGTTGCGAGACCGGAGCGATCAGGCCGATTTGCCCGCGGCCGTCGGCGAAACGGAAATTGCGCGCGGTTTCGCTGCGTTCGTGCGCGATGGGTTCGAGTTTCCAGCGCGCCTCGATGCGGCTCTTGATCTCGGCGGCGGTCACCACGAGGTCGCGCGTCCAGTGCCGGTCGGCATCCAGCGGCATGAATTCGATGAAGCGCATGATGAGGTCGCGCTCGCGGGCGAATTCGGCGAAGGCTTCCACCTCGTCGTCGTTCAAGCCGCGCACGAGCACGGCATTCACCTTCACGGGGCGCAGCCGCGATTTCTGCGCGGCGTCAATCCCGGCCATCACTTTGTCAAACGATTTCGTGCGCGTGATGCGCTCGAACTTTGCCGGGTCCAGCGAATCCAGGCTGATATTGATGCGGTTTAGCCCCGCGCGAACCAGCCGGTCCGCCCGATCGGCCAGGAGGTGGCCATTCGTGGTCATGGAGAGGTCTTGCACGCCGAGGCGGCTGAGCGCGGCGATGAAGTCTTCCACGCCGTGTCGCACCAGCGGTTCGCCGCCGGTGACGCGAATCTTGCGAATCCCGAGGCCCACCAGAACCCGCGCCAGGCGCTCGAATTCTTCCCAGGTCAGCAGGACGTGCTCAGCCACATGGTTTTCCGGGTCGGCAGAACGGCAATAAACGCAGCGGAAATTGCAGCGGTCGGTGACCGAGATCCGGCAATCGGTGATGGGGCGTCCGAATTGGTCTTGCAAGGTCATCTTTGTGCCGCGAAATGCCTTTTCCGTCCCTGGCCGCCCTCGACGGCGAGGGACGCTCAATTTGCACGGAGTGTGCCGCTTCACACTCCGTCAAGAATCAGCCCAAATCCCGGGGTGGTGGGGGTGGTGCCAAAATCACCCCGCGGCCCACAAATCTCTTCCTATTGCGAATTCAGTCTGCCCGCTCTTGTCCCGCAGAGCACCCTAAAAACTCGTATGCCCAAATCCGCGTCTGGATTTGGGCACCTGCGGCAATTCTGCTGTTGCAGCAAGCTGCCGCGGGGCTCTTCTTTCCAAACGCGGCTAGCAAGTAACTGCTCACCGCTAGCGGGAGGCGCAGGCGTTTCCACCGACACCCTCGTTCCGGCCGCGCCCGGATTCTGCAAGGCGCTCCCGGAAGCCGCCGCAGGTCCTGGGGTTTTCTCCCCTTGAGGAACCGGCGGTCGAAGAACTCGAAGCCATTCTACGCTGCAGGAGGATTCCGCGCAATCACGTGGATGTGCCCGTTGGACGCGGGAGAATCGCACCCTCGTCGCTTCGATTGTCGTTCGGGGTTGACGGCGGGGCTGCGCGGTCCCGGGCCGCGACAATCGTCTGCGGCCCGGGATCAGCGCGATGTGGATGTGACTATTGTTTTGCCGGGGCCTTGGCTGCGGGCTGCTTCATTGCCGGAGCGGCCATGGCCGGTTTGGGCGACCAGAAATCCGGATCTGCGGCGATGGTTTCCTTCGATGGATAGCTCATCTTGGGATCCACCTGGAAATACATCGTCTCGGCACTGATCGTGCCGGAGGCGGCGAGTTCCCGAAGTTTCTTGTCACCATCCTCGCCGATGGCATCCTGGTATTCCTTACCGTGCATCTGCGGCTGACTATCCGCGTCGGCGAGAGTCTTGTAGGGAGTAATAATCAGGAAAGTTCCGGCCGGGAGGCCGCTAACGACCTGATAGACGGAGTGATTGTCTTTGAGTCCCACTTTCTCATGCGCTGCCTTGATGATTTTCCTTGCTTCTTCAAAATCAGGGTTGTGGCCGGGGCGAATGCGCACGATGGTGATGGAAAAAGTGTGCATGCGGGGAATGTTCACGCCGGGACGGTGGCTGAGGTCGGCGCGGTAGCGGGCAAAGATGTTGCGTATGCCGGTGAGGAAATCGCCGTCCCGCGAATCGAGTTGATCGAGGTCCGCCTGCAGCGATGCGTTGCCGCTGATTTCCATTCCCACTTTATCCTTCTGCGCAAAGGAATCAAACCGGGAGATGTACCAGGCTTCGTTCGGCCCAAAGGTGGTGACCAGGGCCGAATAGTTGTTGGAATACTTCGCCTTCGCAAAGGCGCGCGGGTAGCCGGTTTCCCATTTCGCATGAGCGGCTCCTTTTCCCGGTTTCACTTCTTCGCGGATGATTTGAATAAAATTCGCCGGCGGCGTGTTGCCGGCATCCTGGGCAGAGACGATGGGAATCCCCACCGCGCAGAGACACACAGCGAGAAAACTTAATACTTTCTTCACGGATACCCTCCTGGGGTATTGAATTGAGATCAGCCAGAAGGAAGGCACCCCCTCCGCACAACAACCGGGGTGGAGTTTCGACCATTCGACAGGCGCACGAACCGTCTGGTTGGGCAGACACTATGCCAATCGGGGGGAGAGTGTCAACATGGGAGCCGCGTGCTGGCTGCCCACGCGGCGCGCAATGCGCGTGGATCCGATGGTCGCGTTGCGATACGAATAAGAGCCTCCAGCCATTCGGAACGGGTTTGCGGCCCGGCATCGGCTCGGTCTGCGCAAATATGGTAGAGTTTCGGGCCGATGCGCATCTTCGTCCTTGGAGCCGGAGTCACCGGCTCGCTCCTGGCCCAACTCGCCGCGCGACAGGGCCACACCGTCTGGTGCGGCGATAAGGACCCTGAACGCGCGCGTCGCTTCCTGGGCAGGAAGAGCACGATTGCTGTGGTCGCGGTGAATGCGCGCAACCTATGGTCCATCGTGCGCGCGGGGCGCGGCTGCCATCTGCTGGTGAACGCTTCTCCTGCCGTCTTCAATGAGATTATCCTCCGCGCGGCGCTCCGAATGCGCGCTCACTACCTCGATTTGAGTTCGCATCTGGTGCGCAATCCCTTCCGCGCCGAACAGCTCCGCTACCACAAGCGATTCGTGGCCAAGAATCGCACGGCGGTCATTACCGCGGGGGTCGCTCCGGGGCTGACCAACCTGCTGGCGGCGCGCGCGGCGGAAATGCTGGACAGCGTCGAAGCCATACATATCCGCCTATTCGAGGAGACCGAGAGCGACGATCCGATTTCGATGTGGTCGGCTGAAGTTTCGTTCGATGAGGCGGCGTCGCGGCCGCGGGTCTATCGCCATGGCCGCTTCCAGCTGGAAAAGCGGTTCAGCGAGCGGGAAAAATTCCGGTTCCCTCCCCCGATCGGCGAGACTGCCGTGTTCCTCGCGGCGCAGGACGAAGTGGGCACGCTTCCGCACTACCTCCGCGTGCGAGACGTGGACGTTAAGATCGGCGGCAACGAAATCGCCCGGCTGCGGCGGTGGTACCGGCAAGGCAAGCTGAGCCGTTCGGGCGGCCTGGTCTCTAAGCGTTTTCCGAAGACGCCGACGCCGCGCCAGGTGGCCCGTCTGATTCGCCGCGGGATTTTGCAGAACGCGCGGTTCGCGGCGGCAGTGCTGGTGCGGGGCGTGAAGAACGAGCAACCCATGCGCCTCCGTTGGGATTGCACGTTCCCCTCGCTCTACCAGATCCGCTTGCGCGGGATGCAGACCACGCCGATCGCCTACGCCACGGCGCATATCGCGGCGCTGTTCATCAAACATTTTCCGCGCGATTTGGGGGGCGTCTATCCGCCGGAGGCGCTGCCGGGTGAACTCCGGCAGGCGATACTGGCCGGGGTGCGCTCGCGCGATTTCCGGATTACGATGAAAGTTTCGCGGTTGAAAAAATCCGAAGAAGATGAGGAATCTCTGTAGTAGAAAGCAGGGGCATCCGCCGCGGCGAATGCCCCTGAAAGAAGAGTGGACTCCGGAAACCGGTTAGTCGGATGCCGCAGCCTTGGCCGAACCTGAATAGGTGATGGTTATCAGGAAACCGTTTGTGCCGCTGTAATCAATCTTCTTGTTGTGACCCTCGTAGTATTCGCGCTTGGACTTCCACATCCGGAAACCGGTGTTGGATTGCGCACCCCAGTATTTCAGATTGTGAATCACGACTTCCTGACCCTTCGCATCCCCGGCGACGCGTTCGAGTGTGACTTCCCCCTTGCCATTGCCCATCTTTGCCGTGGCCACACCGTCTCTGGTGTCCACGTTCCAGGAGATGGGAACCACATCGGTGCCGAGCCGCTCGAATTTGATGGGATAGAGCTGCGGCAGGATGTCGTTCAGCGCGGTCTTCTGCTCCGCGGTAACGGCCGAGTCATAGGTCACGACCATCCAGGCGTCCTTGCCCGTGCTCCAGTCGCTGCCCAGGTCGTTTGCGAGCCAAACTTTCGCGCCGTCCAGTTTGGTGTTCTTGTAGTAGCCCTTGTCCACTTTCAGGACCAGGTTTGCGCGGCAGTATTCCCCATCGTGGTGATGCGTGGAGCGCGTGTTGAAGTAGCAGGGACAAAACATATCGCAACTGCACGCCTCGATGTAGCTGGCCGTCATGCTGAAATCCGGTTTCGCGGCTGAGGAACCCTTGCCGCCCTGCCCCATGCCTCCGTATTGCGCCAGGGCGAGGCCCGATGCCGCACACAGAAGAATTACAAGCGCCGTAGCAATTCGTCGCATAGCTTTTGCCTCCAAACAGTTCATTCGTGAAACTTCAGGGCTAGTGGTGGGATTCTAGTCCCCGCTAGGGAGGTCTGCAAGGGTCGCAGTGGCAACCGAAGCTGCTCTCCCTGGCGCACCACAATCTGCGGCAATCAAAGTCAGGGGCGCTCGGAACTGAGAAACAACGGGAAGCCCAGTTTGTCCGAATAGTGCGGGCGGTAGCGCTCCAGGTTGTACATCCGCGCGACGTCCACCTTTCGAGGGCCGGCTTTCGGATCGGGGAGCGGGGCATGTGAATACTTGCCGTCCTGCACGCCCACCAGACGTCCGTGAATTCCGTCGCGAACCAGGTCCATGGCCACGTTGGCGAAGGTAATGGCCACCATTTGGTCGAGGGCGTCGGCTTCGCCGCTGCGCAGGTCGTAGGTGAGATCGCTGTTCATGGTCTCTTCACCGGTGCGCTTGCGAATTTCTTCGCCCAGGGCGTAGCCGATGTCCATTTTCTTCTTGTGGCCGTAAGCGTCGGCTTCGCCGAAATCCTCGAGCTTATGCCCTTTCCAGACGGCGCCTTCCGAAGCGATCACAAAGGAGTAGCGGCTGGGATTATTGCGCTTGTCTTCGACCAGAATCTGGATGAGGCGGTCGAGATCGAACTCCACCTCGGGGAGAAGGCAGCGCGCGGAAGTGACGTATGCAGTGTAGAGCGCGGTGAAGCCGGAGTCGCGCCCGAAAATGCGGAAGATGCCGATGCGCTCGTGCGAGCCGAGGGTGGTGCGCTGGCGCGTGATGGCGTCCTTGGCCCGCGTGATGGCGGTGGAGAAACCAATGCAGTATTCGGTGCCGTGGACGTCGTTGTCCATAGTTTTGGGAATGCCGATGAGTGGCACGCCCTTGACGTCGAGAGTCTTCGCGTAACTCAGCGTGTCGTCGCCGCCGATGACAATCAGGTAGTTGAGGCCGAGGTCCTGAATATTGTCGAGCACCACGGGCGTGAAATCGAAGACGCCCGCGGCGCTCTCGAGCGTCTTGAGCTTTTCGGGCGGGATGTGCGCCGGCGCGTTCCCCTGTTTGACGCGGTGGGGATTCACGCGCGAGGTGTGCAGGAACGTGCCGCCGCTGCGATCAATGCTGCGCGTGTTTGCGCGGTCGAGAAGGATGAGGTTTTCCGGATCGAGCGCGGCGCCCGGCTGCATGTTGGTCAGTCCCCTCCAGCCGTGGCGGATGCCGACCACCTGGTAGCCGAGCTCGGTGGCTTTATAGACGACGCTTTTGATCACGGAATTGAGGCCGGGGACGTCGCCACCTCCGGTCAGGATTCCGATTCGCGGTGTGCGGGTCATGTACGGAGACTCCTGAAAGATTCTAGCATGCGGATGAGGCACACAACGGAAAGGGGAGCGTCAAGAGCGAACGACTCAGTGGCCGAGGAGGAGCGGCTATTCTTCAGTCTCGACGCGGGGCTCTACCGACGGATTCTCCGGGTCTTCCTTGACGCCGAGCACCTGGATCTGGATGGAGCGATCCCGCGGCCCGTCGAGTTCGGCCAGAATGACGGATTGCCAGTTGCCGAGAGCGAGAGCGCCATTGCGGACGGGAAGCGAAAGCGTGTGGCCCAAAACCATGGCGCGGAGGTGCGAATCCGCGTTCTTGCGGTCGCACTCGGAGAGCTTCGGATCGTTGTGACGCCAGTAGTCCAGGCGGCCCACCAACCGCTCGAGGAAAGATTTCATGTCGTCGAGCAAGGCCTGCTGGAACTCATTGATGAAGACAGCCGTGGTGGTGTGCAGGGACTGCACGATCACAAACCCGGCTTTCAGGCCGTGCTTGCGGACGACTTCGTTGAGGTCGCGGGTGATGTTGATAAGCTCCAGCCGCTCACGGGTCCGATAAATAATTGTTTCCAGGTAGAGCTGCAGCGCGACAGTGGGCCGGACCTCCGGCTGCAACTTCGGTGACTTTGCGGGGGCGGTGCTCATGACGGTTCTCTCCTGGCCCAAGGGCCCGTGACTGTCAGAAGACGGCTTCGTCCTGCTTGTTTACGGCGGAGAATTCGCCCTGGCAGCTTGATTTCCATTATAGGGGCGCAGCGCGCGGAGCGTCCACCCCAATCTTTTCAGATGCGTGCAAGGGCTGAGGGGTTTAGCAACATCTACTTGGACGCGAATAGCGCCGGCGGAGTTGGTCGAGGTAGAACTCTTGGGCGCCCAATTTCGTGGTGCGGCAGGCAGAACCGCGACGCCTCGCGGCGCTGCGGAGATAATTCTCGTAGCTGGAGTCGCCGGTCACCTGTCGCAGCCACCACCAGGCCCGGCCGAACGCGGCATAAATGGCTTTCGCCATGGAACAAACCTTTTCCATCAGTAGTCCTCCCCCACCCATGATGTGCGCACGTATGGAGATTCGTGAAGCACCGGCGATTTCCTGCGGCTCAGAATGCCGATCCATTCATAGGCGGCCTCGAGGAGAAGCGCGAGCACCATCACCGCGAGCACCGCGGTGACTGCCGCGTCGAGGCGATTGTTAAAGATGAGCCGCTGCGTTTCCGCAATTTTGGCAGCGGGCACCGTGCCGGCAGCCAAGTTCTCTGCGAGGATGCGGGCCTGCGCCAGCATTCCGATGCGCGGATTGGGGTCGAAGATTTTCTGGTAGCTCGCCGTCATGGTGACGAGCACGAGCCAGACCATGGGCCCCAGCGTCACCCAAATCCATCGCAGACGGCCCATCTTCAGCAGAATCGTAGTCGCGACGACCAGCGCCACCGCCGCCAACAATTGATTGGCGATGCCGAAGAGCGGCCAGAGCGAATTGATGCCGCCGAGCGGATCCACCACGCCTTGATAGAGGAAGTATCCCCACGCGCCGACGATCAACGCGCTCGCAAACAGGTTGCTCGGATACCAGCCCGTGCGGCCGAGAGGTTTCCAGACCTGGCCGAGCATGTCCTGCACCATGAAGCGGCCGACGCGCGTGCCGGCGTCGAGGACGGTGAGGATGAACATGGCCTCGAACATCAGCGCGAAGTGGTACCAGATGCCCATCAAGCGCGCGCCGCCAAGCGTGTGGCTGAAAATCTGGGCCATGCCGACGGCGAGCGAAGGCGCGCCACCCGCGCGGTTGAGCAGCGTCTGCTCGCCGACCTGCTGCGCGAGCGTCACCATGGTTTGCGGATCGAGCGGGTAGCCCCATGAACTGATGGTCGCGGCGGCAGCTTCCGCGGTTGAGCCCACGATGGCCGAGGGACTGTTGATGGCGAAAAATGTGCCGGGAGAAAGGACGCATGCCGCCACCATGGCCATCACCCCGACGAACGATTCCATCAGCATCGCGCCATAGCCCACCCTCCGCGAATAGCTCTCGCGCGTGATCATTTTCGGCGTGGTGCCAGAAGAAATCAGCGAATGAAAGCCGCTGACCGCGCCGCAGGCGATGGTGATGAAGCAAAACGGAAAGATCTTGCCGGCAAAGATCGGCCCGGTGCCATCAATGAACTTCGTAAGAGCAGGCATCTGCACCGTGGGCCGCACCAGAAGGATGCCGCCCGCGAGCGCGAGGACCGCGCCAACTTTGAGGAACGCGCTGAGATAATCGCGCGGCGCGAGAAGCAGCCACACGGGCAAAGTTGACGCGGCGTAACCGTAAATGATGATGGCGATGGCCAGCGCCGGGCCGGCGAGGGTGAACGCGCGCGACCACGACGGCGACTGCGAGACCCACTGTCCCGCCACGACCGCAAACGCAATCAGGGCGAAACCTACGGCCGAGGCTTCGAGAACTCGCCCCGGGCGCCAGTAGCGCATGTAAACGCCCATGAGCATGGCGATGGGGATAGTCATCGCCAGGGTGAATGTGCCCCACGGGGAACTCTTGAGCGCGTTCACGACCACGAGGCCGACGACGGCAAGCAAAATAATCATGATGGCCAGCACCGCGAGCTTGGCGATCATTCCGCCGCGCTTGCTGACTTCTTCGCGGGCCATTTCGCCGAGCGATTTGCCGTCACGCCGCATGGAGCAGAAAAGAATCACGAAATCCTGCACGCAACCGCCGAGGACCGCGCCGGCGATCAGCCAGAGCGTGCCGGGCAAGTAGCCGAATTGCGCGGCGAGCGTTGGCCCGACGAGCGGCCCGGGCCCGGCAATCGCGGCGAAGTGGTGGCCCAGCAAAACCCACTTGTTGGTGGGCACGAAATCGCGGCCGTCGTCCAGGCGCTCGGACGGCGTCGCGCGTGTGTCGTCGAGGGCCAGAACTTTCGCGGCGATAAACGCGGAGTAAAACCGATAAGCAACCAGGAAGGTGCAGGCGGCCGCGAGGATGAACCAGATGGCGTTGAGTGGCTCACCGCGTTCAAAGGCGATGGCGGCGAGCGCCGCGGCGCCGGTGCATGCGATCGCGACCCAGAGAAGAATTCGCAGAACTTTCTTCATGCCACCCCGCGCGAAGAATTGCGTGCGTGCATCCTACGCAACGCTCCGCGAGGCGTCAATCGGGCGGCCTGATAGCGATGCTTGCGCGAAGGCGCTCAGCCCCGCCAGTTCTTCAGACTGGTGAAGCCGTAAAGGGGAAACACTTCGCGAAAGGATTTCGCAATATCGGAGACGAAACTCGCCCGCAGAGCAGCTTCCGGCCGCATTTTGCGCCGCACGATCCAGCCTTGAAGTTTCTTCCAATCTTCATCGGCGATGGGCCAGCCGTCGTGCTTCGTCCATTCGCGCCTTTCCATGGAATACCAGTAGCTCTCGTACCTGGGCGTGAGTCGTTTGGCTTGGCGCTTCACCCAATCGGGTTTCTTCTTGAGACGCGGCGCGGTCACCTGTGCCAGCGCGGAGGTCTTGCCCTTCCAGTCGTCGTACACGCGGAAGCCCCAGGTCACCGCATCGGCCGCGATGCCGACGTACAATTGGCCGCCGGCCCAGGTTCCCGCCGCGCGATTGGGAAAAGTCAGATACATCTGCGGACGATAGGGCGTCTTATCTTTCGAGAACCGGATGTCCCGGTTGATGCGTGAGAAATTCACGCCAGTACGCCCGCCGATGTCGAAATTCGGATTGAGTTTGAGCGCCGGGTCGGCCAGGGCGTTCAGAAGGGCGCGGAACCGCGCGACGACGTGCTCTTGATATCGATCACGGTTCGCGTCCATCCAGTTCTTGCTGTTGTTCTTGTTGAGATCGCAGAAGAACCGAAAAGTGTCAGCTTTGAAGATTTGCGTTTTGCCTGCCATTGTTCACCTTTGGCGGCCTTGCGGTCGGAGCAGCGCGAGGAGCAAGGCCGAGCACAACCGGATAGCACGGTTCACATTCGGCGTCAATTTGGAAAGTCGGGTCAATCTGGTCTATCCTGTGGCCCGCTTGTAACGCTTGCTAACAAATGGGGCAGGGGGAGCAACGATGAAGCTCAAATTGGGGATCGCCGTCATTCTCGCAGGTCTGGCGTTTCTGGCATCCACCGCACAAACGCAGGCGCCGGGCGAAAAAAACGCTCCGTGGAAACCGGATGACATGATTTACGCCGAGTTGGCCGGAAACTTCCGCATTTCGCCCGACAGCCGGTGGGTGGTCTGGACCAAGAGCCTGCCGGACAAGGAGAAAGATACCCGCACCTCAAATCTTTTTCTTTCCAGCCTTTCGGAGAAAAAGGAAGTCCAGCTCACGCGTGGGGCGGATTCGATTTCGCAGCCGCGCTGGTCACCGAACAGCCAAATGGTCGCGTTCCTCAGCACCCGCGCGCTGCCCAAGCCCGTGCCCGATGCTTCGCAGTCGCAACTCTGGCTGATCAATCCATTTGGCGGCGAGCCATGGCCCATCACGGAATTTGTGCGCGGCGTGCAGTCTTATGAGTGGGTGGACAACGATACGATCCTCTTCAGCGCCCAGGAAGATCCGGCACTTTACGAGCAGGAACTCAAGCGCAAGAAAGACGATTCGCGCGTGGTGGACGACGCGGCGCACGAGCCGCCGGTGCGACTCTTCCGCCTGGCCGTGAAGGATAAGAAGGTCACGCGCCTCACCACGAACGAAGACTGGATCGAGAACTGGAGCGTCTCGCGCGGCGGGCGCTGGGCGGTCACCGTTCACGGGCGCGATTTGAGTTTCGAGTGGGACCAGAAGACGCGCCCGCAGACATTCCTCTACGACTTTTCGACCGGCGAGCGCAAACAGCTCTTCATGGACGGGAAGATTCTGCCCTCTACCATTCGCTGGGCCCGCGACGGTTCCGGCTTCTACGTTATCGCACCGTATTCCACCGATCCGCGTTTTCTCATGGCCACGATCAACAAACTCTACTTCTACGACATGCGCAGCGAGAAGGCGAGCGAGGTTCCTCTCGACTGGGAGAACGGTCTCGCAAATGGCGTGCAGGTAACCAGCGACGGCTTCCTGGCGCTGCTTTCCGCTGGACATCACTTCCTCCCTGCGCGGTACACGCGTACCGGCACCGGCTGGACGACAGCGGCGATTGAGGGAGCGCACGCGGCGAATTTGACGGGGCTGATCGTGAGCGATGAAGGCGAGAAGGTCGTCTACGAATACTCGACCGCCAGCGTGCCCGCGCAGTGGTACCAGGCCGATCTGCGCGGCGCCCAACTGAGAGATCCGGTGAAGATCACGGATTTGAACCCGCAGTTCAAGAACCGCACGATCTCGAAAAGCGAGGTGATTCGATGGAAGGGCGCTCTGGATGAAGAGGTAGAAGGCATTCTCTACTACCCGCACAATTACGAAGCCGGCAAACGCTACCCGCTGATCACCTCCATTCACGGCGGGCCCACGGGCGTGGACCTGGATGCCTGGACGCCGAGCTGGGCGTATCCGACGAACCTATTCACCCAGCGCGGCGCTTTCGTCCTTCAGGTCAATTATCACGGCAGCGGCAATTACGGATTGAAGTGGGCCGAATCCATCTGCTGCGGGAAATACTACGACCTGGAAATTCCGGACATCGAGAAGGGCGTGGATTTCCTCATCGCGCAGGGCAAGGTGGACGCCGACCGCGTTGGCACGATGGGCTGGTCCAACGGCTCGATCCTCTCGATCCAGTTGACGGTCACGAATCCCGACCGTTACAAGGCCGCTTCCTGCGGCGCCGGCGAGGTGGAATGGATCAGCGACTGGGCCAACGTGGATTTCGGCCACGCGTTCGACACCTATTACTTCGGCAAATCGCCGCTGGAGGATCCGCAGCTTTACATCCAGAAGTCGCCGCTGTTCAAACTGGACCGGGTGAAAGCGCCGACGCTGATCTTTTTCGGCACCGAAGACCGCAACGTGCCGACCGAAGAAGGCTGGACGCACTACCGCGCGCTCTATCAGATGGGCAAGCCGGTGCGGTTTGTGCTGTTCCCCGGCGAACCGCACGGCCCGCGGAAGCTGACGCACCAACTCCGCAAGGTCGAAGAAGAAATGGCCTGGTTCGACCGCTACCTTTTCAAGACTGAGAAGGCCACGAATGAAGCGTTCAAGGAAGATTCGCCGCTGGGCACGGCGTTCCGCCGCCGCGGGATCCAGCAGGTGGGCGGGCGCTACGGCGTGGCTGCGCAGGCTGCCGGTGCAAGGAAAGGCGCGGAAGCAACACTCGTCCCCGAACTGGTAAAACGCAATGAACTCGAGATCGGCCGCTTCGAGGTGACTCGCGGGCAATACGCGGCGTTCGACAAGAATTACAAGTTTGATCCCGGCACGGAGAATTATCCGGCGAACGGCATCCCGTTTGAAAAGGCGCAGGCCTACGTCCACTGGCTTTCCCGGCTGACGGGGCAGATGTGGCGCGTGCCGAATGAGAATGAAGTCAGCGCGCTCTACAACAATCGCAGCGGCGAGAACACGCTCGACTACTGGGCCGGATACGCGCTCAATCCCAAAGACGCCGCGAGGCTGCAAAAGAAGGCCGCTGAACTCGGCGGCAACGCTCCGCTGCTGACGGCCGGGGGCACATTCCGCGGGCAAGGTGACGAAGGTGAAGAACTCATCTTCGATCTCGGCGGCAACGTCGCGGAGTGGGTCGTGGCCGCGGATGGCACCGGCAAGTCCATTGGCGGCAGCGCGGACCGTCCTGCCGACACGAAAATTCGCAGTGGCTCCGCTGATTCGGCCTACATCGGTTTCCGCGTAGTTCGCGGCGAGCCGAAACCCGAGAAGAAGTAAGAATCGCATGACGATTCCGATCCCGCAGAATCGCAGGGCGCGATTTGCGCGACTCGCTCTGCTCGTCTGCGCCTCGTGCTTCGCTCCGTGGGTTGCGGCGCAAGCCCCTGCCCCCGCCGAAGCCCCGGTTCAAGTCGCGGCCGGGGTCACGTACCGCCACGTTGCAAGAAAGTCGCCTGCCGGCGAGCCGTGGTCCATCCACATCCTCGAAATTGACCGTCGTGAAAAGAAGATCGCGCTACGCGCCGTCGAAGGCCGCGACGCGCACGGCGAAATGCAGCGGGAATTGCCCACGGAGATGGCCGCGCGCGCTGTTCGTGAAGGGGCGTACGTCGTCGCGGTTGTAAACGCGGATTTCGATCTCGGCGCGCCGTACCTGGGGATTCCCGATGGGCTCGCGGTGACACAGGGGCACCTCTGGACCACGGGTAAACCGGAATGGCCGGAGATGGGACAGCTTCGCTCCGGCGAGCCGGTGATCAGATTGCCGTCAGTGGGAATGGAAATCAGCGCCGGCAATCGGAAGTGGCAGGTCGCGACGCTCAACAAGCCGCTCGGCTTCGCGACGGGCGATGCGCCGAGGCTTTACACGCGGGCGTTCCGCGGATCGCTCAAGAATGAAAAAGTTTTTCGCGCGCTGGTCATCGGAAAACTCTCGCGCCCTCTTCCCCTCCCGAGTGACGGCACCGTCCGCGGCGAGGTCATGCAAACCCTCGACCCGACGAACGAAGTGGCAATCCCGCCCGATGGTCTAGTCCTGGCGTTTCCACCTGCGAAGCCTCCTGCCGAAGGCACGGCCGGACCGATGATGATGGTCGCTCTGCCGCAGCCCGGAGAGAAGGTGACGCTGCGGATTCGCGCGGGGATCGCTGGACGCACGCCAGTTCAGAATGCCGTGGGCGGCTCGCACATTATCGTGCACGATGGAAAGCGCGCCCTCCAAGGGCCGCACAGCGACAACCTGCTCCTGCGCCACCCGCGCACGGGCGCTTGCTACAACGCGCGCGAGTGGATCTTCGTGGTGGTGGATGGCCGGCAGCCGCAACTGAGTGTGGGAATGACGCTCGATGAATTGGGGGAACTGATGGTTTCGCTCGGGTGCACGGAAGCGATTAATCTCGACGGCGGCGGCTCTTCGATGATGGCGATTGCATTCCCCGCATCGGAGCCAGCAAATGCCCGCGCCCAACTGCGCATCGTCAATTCGCCTTCGGACCGCAAAGAGCGCGGCCGAGGCAACGCCTGGCTAATCCTCCGCAAGCCGTGAGCAGGGGAGTCCGCTTCTAGGTCGATCACCGATCATTTGTTCTTGCCGGAGCCGGAAAATGCCGTGGCCAAACCGAGCGTGATCAGCAGTCCTCCGGAAAGATAGCGCTGGCGGTCAAACCAGCGCGAGTTTCCCATTAGCGAGTTCGAGATGGTGCCCGCGAAGACGGCCCACACGTTGTCGCTCAGAACGCCCAGGAGCGTGAAGAGCAGTCCGAGGAAAAGGACTTGCACTGCGACGCTGCCGCGGCCGGGAATTACGAGCAACACCATCGTGGCGCTCAGGAAAAACAGCAGGGAATGTCCGTCCGGCAGCATGAACCTAAAACCTCTTCTCAGAATTCGTCTTCAGGGAATTGCCTGGCTAGTGGCAGCCGCAGCCGCGTGGGGTACAGCCGCAGGCGCCGGAGCTAGAGGACTGGCCGTTGGCCTTCGAGGCCGTACCGGTGGAACTGAAGACAGAAAGCTGCAGCGTGTGCTTCTGGCTCTCACATTTCGGGCAGGCAATCTTGGCGCTCTTCGACATCACGATCTGCTCGTACCGCGCCCCGCAATCATCGCAAACGTATTCGTAGATGGGCATCGCTGATCCTCTTCTCCCTCCGAAGATTATGCATGCTACCGACGACCAAACACAATCGCGAGCGTTCATTCCCCTCAAAAAGCAACTGCCCCCGGCGAGCCGGGGGCAGTCGTGAAGTTCACCTGCGGAGGTGAAAGAGCTAGTCGCCGACGACGGGCTCGGCAACCTGCGGCGTTACACCAGAGGGTTTACCGTTCCCGTTGCTATGGCCGTTGCCATTACCGTTGCCGTTCGCGTTGCTGATGGTCACCGGAGCCGGCATACCCGCCGGCGTAGCCTGCTTGATCTGCGCAACCGTGCCAATCGTGACGATGGCCGGCTGAGGTTTCTTCAGCACCATCTCTTCGTAGATCGCGCGGACTTTCGCGGCTTCCTGGAAGGCCTGCTTGCGCCGGATGCGGTCTTCCTCGGACGCGGTCATCGGAACGTCATGCTCCTTGGGCCGGACGCGGGCCGCGTCCTGCGCGTCAATGATGAGCGAGTGTTCGTAGGTGTTGAGGTCCACCTTCCTGCCCTTGGCGTAGATCTCGTGCTTCCCGTGCTCCTTGTACCACTGGGCGACGGTCGCGTTCTTGTACATGTTCTCGATGATCTTCCGCCAGCCGATTCCCGTGTTGTACGCGCAGAAGGAAATTTCGCCCTGCTGCGTGGCGTAGGGGATGATGCACATTTCGGTGCGGCGGAAATCGTAGTTGAACAAATCCTGGAACCACATGCCGGCGATGAAGAGGAAGTTCCATGGATCGGTCTGGCGCCGCTTCATGGCGTCTTCGTAAGTGCGTTCGGGAGACGTGCGGCCGTACTTCTTCTCCGAACCCTTGGTGAGCGCCCAGGTCTTGTCGAACTTCCTGAAGAGGTCCTTGAGCGTGAGGCTCGATGGTCCCTGGAAGGGGCTGTAATTCTTCAGCAGCGCCAGGGCCATCATAAAGTTCGAGAACTTCTTGCCGCGAGCCGCATCGGTGATGGCGGTGACGTCCTTCACGAGTTGCGGGGCGTTCAAGAACCGGGGCACCGGAGCCCACTCTTTCGTGTCCTTGTTGATCATCAGCGCCGTGCCCACGCCGCAGTTGGGATGGCAGCCGCAAGAGAGCGCGCCCCACTGCGAATCCGGACCATGAACGAGATCCGAAAAACCGGCAAAGGTGCTGACAAACGAGATGGGGAACCAGTCGCGCGTGGGCTCGACCTTGCCCACTTGTTTGCTGACGTCCTGCGCCAAGTGCGAGAGCGTGTAGCGCTGGCGGAGACGGCGCTCCGGCGTAATGTCTTCATCGCGGCCGGTGAAAGAAACCGGCTGGAAGGAGACGAAAGCAATTTTCTTGGGGTTTTCCATCGCGAACTTCACGACCGCGCCCACCTGGTCGTTGTTCACGCTGTTGATGATGGTGACCACGAGCACGATTTCGAT
>JBGQGH010000038.1:0-24902 GCA_041497315.1 Terriglobia bacterium | reverse complement strand
GAGCCAATCTCACTCGAGACTCCCATCGGCGAAGAGGAAGATTCACATCTCGGCGATTTCATTGAGGACAAGGCCGTCGTCTCCCCTTCGGACGCGGTCATCAACCTGAACCTGAAGGAACAGACCTCCTCGGTGCTCAAGACGCTCACGCCGCGCGAAGAAAAAGTGATCAAGATGCGTTTCGGCCTGGACGACGGCTCCGAGCATACACTTGAGGAAGTCGGCCAGTCGTTCGCCGTCACGCGCGAGCGCATCCGCCAGATCGAAGCGAAGGCGCTGCGCAAGCTGCGCCACCCTTCGCGCTCGCGCAAGCTCCGCGCCTTCCTCGAAGGCCCTTCCCGCGACTACCTCTGAGATTTTCCGTTTGATTTACTTCGCGCCGGGTATCTGATCTGAGTGTTCCTTCCACACCCGGACGCCCGCCCAGCAGCTCAGTGCTTCAGTAACCGCAAGCAACACCACGGTCCACCGGAACGCGCCGCCCCAACCGGCCGCGGAAGCCTCGAAGAAGTTGTCGTGGCCCGCTACGACAAAATGGTTGTAAATCCCGAAGAAAAAATCCGCGGCCATCGAAACCGCCAAGAGGGCCCCGGCAACCCGCCGCCAACGCGTGAAGAGTAAGATCGCTGCGGCAAGTGGAATGATCAGGACAAAGGCGGCGACGAAAGCTTGTTGGAAGTTCGAGAGAGCAATCGCGAGATGTTCGTGCGCTTTGCCGTGAACGGCAGATACAGCGGTGTGAATGACGATCATCGCCAGCGCGAAGACGGTCGGGTTCGATTTCATGAACCCGGTTCGCTTCGCGCGCGCACTTCTTCTTCCGTCAGACCGTAGAGCGGCGGCGTCCGCACGCCCAGCATGGCCAGGTAAAGATAAATCTGTCCGCGATGATGCGCTTCGTGCTCGATCATCGCCCGCAGCCATTTTCCCAGCGTAATGCCCGCGCCGCCGACGGTCGCGGTCTTCTTCTGCAGGTCTTCGTCTGTGAGGCTGCGGAAAATCTCCGCCGATTCGCGATGCAGCCGGTCGCAGTACGCAAAAACGGCGTCGTATCCATCCGCGAGTTCCCGTTCGTGGCCCGGATAGCGGCTGGGCTGGAAGCGCGCGTTCTCCGCCCACATGAACCGCTTCACGCCGGCCAAATGCCGCAACAGGTCGCCCAACGTGAATCGCCCGGCCTGAAATGTCCATTCGAGTTTGTCGCGCGGGATGCAGCGCGCCACGCGCAGGGTGCGCTCGTGCACACGCTCGTAATATTCGAGGAACGCAGCTACGTTGGGGTTTTCCATGTCTCGTCAGGCCCCGCAAAAACGATCATGCACTCGCGGCACAGACATCCCTGATAACTGCGGCGCAGGTGCGCGCGAGCCTCTTCGCTCAACTTGATCTCCGTGCACCAGCAACCCAGCAGCGAAGCCCCGCAGTGGAATTTCTTCCCGCAGCGCTCGCACGTGGAATTGGGTGGGTCGTCCACTTGTTTTTGGAGAAGATTCATCGTGCCCGGACGGAGTCAAGAGTCTGCTGCGCTTCGTTCAGAGAATACCACGCTCTCGCGAAACGGGAAGAGAGGCAGGCCGCGGCGGGCGCTCCGCTACTTCGGCGGGCCGGGCAAATGCACGGAAGTCGCGTACTGATAGACGAGCTGAGCCCCGCGGTCGCTGCCGACCGCAAGAAGCACAGCCAGCGCCACCATGCCCAGCAGCAGAAGTTTTTGCACGCCGCCGGTCATGTTTTTCCGTTTCAGAAACGCGAGCAAACACAGCCCGAGCGCCACGCTCGTCGTAATCAGCATCATCGTTTCGTGAATCCCCACCACGTCGCGCGCCGGGCCCGTTTCGGGCACCGCTTCTTCGGCCAGCCAGCCGGTCGAGACCGCCAAAACCGCTGCGAGCGTGCCCAGGTACAGCAGGCGCACCGCATTGCGGTGCCAGTCGTCGCTCGATTTCCCTATGGCGATGGCTTCAAACAGAAGTGCGGCAAGCCAAAGCGCGATTGGAAAATGGACGAACAGCGGGTGATGGTTCAGCATGCTGTGAAATCCGGGAAGTAGAGTTTGCATCACGACCTCCTTGCGAAAAATCTAGACCGTCGGCTCCGGTGCGAAATGTCCCAGGGTGCGCGCACGCATCGCTGTAGCCACCGCAACGCAATAAATCAGGCCCAGCACAAAAAAAGCGATGGGAAGTCCGAAGTGACTGGCTAGGCCGCCGAGCGAAAAACTCATGGCGATTTGGATCAATGTCGTGATCATGGAGAAAGCCGATTGCGTGCGCCCCATCAACTTTCTCGGCACCGTATTCATGACCGCCGATTGCGTGATCACGCCCGCCACCGCCCGGCACGCCCCCAGCGCCGCGTTCATGGCCACCACCACCCACAGCAGCAATGTGTAGGGGAACAGCGCGTGCCCGATCGCGAGCAAAATCAGCGCCACGATCAACACTACCTCAGGGTGTCGCCGGGTCACTGCGCCTGCCGCGAGTCCGCCGGAAACCGCACCGGCCGCCCAGCCAAACTCAATCCAGCCGAAACCTCCCGGCCCGGCGCGCAGCAAATCCGCCGCCAGTGCGACGAGCACCACGTTCGAGCTCACAACGCCCGCCATCATGCAGGAATAGGTCACGCCCAGCGCCAGGACGCGCGGCTGCTCGCGCAAATAGTGGAAGCCCTCGCGAAGATCGGCAATCATCTCTGAAAACGGCTCGGGCTCGCCGAGGCCCTCCACTTGCACGGGCTCAGTCATTTCCGCCGGTGCTTCGATTCCGGGAGTCGCCGGAGGCGGCGCTCCGCCCAGAGCGCGATGCGGCGGAAAATGTCCGTGCCGAAGCAGAACGAGGCACATCGCAGATATCAAATACGTCGTGCCGTCGATGCCCAGGATTCCCTGCAAACCCGCGCGGTCGTACACAAATCCCACCAGCGCGCCCGCCGACATCATTCCGCCTTGAACGGCGATGAGCACCGCCGAGTTCGCGCCCACCAGTCGCCGCAGCGGAATTTGCGCGCCTTGCTGCTCCATCATCAACTCTTGCAACAGCGCGTTCGTCGTGGACCAATAGACGCCGAAGCCCGCGCCCAGCACGAACACCATCGCGTAAAGTTGCCAGAGCGCCAGCCGCCCGCTCCAGGCCAGTGCCGCGACTCCCAGAACAAGAATCCCGCGCGTCACATCCAGCGCGATTCCCAGATAGCGCCGGTCCACGCGGTCAATCAACACCCCACCCAGCAGCGGCACCACAAGTCCCGGCAGCGTCACGATGGTCACTAGAAGGCCGACCATCACGTCCGAATGCGTCTGCGCCTTCACGTACCAGGTCACGCCCGCATAGTTCATGCCTGTCCCAAAAAGCGAGATGAACATGCCGCTGAAAAGAAAAGGAAAGCCCGGACGGCGGAAGAGTTCCTTCCAGATCATGCCGCGATGTGCAGTGGAGTCCACGAGCGGTGCGCAACGCAAAGTTCCGAGCGAGCGGCGCTCGCGTCGCGGGATGCGTTGCCTCGGCATTGTAACGGGAGCCCGCCACATTTGTGTAGGGGAGAGAATTGCTTGTCCTGTTTGAACTCAGTGAACTCCGGCTGTAAATTCCCGTTGCCCTGCCACCGAGTGGTCGCATGCCCGTGTCTTTTCACAAGTCACCAGTCACCAGTCACATCTTTTTCCCAACTACTTTGATTTGACAAATCAAATTAATTGCCGTACCCTCCTCCTGTGCGCAGAGGCCACGTACAGCAGGTGCTCGAACTCTATCCCCGCATCTTCTTCGCCTGCCATACACGCCATGTGCGCGACCCCAAGACGCGCCGCATCATGAGCGCCCATCAGGTCAGCATCCTCGACCACTTGGACCCGGTCGAGCCGACCTCGCTCATGGACTTGGCGCAGCACATGGGTGTGACTCCTTCGACGATGTCGCTCTCGATCGATCGCCTCGAACGGTACGCCTACGTTGTCCGAGGCCGCGATCCGCGCGACCGCCGCCGCTCCGCTCTGCTAGTTTCCGCGGCAGGAGAGCGCCTCCGCGCCGCGCAGAGCGTCCTCGAACCGGTGCGCGTCGCCGGCATGCTCGCCGTGCTTTCGAGGGAAAAACTTGCGTGCGCGCTCGAAGGCCTGGCGCTCCTGGGCCGCGCCGCGGATCGCTACATGCTCCTCGGCCCACCGAAAAAGCTGGTCGGCCTGCGCCGTTGGCGTAAGAAGCGCGGCTAGACGCAAATCACGAGAACGACAATCATGAGGAGGTCGCGATGAAATGGATTCTGCTGATTCTTGGCATCTTGGTCGCTCTTGTCGCCACCGTCGCCCTGATTGGCGCGATGCTCCCGAGAGCGCATTGGGCTGCGCGAGCGGCGCGTTTCCGGCAGCCGCCCGAGGCCATCTGGCGAGCCATCACCGACGTGGAAGCCTTTCCTTCCTGGCGCGCGGACGTGAAGAGCGTCGAGCGCCTCCCCGACCAGAATGGCCGTCCGGCGTGGCGGGAGACCGATAAGCACGGCCAGGAGCTCCCGCTCGAGGTAATCGAATGGGACCCGCCGCGAAAACTCGTCGGCCGCATCAACGATCCGAAACTTCCCTTCGGCGGAACCTGGACCTATGAAATCGCGCCCGCCGATGGCGGCTGCGCGCTCACCATCATCGAAAACGGCGAAATCTACAATCCAATTTTCCGCTTTATGGCGCGCTTCGTTTTCGGCTATTCGGCCACGATTGAGGGCTACTTGCGCTCGCTCGGCAAGAAATTCGGCGAAGATGTGAGACTTGAGGCCGTAAGGGGAAGCTGAACATTGGCCAGGAAGCAAGGTGCGCGCTCCGCATCGGCAAGAATGTTTCACGTGGAACAGCGCTGCTCGAATCCACCGAAATCATCTTTCGCGGCGACTCTCGCCTCGTCATCCCTTTCCGTGAAATGAAAGCCGTGCAGGCAATTAACGGCGAACTGCGCTTCAAATTCAGCGGCGGCCTCGCGCGCTTCGACCTCGGCCCGCAAGCCGAAAAATGGGCTCACAAAATCCTTCATCCGCTCAGTTTGCTCGACAAACTTGGCGTAAAGCCCGGCATGTTGGTCTCGGTTCTTGGAATCGGCGAGAAAAGCTTCGAACCTCAGCTCAAGAAACGCGGCGCCCGCATCTTGAAGGCGAAACCACAGGAAAATTCCGATTTCATCTTCTTCGGCGCGGAAATAACCTCTGACTTGAAGCAGATTCCCGTGTTGGTGAAATTCCTGAAGCCCGCCGGCGCCCTTTGGGTCGTTTATCCCAAAGGCCGCAAAGAAATCACCGAAGTCGGCGTGATCTCCGCCGGACGCGCCGCGGATCTCAAGGACGTCAAAGTCTGCAGCTTCTCCGCCACGCACACCGCGCTCAAATTCGTCATTCCCCTAGCACGCCGCGGCTGACGATTTCCCCTATAATCGCTCGATGGCCCCGCTGCTCGAAGTGCGCGGACTTTCCGTCGAATTGCCCACCGCATCCGCGCGCATTCGTCCCGTCAATGACGTCTCTTTCGAACTGAACGCCGGAGAATCGCTCGGCATCGTCGGCGAGTCCGGCTCCGGCAAAACCATGCTGGCGCTTGCACTAATGGGACTCCTGCCCGAAGGCGCTCGCGCGCAAGGCGAGGCCTGGCTTGCGTCCCGCGATTCGAAAGACGCGCGCAAGAATTTGCTCCAGCTTTCTGGCAAGGAGCAGACCGCCGTGCGCGGCCGCGAAATCGCCATGATTTTTCAGGAGCCTATGACGGCGCTCAATCCCGTCATGCGCGTCGGCACGCAAATCGCCGAAGCCATCCGCGCGCACAATCCGGCCCTCCGTTCGAATGAACTGGCCCAACGCGTTCGCGAAGCGCTCGAACGCGCCGCTGTGCCGGGGCCGGACACGCGCGCAAAGCAGTTCCCGTACCAACTTTCCGGCGGCCTGCGCCAGCGCGCCATGATCGCCATGGCCTTGGCCGCTGGCCCGCGCATCTTGATCGCCGATGAACCGACCACCGCGCTCGACGTCACCGTACAGAAACAAATCCTCGAGCTACTCTCGCTCCTGCGCCGCGAGCTGGGCCTCGCTTTGCTTTTCATCACGCATGATCTCGCCGTGGTCGGCGAAATCGTGGATCGCCTGGCGGTGATGTACGCGGGCAGAATCGTCGAGGAAGGCCCCGCCGCCGAAGTTTTGCGCCGCCCGCGCCATCCTTATACGGAAGGCTTGCTGCGCGCGTCGCCGCAGCTTCGCCGGCGCAAGCTCGAACCCATCCCCGGCATGGTGCCGCGGCTCGCCGACTTGCCGCCCGGCTGCGCGTTCGAACCGCGCTGCTCGTTGCGCCGCGCGGAGTGTTCCGCCGCCGTGCCCGAATTGCGCGTCGCCGGGCCGCAGCATCGCGCCCGGTGTATCCTTGTTTGAAGTGAGCTGATGACAGCGCCACAAGAGAACGAGCAGTTACAGCGCGTCCGCGAACGCTTTACGCGCACCGCGGACGATTTCGCAAACTTCGCACTCGCCAAACGCGGCGTCGAAGCCGACCGGCTGGTTCGTCTCGCGCTCGCAGATTTCACCACTCCCGTTCGGCGCGCGCTCGATTTAGCCTGCGGGCCGGGCACCTTCGCGCGCAGCTTCGCTCCGCGCGCCGGAATCGTATTTGGCGTGGACTACACCTCCGCGATGCTCGCCAAAGCGCGCAGCGCCATGGCGCAGGCTGGTCTCAGTAATATTTTTTTCTTTCGGGGCGACGGCAATCTTCTCCCTCTTGCCGACCGTTCGTTCGATCTTGCCGTCTGCGGCTACAGCTTCCATCACTTTGCCGATCCCGCCCGCGCCCTCGCGGAGATGACGCGCGTCGTGCGCCGCGGTGGCCGCGTAGCCGTTGCGGACATTTTCGTGCCCGAAGGCGCATCTTCCGAGACTAACAATCGCATCGAACGCGCGCGCGATCTCTCGCACGTTCGAACGCTCGGCGCGCCGGAGCTTCGTGGCTTGTTCGAAGCAGCCGGCCTTGCAGTGCGCGCCACCGAAACCGATAAACGCCCGCGTGATTTCGACGACTGGATGAAAAATGTCAGCCATCCGCCCGGCTCGCCCGTCTATCAGGCCGTGCGGAAATTGATGGAAGCCGAAATCGGCCCCGATACGACCGGACTTCGCCCTCACTGGAAGACCGAAGCCGGTGGCGCGATCGAATTCGTCCAGCCATCCTTCTTTCTCGTCGGTGAGAAACGCTGATGCCGTGTGCTCGGATGAACGTATGAGCGCAGCGCTCCTTCTCGAAGCTCGAAATCTTCACAAGAGCTTTTCCGCTACAACGGGTTATTTCGCGGACGATGAGTCCGCCGCGCGGCGTCACGCCGCAGTCGATGGAGTGAACCTCGAACTCGCTGAAGGCGAAACTCTCGCTATCGTCGGTGAATCCGGTTGCGGAAAGACGACGCTCGCGCGTCTGCTTTTGCGCCTCATCCCCTCCGATGCGGGCGAAATCCGTTTCTGTGGCCAGGACTTGCTGGCCGCGCGCGGCGCCGCGCTGCGCAATTTGCGTCGCGGCATGCAGATGGTTTTTCAGGACCCCGTCGCCTCGCTCGATCCGCGCATGAGAGTGGAAACAATCGTCGGCGAGCCGCTCGAAATCCACGAGCCGCAACTTTCACGCGAGGAACGTCGCGCCCGAGTTGCTGCCATCCTCGATGCTGTGGGACTTGGATCAGACGCACTCCCGCGCTATCCACACGAATTCTCCGGCGGGCAACGTCAGCGCATCGGCATCGCGCGTGCTCTCATTCTGCGGCCCCGTTTGGTTGTCGCCGATGAACCGGTCTCCGCGCTCGACGTTTCCGTCGGGGCGCAAATCCTGGAACTATTGCAAAAACTTCAGCGCAAGTTCGCGCTCACCTACATCTTGATTTCGCACAGCCTGCCCGTCGTCGCGCAGGTGGCCACGCGCGTGGCGGTGATGCGTGCCGGCCGGTTCGTCGAAGTCGGCCCCGTAGCGCAAGTCCTCGAGCGACCCGCCCACCCTTACACGCAGTCGCTCCTCACTGCCGTCCCCCAATTGCCGGCTTAGCAGGAACGGCCCCCAGCCCGATTCTCCAGCCCCCGGCATTTCATTCCCTGGTCATCTGGGGTAGACTCCGCCCAATTGAAACATTCGGCCGTGCGGCGCGTAGGAAGTACAGCGCGTGAGAGCACGCCCGCAGAACTCAACTCAAACTGTGGTGGAGGTCACGAGCAATGGCAACGACAGTCGCAGCGCCCCTGGAACCCCAGCAGCCCAGCATTAGCGCCATCGGACGTGTAATAGGCGTGTTCTTCAGCCCCAAACCGACGTTCGCAGACATCGCTCGCAAGCCGAGTTGGGTAGCTCCGATCTTGATCGTGACAATCTTCAGTCTCGGCGTCTGCTATTTCATGACCCAGAAAATTGACTGGGCAGGCTACATGCGCACCAAGGCGGAAAAGAGCTCACGGTTCGCGGACTTGTCCGAGGAGCAAAAGCAGCGGCAGATTGCGGTCCAAACAAAGTTTGTCGTGCCTTCGACCTACGTGTTCGGCCTGCTCGGGCCCGTCGTCATCGCTCTCGTTTTGGGAGGTGTCTATCTCGGCGCGTTTAATCTGTTCGCAGGAGCGGGAGTGAAGTTCAAGCAGGCGTTCGCAATTGTGAGCCACGGGCTGATTCCCGGGGTGATCGCGGCGGTTCTCACTATGATCACCCTGGCCATAAAACCCTTTGGCCAAGCCACACCCGAGACCATGTTGGCCTCGCATCTGGGAGCGATCCTGGGTCCGGACGCGCCTCCTTGGGAGCTCAGTCTATTGAGTTCGTTTGACATCTTCTGGATTTGGCAGATCGTTTTATTCGGCATCGGATACGCCGCCGTGAATCCCAAGAAGCTCACGACCGGCAAGTCCATCGGCATCGTCGCCGGCGTGTGGCTCGCCTGGGTCGTCTTGAAAGTGGGCGCGTCATTTATCTTCTCCTGATCGTTCACAGGGACGAGCAGACGGAAGGGCCGTCCTGCTAAACTCGTGAGGATGGGTTTTCCTTTTGAACATCTGAAAACCGATCCCAGCGGAGCGAGACTTGGGAGGCTGGAGACCCCCCACGGTGTGATCGACACGCCCGCGTTCATGCCCGTGGGGACGGCGGGGACGGTCAAGGGCCTCACCCAGCAGACCCTCGAAGAGCTGGGCGTACAAATCCTCCTCGGCAACACCTACCACCTATTTCTCCGCCCGGGGCACGAACTCATCCGCCAGCAGGGCGGGCTGCACCAGTTCATGGCCTGGCCGCGAGCGATCCTCACCGATTCGGGGGGCTACCAGGTCTTCAGCCTGGCCGACCTCCGCAAGGTCACCGACGAAGGCGTGCGGTTCCGTTCGCACCTGGATGGCGCGGAGCACTTCCTGACGCCGGAGAAGGCGGTGGAGATCCAGTTGGCGCTGGGCGCGGACATCCTGATGGTGCTCGACGAGTGCATCGAGTATCCGGCGAGCCACGAGCGAGCGGCGGCAGCGGCGGCGCGGACGCAGGATTGGGCGCGGCGGAGTCTGGATTTTTTTCTAGCGAACCGGGCGAGCGCGGCGATCGGGGATCCGCGGCAAATGTTGTTTGGAATCGTGCAGGGGAACACTTACGCCGACCTGCGCCGCGAATCGGCGGATCAGATCGTGGAACTCGACTTCGCCGGCTACGCCATCGGGGGACTGGCGGTCGGCGAACCCCCCGCCCTCACTCGCGAGATGACGGCCGAAGTGACCGCGCGGCTGCCGGCGGACCGTCCGCGGTACCTGATGGGGGTGGGCTTCCCCGAAGACATTCTGGACGCCGTGGCGAACGGCATTGACATGATGGATTGCGTGCTGCCCACGCGCAACGCGCGCAATGGCTGCCTCTTCACGCGGCGCGGGCGCCTGGTGATCAAGAACGCGCGGTACGCTTCCGATCCCCGGCCGGTGGATGAGTCCTGCGAGTGCCCCGTCTGTCGGCGATATTCGCGCGCGTATCTGCGGCATTTATTCATGGCCAACGAAATCCTGGGCGCGGTCCTGAACACGCACCACAATCTTTACTTTTATCTGGAGCTGATGCGGCAAATCCGCTCGGCGATTGCACGCGGGGAATTCGCGGCGTTCGCGGCGGGGGCGCGGGAGCAGCTTGGCGCTGGGGTGGAGTGAGGGGTTGGAAGCGAAAATAGAAAATAGAAAATGGGAGGATGCAGACCCCCTACCCCCCGTGTTTTCGTAAGTGATGGCGCGTATGGGTTTAGAGGCGCGATTCTTGTATGTGAAGGCGGGTAAGGAGTTAGAGGGCTGAATACCAGAAGAAGCTAAGTGCTTAAGAATGAGAGAAATGTGAACTCTTGGTGTACCCCCCCTCCCCCCCAAGAGTTTGTAAGAGTGGCAGGGTAAGGACTTAACTTGCAGCGGCGTGCAAAAGAGTTCGGAAGTAGCGGGAGAGACTAGACTTAGTTGATTTTGGTTGCCCTTCCCGGCAGGGCCGGGATCTACGACTCCAGCAGGGCCGGGGACTGCGATTCCGGCGTGGGCGGAATCCTCGCTCAGTTCGGATACTGCCGGCATCTCGGGGTGAAGCGGCGCTGCACGCACGGCGAAACCTCGATTCGCGAAGAAAAACTAAATCTCAGAGGAGAGCCCTTGGGGCCGGAGCGGATGCAGATCCGATCTCTCGGGACAGGTCCCGAAGCCTCGGGAGAGAAAGCAAGGGCGATCGGCTCTGGAGCACAGGTTACCACGGGGAGGGGGTGTGGTCAAGAGTGAAGTTGATTGTCAGGTAATTCGAATGAGAGGATCAAAGTCCCCACGCTTTGCTCCGCGAAACTATGCGGCCCAATCTTTCGAGAGAAGTTCTGCCTGCTGAAGCACGGTGAGGGTTGCCTTTTCCTGTTTGTCGGGCGGATAGCCGTACTTGCGCAAGATGCGCTTGACCAACGCTCGCAACTTCGCGCGCACGCTTTCTTTCACGGTCCAATCAATTGTGGTGTTCTTGCGGACGGTGTCCAGCAGCTCTAACGCAATCTTTTTCAGCGTTTCGTCGCCTAGCACCTGCACAGCGCTGTCGTTGGTTTCGAGAGCGTCGTAAAAGGCTAGTTCTTCTTCACTGAGGCCTAACTTCTCGCCGCGCTCGTGCGCTTGCCGCATGTCTTTGGCGAGCTCAATCAGTTCCTGAATTACCTGCGCGGCTTGCAGAGAACGGTTCTGATATTTGAGAATGGTTTCTTCGAGCAGCTCCGAAAACTGCCGGGATTGGACCAAATTCTTCCTCGACCGGCTTTTGATCTCGTCACTGAGGAGTTTTCGCAGAGTTTCAATGGCCAGATTCTTGTGAGGCAGATCCCTAACTTCCGCCAAGAATTCGTCCGAGAGAATGGAGATGTTCGGTTTCTTCAGCCCGGCTGCGGAGAAAATATCGATTACTTCGTCGGAGGCTACAGCCCTGGAGACGATTTGCCGAACCGCGGCATCCAGATCCTCCTGGCTTCTGCCTTCTGTGGGTGTGGATTTTGCCAAGCCAGCCCGAACCACCTGGAAGAATCCGACATCGTCGCGGATGGCGATGGCCTTCTCGTGCGGGACAGAGAGCGCAAACGCCTTTGTCAATTTGGAGACGGCGTCCATGAAGCGCTTCTTGCCGTCTTCTTGTTGAAGGATGTGCTCGCGGGCGGCGGGGGCGACGGCAACGCGCTCCTTCGGGCTGCCCGTCTTGTACTTGGAGTAGTCAAATCCGTGCATCATGCCCGCGCAGACTTCAAATAGCTCAAGCATCTTGGCTACGGCCTCTTCTTGTGGCTCTACCGGCTGGCCCTCGCCTCCGCTCTCTGTGTAGTCCGCAACGGCTTTCTGGAGTTGTGTAGCCAAGCCAAGGTAGTCCACAACCAACCCGCCCGGCTTCGTTCCAAAGACTCGGTTCACCCTGGCGATGGCCTGCATTAGGCCATGCCGCTGCATGGGTTTGTCCGCATACATGGTATGCAGGCAGGGGACATCAAAGCCGGTGAGCCACATGTCGCGCACAATAACGATTTTCAGCGGGTCGTCAGGGTCTTTGAAACGATTTGCGAGGTCTTCGCGGCGCGGCTTGTTGCGGATGTGCGGCTGTAGCTCGATACCGTCGGCAGCCGAACCGGTCATTACGACCTTGAGGGCTCCCTTGTCGTCGTCCGCATGGTGCCACTCGGGCCGAAACTTGATTAGAGCATTGTAGAGGTCGACGCAAATCCTGCGGCTCATACAGACGATCATGGCCTTGCCATCCATTGCTTCGAGTCGCTTCGCGAAGTGGTCAACGATGTCCTCGGCGATCACCCCGATGCGTTTCTCGGCGCCGACCATGGCTTCCATGCGCGACCACTTGCTCATTAGGTTGCGCTTGACAGTTTCTTCTTCGCCTTCGGTCACCTCCTCGAAGTCAGGGTCAATTTGGGGCCGCTCTTGTTCGTTGATTTCGAGCTTCGCGAGCCGGCCTTCGTAATAGATGCGAACGGTAGCTCCATCTTCGACGGCGCGCTGGATGTCGTAGATGTCGATGTAGTCGCCAAACACGCTGGGCGTGCTGCGGTCGTCAGATTCGATGGGGGTTGCCGTAAAGCCGATGAAGGAAGCGTTCGGCAGAGTTTCGCGCATGTTCCGGGCGAAGCCTTCGATGAAACCGTACTGGCTGCGGTGGGCCTCGTCCGCGATCACGATGATATTGCGCCGGTCGGAAACGGGCGGGTATTTGCCTTCAGCCTGAGGGAGGAATTTCTGAATCGTGGTGAAAACCACGCCGCCGACAGAGCGCCGCAAAAGTTCCTGCAAATTGTCGCGGCTTTCGGCTTGTTCGGGCGTCTGGCGCAGCAAATCCTTGCAGCGGGAAAACGTGCCAAAGAGCTGGTCGTCCAGGTCGTTGCGGTCCGTGAGGACGACGAGGGTCGGATTGGACATGGCTGGGTGCTGGATGATTTTCCCGGCGTAAAAGGCCATGGTCAGGCTCTTGCCGCTCCCCTGCGTGTGCCATACCACGCCAACGCGGCGGTCGCCTTCAAGGGATGCTGCTTCGAGCGTTCGCCCGATAGCTTTATTGACAGCATGGAACTGGTGATATCCCGCGACTTTCTTTTCGAGCGTTTTGGTGTTGTCTTCGAAAACCATGAAATTGCGAACCAGGTCGAGAAATCGGTTCTTCTCAAAGACTCCTCGAAGTAAGACTTCCATTTCGAGAGAGCCTTTGGGCGCGACTTTTTCGCCTTCAACGGTGCGCCAGGGCATGAATCGTTCTCTGCCAGACGTCAGCGTGCCCAGGCGGGCGTCTATGCCATCGGAAATCATCAAAAGCTCGTTGAAGTGAAACAGGCTCGGGATGTCGTTCTTGTAAGTCTGGAGCTGGTTGAACGCCCCGCCGATGGTGGCGTTTTCGTCAGCCAGATTTTTTAATTCGATGACGGCGAGTGGCAGGCCATTGACGAATACGACGATGTCCGGGCGGCGGTTGCGACGGTCTTCTTCGACCGTGAATTGATTAACGGCGGCCCAATCGTTGTTTTCCGGCTTGTCAAAATCAAAGAGCCAAACGGTGTCGTGGACGATTCGGTTGTCCCGGCGATATTCCACAGGCACGCCGTCGGTGAGGAAGCGGTGAAAGCGCTGGTTATTGTGGAGGAGGCTCGGACTATCCGTGCGCAGGACCTTGCGGACAGCGTCTTCGATGGCCTCGGCGGGAATCCTGGGGTTGAATTGAGAGAGTCCCTCGCGCAGACGTTTGACTAAGACAACGTCACCATAGCTGGTGCGCTCGGTGAAAAGTTCGCCGGGGGCTATCGTGGGTCCTGACAGGATTTCGTACCCCAGACTCTCGAACCATGCGAGAGCGGCCTGTTCCACAACGGATTCCTTGAACTCCCCCACTTGCACAGGGTTTCTCAAGCCGACACCTCGGGTGGTTCATCAGCAGACGCCCCTTCATCCTGCTCGTTAGAGAACGAATTCAGGGCATCGACGTAGGCTTCGTAATCCACGTTGTAGAGCACCTCGCTAGGGCGATACGTCAAGCTGAGGATGTCGATCGGCTCGTGAGTCTCGTCCACGAAAGCGTTGAAGCGCTGGTTGTCCACGTATTCCACTCGTTTGGGTCTTGCCGCCTGTGCGGCGTAATTTCTGTGAGCCTTGAAAAGAAAGCTGACCACGGCGCCTGCGCTCCTTGCGACGAGTTCCGCTTGGACGGATTCGAGAGGTTGGGTTTCGGCGAGCTTTCCCTGGGAGGCAGATCCCTGTTTGTTCCGCAATTCACAGATGCCTTGAACTACCGAATACAAAGCTCCGGCGGTCTTCCTGATTGACCGACCAGTTTCAGCGTCTGCGGTGTGTGCGTCGGGCAGGACTCGGAGTTGCTCCAGTGTTGCCCCGAACAACCTTGGCAGGCCGTCTTTGACCGGAACCTCTTGGCCGCGGTCGCGAAGGATCGTTTTGCACGCGCTTTCGACCAAGGCACGCGAGAGGTCAAAAACCAAACTGGGATCGGCTGGTATCGCATTTTCGATGGCTTTGATTTGACGCTCGATATGGATTGAGTCTGCCGTGTAAGCAAGGATTTCCCGTGCACCGTACATTGCAAAGCCAGGGAGGCTTCCTTGAACCTGCGCGATAGAGTCGGCCAGCTTGAGGTTAATGTTCGACGGTGTTGTTGACATCTTTCACCCGAATTTCACCTGAGATCAGTTTGGGTAGCAGGGCATCTCGGGTAGCAGCCAGGGTGCGGGACTCCTGCTCGTTTGCTGCCACCCGTCGCCACATTGGCTCTGTGAGGCGCTCAAAAGACTCGATGAGCCCTTGTGATGGAACAAGAACTTGGGTCATGTACGCGATGTTGCGATTCAGGCCAGGGACCGCCGAGTCCGCGCCCAAGGCGGGCAGATTCAGAAGGGAGAGCTGGTGAAATAAATAGCGCATCCCGCCAAACGGAAATCGAGAAACGACGTAAAACGTGGTGTCTATGGGGAAGAAATCCTCCGACACCCAAGTTACGAATCCGGGATTACCCTTTCGGCCCACGACTATTCCTGGCCCTTTAACGAGAGCGTCGCTGTGCCAGCCAACTTGGCCGTTGGAGCCGTAGACTGGTACAGGGCCCGATTCCCTAACGTTCTCCTTGAGCGCCTTGCCGTAAGCTAGCTCGCATATCGAATCGAGCTTTGAAATCTCCCAGCCCTTCGGAGTCTGTCCCATTCTTGAATCCTCGAAGGAATCGGGGAAGAGGGCGGCGGTTTCGGCGTCCATGCCGGAGGGCTGGCGGCTCTCGGCTTTGGCGCGGACGGGATCGAAATCCACGAACCAGGACTTGAAGATGGCGCGGGCCATGGCCTCCAGCGTCTCGTTCATCCGCGAGTTCAGTTCAATCTTGTCGTCCAGGGTACCTAAGATGTGCGCAATCGCCTTCTGCTCAGAAATATGCGGCACTGGCAGCTGCACCTTTCGGAGCTCGCTCTGGCGTACTCCGTGGACGGTTGTTCCGGTTGCTCGCGCCTGTAGTTGGTTCTGCACAAATTCCGATTGCATTGCAAACTTAAGAAAGCGATTGTCCAGCACGCCAGGCTTTCCGCGCAGCGTGATGAGGCGCTGAGCGAGTGCAACCTTGCGTCCATCTAGCTGAGCAACTTCTCCGAGGGGAGCTTCTGTGGTCAGGAGAATGTCACCGGCCTCGGGAATGCCCCTCCGCATCCATTCGTGGTAATCCTCCTCGGCAATGTATTCATCGGGGGAAGAATTCGGCCACCCTTAACAACCTTCGCGGTGATCAGTGGAATCCCAGTTGAAACCTTGCGGGGAGACTTGCCCCGGTAATCGATCAGCGCCGCCATGCAACTGTCGATAGGCAGCAGCTTCCAGTCGGGGGGAAACTCACTCGCCATATCCCAGCTCCCTTAAGTTCTTCCGAATCGCAGAGTCTAGTTTTGAGGACTCCGTGAACTGCTCCGTCAGCGAAGTCGCAAGCCGTTTCATTTTCTCCTCGAAAGGCTCGCCGTCGTCTTCCAGCGCTTCCGCGCCGACATAGCGGCCCGGCGTGAGGATGTGGCCATGGGCGGCGATTTCTTCCGTTGTAGCGTTCTTGCAGAAGCCGGCGGCATCTTCATACTTGCCCGCCTCTTTTTCGCCGCGCCAAGCGTGGTAGGTGCGAGCGATGCGGGTGATGTCTTCGTCGGACAAGTCGCGGTGGACGCGATCCACCAAGTGGCCCATCTTGCGGGCGTCAATGAAGAGCATCTTTTTTCGGCGGTCAGTGAACTTGCCGTTGGCTTTGTTCCGCGCGAGGAACCAAAGGCAAACGGGAATCTGTGACCCGTAGAAGAGTTGCCCTGGTAAAGCGATCATGCAGTCCACGAGATCGGCCTCGACGATCGCCTTGCGAATTTCACCTTCTCCGGATTGATTGGACGACATGGAGCCGTTGGCCAGCACAAATCCAGCGATACCTGTTGGCGCGAGGTGATGGATGATGTGCTGCACCCAGGCAAAGTTGGCGTTGCCAGCCGGCGGGCGGCCGTATTTCCAGCGCACATCTTTTTCGAGGCGCTCGCCGCCCCAATCGCTCATGTTGAAGGGAGGGTTCGCCAAAATGAAGTCGGCCTTCAGATCCTTATGCAGGTCGTTGTGAAACGTGTCGGCATTGTGGGGGCCGATATTCGCTTCGATGCCGCGGATGGCGAGGTTCATCTTCGCCAATTTCCATGTGGTGGGGTTTGATTCTTGGCCGTAAATGGCGATATCGCCGATGCGACCTCCGTGCTGGCGAATGAACTCTTCGCTTTGCACGAACATGCCGCTAGAACCGCAACACGGGTCGTAAATGCGGCCTTTGTAGGGCTCGATCATTTCCACGAGCAGCTTGACGACGCAGCGCGGCGTGTAAAACTCGCCGCCCTTTTTGCCCTCGGCGCTGGCGAATTGGCCGAGGAAATATTCGTAGACGCGGCCCAGGATGTCCTTTGAGCGATTTTCGGTATCGCCGAGGCCTATATCCGCGATGAGATCAATGAGTTCGCCCAGGCGGTGCTTGTCGAGTCCGGGGCGGTTGTAGTCCTTTGACAAGACGCCTTTGAGAATAGGGTTTGCTTTCTCGATGTGTTCCATCGCATCGTCAATCAGCTTGCCGATGGTTGGCTGCTTGGCATTGGACTGGAGGTGAGGCCAGCGGGCTTGCTTTGGGACCCAGAAGATGTTTTCCGAGGTGTATTCGTCGCGATCTTCGGGATCGGCGTGCGGTTCTTTCTTCAGGGCCTCGTAGCGTTCCTGGAAAGCGTCGGAGATGTACTTGAGGAAGATCAGACCGAGGACGACGTGCTTGTACTCGGCGGCGTCCATGTGGCCGCGGAGTTTGTCCGCCGCCTGCCACATGGTTTGCTCAAATCCAAGATTTGCGCCGTTGCTTGCCTTGTTCTTGTTCGCCTTCTTGCGTTGCGCCATCGTTGGGCCGGCTCCTGGAGGTCGGTGGAGAATATATCCTCTGGTAACGAGAAAGGGAATGCGAAGGAGTTTGGGCGAAACCCAAGCCTGCAATCGAGGAACACTCTACCCCATCCGGCGGGAAAAGCGGACAGTGGCGGAGCAGGCCGCCCCTAATACGAGAGAGAAAGGCGCACCGGCACGAGTGCCGGTGCTACTCGGAGGGCAGGCCCGCCATCTATGGGGCGGCTTCGACGGTGAGTTTCAAACCGATTGCCTTAGTGACTGCGACTAACGTGGAGAGACGAGGGTTGCCATTAACCGACAATGCTCGATAAAGACTCTCGCGCTCGATCCCAGCGGCCTTAGCAACTTTGGCAATGCCTTGTGCCTGGGCGAGGTGGCGCAAAGCAATCAGCAGCACGCGAGGGTCGTCTTCATCCTCCAAAACAGCTTTGAGGTACTCGGCGGCAAAGTCCGGGTCCTTCCGAAGCCGGCGAACCATGGCCTCGTCGTGGGAGATACTGGTTTTGCGCTTCATGAGTGGCAGTCCTTTGTAACTCATAAATCACAACCTGACAAGGCGATAAGAGAAAGGCGCGCCGACCCTTCGATGCCTGCCCGCCATGCCTTCCGTGCCTCCGGCAGGCAGGCTCAGGGCGCAGCAAGCGGCGCCCCTACAAAGGCGGAAGACGAACGGCACGGGCGGAGACGAGCTGCCCGCGGTGGCGGAGCAGGCCGCCCCTACAAGAGCGAAGACAAACCCCGTACTAGCGCGCGGGTACTGGTTCTCTCAGTAGAGAAGAGCCAGCGAGGGCGGGGAATTTTGCCTTGACTTCATACGGCAAATCCGAGAGGCTATGAAGTTTGGGGACGGACTGGAATCTCCGCAGACGGTAAGTCCTGCCTCGGAGTGAGGCTTTCGGGAGACCTGTGGCTCGGCCTCGTTCAAAATAATATGACGACGCACCGGTACCGGGACAGCCGAGCTCTGCGAGTGGGAACTTCGGAAGAAAAACCATGATGGCGAGTGCGATGGTTCAGAACGTGTCTCTGATGGCGCAAACGCAGGGGCCGGCGGGTCTGCTGACCAGCCCGTTCCTGATGATGATCATCGTCATGGGGATCTTCTATTTCCTGCTGATCATGCCGCAGCAGCGGCGGCAGAAACAGCTCCGGCAATTGCTGGCGGCATTGAAGTCCGGGGACAAAGTGATAACGAGTGGCGGAATTTACGGCACGATTGTGGGCACGGAAGATGATGCGGTGCAACTGCGCATCGCGGACCAGGTGAAGATCAAGGTGTCGCGTTCGGCGATTGCCGGCCTGCAGCCGGAAAGCAAGGAGAGCTGAGCGCCCCGCGCCGCAAGCAGTTGACAAGGTGACCCAAGCGACCTGATGAATCCGAACCTCAAGTGGAAGGCGCTGTTTGTCGCCGCCATCATCCTGCTTTGCATTTACGGGCTGATCGGACTTCCGCAGTTTCCCACCTCGCTGGCGCAGATCAAAAGCAACTTCACGCAACAGATCAAGCTGGGACTGGACTTACAAGGCGGCACGCACCTGATCCTGCAAGTGCAGGTGCAGGAAGCCATCAGCCAGCACACCGACCAGAGCGTGGACCGGCTGACCAGCCAGCTCCGCGAGAAAAATATCCGCTACGAAGAAATCCGCAAGGTGGACGATACCCACATCCTGGTGCGCAACCTGGCCACGGATCAGACCAGCGCGTTCCGCGACACGGTGAATGATTCGTTCGCGGAGTGGGATATGTCTCCCGCGCCGGGCGAGCCATCGGGTTACCTGCTGACGCTGAAGCAGCGCACGATCGGCGATATTCAGACGCGAACGATGGACCAGTCGCAGGAAACTATCCGGCGGCGCATCGACGCACTGGGCTTGACCGAACCGGTGGTGGCTCCT
Organism: Terriglobia bacterium; assembly: GCA_041497315.1. Taxonomy (GTDB): domain Bacteria; phylum Acidobacteriota; class Terriglobia; order Acidiferrales; family UBA7541; genus JBGQGH01. The sequence goes on along the minus strand of JBGQGH010000038.1, from coordinate 5,576 downwards.
TACGGGCGCGGCGAAAACGAAATCATCGTGCAGTTGCCCGGCGAGGCCGATCCGGGCCGGGCAAAGGCGGTGATCCAAGCGGGCGGACAACTGGAACTGCGCCTGGTGGAAGATTCGGCGACCTATCCCTCGGAAGCGAAGGCGATGGAGGCACACGGCGCAGTGCTACCGCCGGGAACGGAGCTGATGCGCGGAAAACCGGAATCCGCGCGGCCGGGCGAATCCGGCGGGGAAGCCTGGTACGTGGTGGCGCGGTCGCCGATCGTCACCGGGCGCGATTTGCGCGGGGCCTCGCCGCAACGCAGCACGAAAAACCTCGGATTCTTCGACGTGACTTTCCAATTGACGACGGAGGCGGGGCGGCGGTTCGGGACCTTCACTGAACAGAATATCGGCAAGAACCTGGCCATCGTACTGGAGCACCGCGTGCAAACGGCGCCGGTGATTAATGGCCGGATTGAAGATTCGGGCGTGATCGAAGGGCGCTTCGGGCAGCAGGAAGCGAATGACCTGGCGCTGGTGTTGCGCGCGGGGGCGCTGCCGGCACCGATCAAGTACCTTGAGGAGCGCACGGTGGGGCCGTCGCTGGGCGCGGATTCCATCCGCCACGGCTGGCAGGCTTCGGTGCTGAGCCTGATCGTGGTGATGATTTTCATGGTGTTCTATTACCGGCTTTCCGGCGTGAACGCGGTGGTGGCGCTGCTGCTGAACCTGATCATCCTGCTGGCCGCGCTGGCGTACTTCGGAGGAGTCTTAACGCTGCCGGGCATCGCGGGCGTCATTTTGACGATCGGCATGGGCGTGGACTCGAACGTCCTGATCTTCGAGCGCATCCGCGAGGAGTTGCGCAACGGCAAGGCGCCGGTGACGGCGGTGGATCAGGGATTCAAGCGGGCGTTCCTGACCATCATTGATACGCACGTGACGACGGTGGTTTCGGCGATTTTCCTGTTTTTTTTCGGGACCGGGCCGGTGCGGGGATTCGCGGTCACCCTGGTGATCGGTTTGCTGGCGAACCTGTTCACGGCAGTGTACGTTTCGAGACTGATTTTCGATTGGCACCTGGCGAAAATGGACCGCCAGGCAGAGCTGAGTATCTGAAGGGGCTGGAGAGGCGTTCCTGGAACCAGGAACCCACCGCCGGTGTCTAACTCGACTGGTTTGGTAGCACTATGGAATTCTTCAAACAAACGCACCTGGACTGGATGGGCAAGGCGAAGTATTTCTTCGCGTTGTCCGCTTTCCTGCTGATCGTTGGAGGGGTCTCCCTAGCACGCAACGGGGGCCCGCTCTACGGAATCGATTTCAAGGGCGGGACGCTGGTGTACGTGCGTTTTGCCCAGGCTGTGCCGACGGATCAGATTCGCAAGGGTCTGGCCGAGCAAGGGTTGGGAGAGAGCACGATCCAACCCATCAGCGATCTGGCCAACAAGCAATTCAACGACGTGATGATCGGCCTGGAGCAGAAGGGCGAGGGCGAACAAGCGCTGGACGCCGGCAAGACGGCCATCCTGCAGGCACTGCACAAGACGCTGCAAACCGACCAGGGGTCGAAAGAGGATTTCAATGCGGCGACGCCGGCCGCGCTGGCTGACTATCTGGCGCGGCGCGATCCGTTGGCGCTGGGGCCGCTGGCGGCGGATCGGTACACGCAGCTTGCTCGCGGCATCGTGGACTATCGCGACAAGAACGCCAACGGCATCCTCACCAACTTCGATGAACTGAAAAACGCGGGAGGGGTGACCGACGCGGTGGTCAACGCATTGCGCGGCGGCTATTACCTGGGAAGTTTCGCGGTGCGGAACGTCGAGATCGTGGGGCCGAAGGTGGGTGCGGAGCTGCGCAAGCAGGCAGTCTACGTTACCCTCTATGCTTTGGCGGGCATGCTGGTATATATTGCCTTCCGATTCGAGTGGGTGTACGGTGCTGCCGCCGTCCTGGCGGTCTTTCACGACGTTCTGATCACACTGGGGCTGTTTTCGCTGCTGCATTATGAGATTTCACTGACGGTGATTGCAGCGCTGCTGACCCTGGTGGGCTATTCGATGAACGATACGATCGTGATCTTCGATCGGATTCGGGAGAATAACCGGTTGATGCGACGCGAGCCATTCAAAGATATCGTGAACCGCTCCATCAACCAGACGCTTTCGCGGACCATCCTGACCAGCGGCTTGACGTTTCTGACGGCGCTGGTGCTGTTCGTGATGGGAGGACAGGTCCTGCGCACCTTTAGTTTTGCGCTGGTGATAGGAATCCTGGTCGGAACCTACTCCAGCTTTGGAATTGCCGCGCCATTGGTCGTCGCCTGGAACAAATGGCGGGGACAGAACCTCGCGGCAGGAACCGGAACCGCAGCCGGCAACAAAACCCGATCGAGCGAGGCGGCCGCAAGCCGCTTGGCGACGGCCGGGAGGAGGTAGGAACAATGTTTGATGATCTAGTCGAGAGTAGTGCGGTCCGCAAGCGGACGAACAAGCCATGGACGGTGGTTCTCTCCACGGCGATCCAGATGGCCGTGCTGGGAATCCTTATCCTGATTCCTCTGCTGTATACCGAAGCGTTGCCGAAGGCCATGCTCACGACGCTTCTGGTGGCGCCGCCTCCGCCACCGCCTCCGCCGCCCCCGCCAGCGGCTGCCCCGGTCCGCGTCGTCAAGCCGGTCACGCGCTTGATCCAGGCCGGGAAGCTGGTGACGCCCACAGCGATCCCGAAACAAATAAACATTATTAAGGAAGCGGAGTTGCCTCCCGACGTTTCGACCGTCGGTGTCATCGGCGGCGTGCCGGGCGGCGTGCCCGGCGGCCAAGTGGGTGGCGTTCTGGGTGGCATTATCGGTGGAGTGGGAAGCTCCGCCCCGCCACCTCCGCCGAAGGAAGCCCCCAAGCGCATTCCGGTTGGCGGAAATGTGCAGCGGGCGTCGCTGATCCGCCAGGTGCAGCCAATCTATCCGCCGCTGGCCAAGCAGGCGCGGATTCAGGGCACGGTGCGGTTACACGCGATCATCGCGAAAGATGGCACGATTCAGCAGCTGGAAGTGATGAGCGGGCATGCCTTGCTGCAGCAATCGGCGCTAGATGCGGTGCGGCAGTGGCGTTATCGCCCGACCTTGCTCAATGGTGAGCCGGTCGAGGTGGACACCACGATTGATGTGATTTTCACGCTGGGTGGCTAGGCGGACGTTCCGGCGTTTTCGGGACGCCCCTTCCTTCCGGTTCGAATCAGGCTGGTTGGAGCCCGGCGCTGGACCCGGGCCGGCTCCACCCAAGCCCTCTGTGAACGAAAGAACAAAGGAGCAACTATGCTTTTCAATCTGTCGTCCTTGGGAATTTTGATGATCCATTCCCATCTGTCGTCGTCCGGATTCCTGATGTTCCAGGCCGCGACCACGCAGTGGGACTTGATGAGTATGTGGAAATCGATGGGATATATCGCCAAGTCGGTTGTCGTGATTCTTTTCATTCTTTCCGCGTGGTCGCTTGGCGTGATGATTGACCGGGTCCTGATGTATAACGCGGCCCGCAAACAGTCGCGCGTCTTCGTCCAGCAAGTCGCCGGCGCGCTCCGCGAGGGGAAGCTCGATGAAGCCATTTCCATCGCCGAGCGGAACAAAAAGAGTCACATCGCCAAGGTGGTGGCCACCGGTCTTTCCGAATTCCAGTCCGCCTCGGCGCAGGTGTCGGATGAAGAGGTGATCGAAGCGGCCAAGCGCGGCCTCGAGCGCTCGGTCGCCATCGTTCACGCCGAGATGAAGCGCGGCCTGAGCGGCCTGGCCACGATCGGCTCGACGTCTCCCTTCGTCGGCCTGTTCGGGACCGTGGCCGGCATCATCAACGCGTTTAAGGGCATTCAGGCGGAGAAGGCCACCGGTCTTTCGGCCGTGGCCGGCGGTATTTCCGAAGCCCTGGTGACCACCGCGCTCGGCCTGCTCGTGGCGGTGCCGGCTGTGTGGGCGTACAACTACTTCACCAGCAAGGTGGAAGCCTTCGACGTGGAGATGGACAACTCCTCGATGGAGTTGATCAACTACTTCATCACGCGCCGGGGTGGAAAGAAGTAAGCCATGGCGTATAAACCACAAGCCGGCGCGGTGATGGCGGCCCCGAACGTGATCCCCATGGCCGATATCATGCTCGTCCTGCTGATCATTTTCATGGTCGTCACGCCCATGTTGCAGCACGGCTTTTCGGTGGACATGGCCAAGGTGCAGAGCCCCACCGATATGCCCAAGGCCGAACAGGACGACGCTATCATCGTGGCCGTCAGCCGCAGCGGGGACATTTACCTGGGAACTACGAAGACCGCGCGCGAACAGATCACCGAGAAAGTGCGCGACCTGATCGCCAACCGCAGCGATAAGACCGTCTTCGTCAAGTGCGATGCGCGCGCCAAGTATGGCGTTGTGGTCGCCGTCGTGGACGAAGTGCGGTCCGCGGGAGTGGACAACCTGGGGCTGCTCACCGAGCGCTCCGAGGAACAGCAGCGCAAGGCTCCACCGCCCCCCACGGGACAGTAGCAGGCGGGAGCATTGGAGCCGGAGCCATCGGAGCGGCGACTTCGCTCCAATGGCTCGTCTTGGAGAACCGAGTCCATCATGAACATGCAGGTGGGAGGACCCAAGGGCAGTGCGCTGGCGGAGATGAATGTCGTTCCGCTGATCGACATTCTTCTGGTGTTGCTGATCATCTTCATGGTGATTACGCCCACCACGCCAAAGGGTCTGGAAGCTCTGGTGCCGCAGCCGGCGGTGCGTTCGGCGGACATAGCCAGCCCCCCGACGACCATCGTCGTGCAAGTTCTGGACAATGGAAAGCTGAAGATCAATCAGGAAGAGAGCTCCTGGGGGACGTTGGGTGGGCGCCTGGAAGCAATCTTCAAGCAGCGCGCAGAGAAGGTCGCTTTCATCAAGGGCGGTGAAAACGTATTTTTCTCCGATGTGGCCCGTGCAGTTGATATCATGCGCCGAGCCGGCGTTGATAAAGTCGGATTGATTACCGCTAAGCTCGAAGCAGGGCAGTCTTAGAGAACGGAGTTCATCATGGGCATTCAGGTTGGAGGATCGAAGGGCGGCGCGATGGCGGAGATGAACGTCGTGCCGTTGATTGACATTCTTCTGGTGCTGCTGATCATCTTCATGGTGATCACGCCCACTACCCCGAAGGGGCTTGAGGCCCTGGTGCCGCAGCCCTCGCCGCCGAACGCGCAACAAAACCAGGACATCCAGGCCAAGACCATCGTGGTGCAGGTGCTGGAGGGTGGCAAGCTTAAGATCAATCAGGAAGACACTACTTTGGATACGCTGGGGGACCGCCTGGAGGCCATCTTCAAGCAGCGCGCGGAGAAGGTGGCGTTCGTCAAGGGGGACGAGGGCGTCATTTTCGCCGAAGTCGCCCGAGTGATTGATATCATGCGGCGGTCGGGGGTGGATAAGGTGGGCCTGATCACCGCCAAGCTTGAAGCCGGGCAATAAGGCTTTCACTTCGGACCGGTTCGCCCAGCCGATCGCATTCGCCGGTTGCCTCACTCGGAGTCGAATTGAATAAAAGCAGGGATGGAATATTTCCTATGAATTCACT
>JBGQGH010000037.1:0-25141 GCA_041497315.1 Terriglobia bacterium | reverse complement strand
AGCGTCTCCACTGGCGCGAGTAGATCGCTCAGGGTGTGTTCCTGCTGAAGCTCCTTGAAGAAGAGCTCCTCGCAGATCAAGCCGGCGGCGAAGGCCCCGATGATTGTCGCCAGGCCAATCCAGTTCGCGAGCCAGGACAGCGCGAAGGCGACTCCGAGGCCAAATAGGAGCTTGAAGTTCTCGATCTCCAGACGGGCCGCAACTTTGGCGAGGCGCGGAGTGAGCCACAATCCGATGCCGATCGACCCCGCAAGAAACACGACCGCCTTCGCGCCGATTCCGGCGATACCCAGCCAACTAATCGTGCCGGTTACTACCAGCGCGCTGACCACAGCCAATACCAGCAGGCCCAGCACGTCGTCGATCACCGCTGCGCCGAGAATGACGCGCGACTCGATGCGGTGGGTCTGGTGCAGGTCGCGGAACACGCGGGCGGTTATGCCAACGCTCGTGGCTGTGAGAATGCCGCCGATGAAGAGATCGTGAGCCAGGGGCGTCTCCGGCATCAGCATCCGGAAGGCGCCGATGCCGAGAAGAAACGGAGCGACGACGCCGACGACCGCGACGAGGAAGGCGTTTCTGCCGACCTGGCGCATCTCGCGGACGCTGGTTTCGAGGCCAACGGCAAAGAGGAGCACGATCACGCCAATGCGCGAGAGCAAGTCCACGAAGCTGTAGATGGAAACGGCAGCTACACCGCCCGGGCCGGCCAGCACCGCCACGAGCCGCTCGGCGGCACCACCGGGGGGCAGGACTTGCTGCGCAGCCGCAGCGAGGCTCACATTCTGAGTCAAAGCTGTGTCGAGGATTCTGCGGATGGTTTCGCCTTCGCGCAAGACGGTGAGCACCGGCTCGCGGGAATAGTAGCCGAGATTGGCGGCCACGACTCCGGCGAGCAATTCGCCGAGAACCGCGGCTTGGCCGAACTGGCGCATCAAGCGCCCGGCCACGGCGGCGCCGAGCGTGATCAGTACAAGCGCGAGCAAAATCGGCGCCACCGGATCGGTGTGGCCGGAGTGTTCAGCGGAGTCTGCGGCGGCCCAAGAACTCAGAGCGAAAGCTCCAGCAACGCCAAGAGCTGCGCAAAATACGAATCTGCGGGTGCGGTAGGATTTGTTCACCGAGTCCCCAATCCCGATCGAATCTCTTGTAGCGTTACCCGCGCGCTCAAGCAAGCGGAATCGGAGGGGCTCTTGTGGACGAAAGAGCCACTTGACCGGCGCGGTGTTGTGCGAGGATGATCCTCCGTTGTCTCGCCCCTACCTGCGGAGCTGGATGTGTCATGAACCGCCGATGGAAAAGGCTCACTGTCTCCATCGTACTGCTTTGCGCAGCCAGCTCTCTGGCCGCGGGGCAATCGAAGCCGGAGCCGCATTCAAACGTGCAAGAGGGTCCGGCCACGGAAGCGGAAAAACCGAGAAAGCATCAGGCTACGGGAATCGTAATTCGATTGACGGATACGAGCATCGTGGTGGCGCGGGGGCGCGGAAAGACGAAAACCAACTGGTCTTTTGTCCGCGATGAAAAGACGCGGACGGTAGGAATCTTGACGCGAGCCGCCAAAGTGACCGTGTACTATCACGAAGAAAACCGCAAGAGGATCGCCGAGCGCATCAAGGTGGTGGAAGCGGCGACACCGCCAGCGGCGAATCTGAAGCCGCCAGCCTCAAAACCAAAAACGTGAAGTGACAGCGGAACCGAACGGCTCCATCGTGCTAGAATCCGGCGCGATGCGGTCGTAACAATGCCCGATACCCTATCCATTCCTGAGGCCGCTTTGGAAGTGATCGGACCCGACGGGGCGCGTCGCGTCGTGCGCGTTTCCGAGTCTCCCTTCATGATCGGGCGTGGCGCTGAAACAGGCAACCACTTGCAACTGCCCGACCGGCGAATTTCGCGGAGCTGCGCCACGCTGACTTACGACGGGACGTGTTTTGTCCTCGAGGACCGCGGTCAGCGAAGCGGCATCTTCGTGGGTGGCGAGAAAATCACGCGGCAGGCGCTCAAAGAAGGCGACACGATTCACTTTGGGCTGGCCGATTCGTTCGAACTGATTTTCCGCGCCGGCGACCAATCCCTGCCACAACTCCTGACGCGCCTGGAAAACATTTCGACCATGGAAGCGGGCACGGGCGGCTTGCAGAAGCTGAACATGCTGCTGGCCGCGACCGCCCTGCTGCACTCGAACCTTCCGCTCGATGAAGTACTGGCCAACATGATTGACCATGCCATTGCCGTGACGGACGCGGATCGCGGCATTTTACTGGAACCGCAGGCGGGCGGGCCGATGCGGATTCGACTCGCGCGGCAGAAGGGCGGGCGGATTCTCCCGATCGAGGGACTCACGCCGAGCCAGACGGCGATTCGGTTCGCGCTGGACCAGAAGCGCGGAGTGATCACGGAAGACGTAGCCCAGGCCGATTTCGATTTGCAAGCGGCTCAGAGCATCATCGCGCAGAGGCTTCGAGCCGTGGTGGTGATCCCGCTGTTCGCGTCGTCCCATCCGAAAACTGCGGAATCCGGCGAGATGCAATTGCGCGGCGAACTGCTCGGAGGGCTTTACCTCGACAGCCGCAAGCCTGCCGCATTCTCAAATCTGGAGCGGCAAATTCTGGATGCGCTGGCGGTGGAAGCAGCGAGCGTGATGGATAACGCGCGGCTCGTCGCGCGGGAACGCGAGCGGCAGCGGCTGGAGCAGGAGCTGGGCATCGCGCGCGAAATTCAGCAGGCGCTCCTGCCGCGCGAATTCGGGCACACGCCGTTCCTTGAAATTACGGGGATGAACGAGGCCTGCCTGACGGTGGGAGGCGACTACTTCGATGTGATCCCGCTGGCTGAGGACCGCACTGCGTTCCTCATCGCCGACGTATCGGGCAAGGGATTGGGCGCGGCGCTGCTGACGACGATGCTGCAGGGCGCGCTTTCAGGCATGAGCATTGGTCAGGAACCCGCCGCGGTGATCGCGCACATCAATCGATTCCTTTGCTCGCATTCACAGCTCGAACGGTATGCGACCATGTTTTTCGGCATCCTGGATTGCACCGGGCGGCTCGAATTCATCAATGCCGGACATCCTTCGCCGTTGCTTCTGCGCAAGGATGAAGCGCAATCTCCCTTTCCGGCTGAGTTTTTCCCAGTCGGCCTGATCCCCGACGCGCAATACAAGAGCGCCGTTTTCCAGATGGAACCGGGCGACACGCTGATCCTGTTCAGTGATGGCGTGAGCGAGGCCATGAATCCGTTGGACGAAGAATTCACGATTGCGCGCTTGAAAGATTCCGTCAGCGGCAAGGGGGCCCTTGCGGTCGATGAGATGAAGGCGTCGATCCTGGCGTCCATCGGGACGTTTACACGCGGCGCGCGGCAAAATGACGACCTGACGCTTCTGCTGGTGCGGTATCCCGGACCAAATTGAGGCGGCCGTCTTACTCCCCGCGATTTAGCAACTATCTTTTCAGCTTCATGCCTTCTTTCCTATCTTCTTTCCAAGCAAGGATGAGGACGGTCTTGTGAAAATCATTGTGTGGCTGGATGTGGGAAGCGCAGCGGCGTTCGGGGTGTTTGTGATCTCTCGCGGCGGGGCGGGCGCGCAATATTATCTGGGAAACGCGCTGGGGATCGCTGGAATTGCGCTATGGATACTGGCGCGGCTGCAGCTTGGAAAGTCATTTAGCGTGCGAGCGCAGGCCAGGGAGCTGGTGACCCGGGGTCTCTATTCGAAGATTCGCCATCCGATTTATTTTTTCGCGGGAGTTGCCTACCTGGGATTTATTATCGGCTGGGGAAAGCCGATTCTCATATTGTGGTTTTTCGGGATTTACGCATTCCAACTGCTGAGGATTCGAAAAGAGGAGGCGGTGCTGGAGCAGGCGTTCGGTGAGGAGTATCGCCGGTACAAGGCGCGCACGTGGTTCTGATGAATTCAGAGGAAGGCCCCGGGTGTCTCCATTATTTTTGGGCGGAATAAGTTTTGGCTCGCTGGAGCTCGGGGCGATCTCCATTGGCATTCTTGCAGAGGGCGAGAAGCTGCACGTAAGACTTCTTCGCGGTCGCGTGGTCTCCCGAAAGCTCCGCGGCGCGCGCCGCCCCCGATAGTGAGTTGAATCGGTTCGGAGCCGAGCGGAGGGCTGCCTGATACTCCGGCAGCGCTTCACCGGGATGCTTGAACTCCATCAGCATGTCGCCGAGCAGTTCGCGGGCGGGGAGAACCGCGCCGGGAGTGACCGCGCTTTTGTCCGTTGCATCTTCGTGAGCGGCGGCCGCACGCATCTGTCGCAAGGCTTTCTCTTTCCCGCCATCCGCAAACGTGACCCATGCCTGCGCAATTTCCCGCTGAATGTCCGCCTGCTCGGCCCAATATTTTTCTCCCCGGGCGGCGAGTGAGTCGCGCAACGCGGTCAGGCGCCGCAAATCTTCGCGAGCCGCGTCCAGCTTGCCGACGCGGGCGGCGCCGAGGGCGCGCGCGAAACGAAAGTTCGCTTCCGTGGGAGTGTAGCGGCCGCCGGGAAAAGTATCCGGCGGCGCGGTGAGCGCGGCAGCTTCCTCCCAGCGATGCCGCTCGAGAGCGTATCGCGCGGGGACGGTTCCAATCGAGTAGTAGCCGGCAAAGCTCGCCGGGTCCGACTGCGCTGGCGCCCGGAGCGAGTTGAAAAGATCCTTCGCTTCGCGGTCCTGAGCCCCCTGCAGATAGGCGTAGGCGAGATAATCCACGGCATGGAGTTCGTCGCCGGTGCCGACATTCTTGCGCGCCGCGGCGGCGGAGGCCAGATTGGAATCGATGGATTCCTGCCAGAGGCCAAGTCGCGTGAAAATGTGTGACGGCATGTGAAGCGCGTGAGGAGAATCGGGCGCGATTTTGGCATAGCGGCGTGCGGCCTCAAGAGCGCCACCGGCGAGCGCCGGGTAGTCGTAACAGTGGATGATGTAATGAACCACACCAGGATGGTCCGGCTTCTCGGCAAAAATCTTTTCCAAAATCGCGCCGGCCTTTCTCTGCTTGGCGTAGGTCTTGTCGCCGGCAGGAGCGGCGGCGCGAAGAGCGAGGGCGTAAAAAATCGAGGTTTCGCGGTCTTCGGGGAAACGGTTGTGGATTTGCTCCATGGCTTGCGCATAGGCCGCATTACGCGGAACCTCACCCACAGTTGTGTAATCCTTATAGTAGACACCGATGGCTTCGATGAATTGTCTTTCGCGCTCCGATTTCGAACCGACGGCTTTGGCCTTCTGTGCGGCCGCGGCGCCCTGCTTCAAATCTTCGGGGTTGGGAATCTCCCAAAGCGGGTGATAGTGCGCCATGGCCACTCCCCAGAGAGCCATGCCGCAGGCCGGTTCAGCTTTGGCAATCGCGGAGAACGCCTCGACGGCTTTCGCGTACCAGAACGAGTGGAGCATGGCCACGGCCACATTGAATTGCGGCTGAATGGCGGGTGAGCAGGAAGAGGGAAACGACACCTTGCCGAGTTTTTCGGGTGCGCCGCCATGCTCATGCTGAGCAAAGGACGGACTGCCGAGCACGAAAGAAGCGCACAGCACCGCAATCCAACGAACACGCACGAACCTCATACGACCTCCTAGACACATCGCCATCGGCAGGCTGGGCAGTGCGGCCATCGTAAGACGCGAGCGAAGCCAAGTCAACGGGGCAGCGGCGAAGTTACCGCGTGACATTTCGGCGTGCTGCGGACAAAATCCCCCCGAATCAAGCAGGGATATCGAGAATCAACCCAGGGAGGAAGTCATGCGGAAACTGTTTGCGGGAATTGTTTGCGCGGGGCTGCTGCTGGCCGCGGTCACCGTGCGGGGGCAAGAAAAAGTGACGGTCATCCGCGCGGGGCGTTTGATGGACGGCAAGAGCGACGCGGCGCGGGTGAACCAGGTGATCGTCATCCGGGGAAACCGGATCGCGAGCGTGGGCGATGCAGGCTCAACGCAAATCCCTGCGGGGGCGCAGGTGATTGATCTTTCGAATGCGACGGTGCTGCCGGGCCTGATCGAATCGCACACGCACATTTTTTTGCAGGGCGAAGACCCGAAAGAGGGCGGTTACGAAGCGAATATCCTGATGAACGGGATCGCACTGCGCGCAGTGCGGGCCGGAGTCGCGGCGCGGCGAGCACCTGAGCAAGGGTTCACGACGATCCGCGATGTAGAGACCGAAGGCGCGGGCTACGGCGATGTGGGAATCAAGCAGGCCATCGAGCGCGGGTACATTCCCGGGCCGAGGATGTTCGTGGTGACGCGCGCGATTTCGACGACGGGCGGATATCCGCTGGAGGATTACGCGCCGGAACTGGACATGCCCAAGGGCGCGCAACTCGTGGATGGGCCGGTGGAGGCGCGGAAGGCCGCGCGCGAGCAGCTCGATCATGGCGCGGACTGGATCAAGGTGTACATGACGCACAGGTCGTGGCTGGACCGGAACGGCAATCTGGTTTCGCAGCCGACGCTTACGCTGGATGAAATCAAGGCCATCGTGGACGAGGCGCACGGCTGGAAGAAGAAAGTGGCGTGCCACGCATACAACGGAATCGGACTGCACCGCGCGCTGGATGGCGGGTGCGATTCGATTGAGCACGGCCTCGAACTGGATGACGAGGCGATTGCGCAGATGGTGCGGCAAGGGACATGGCTTTGCGCGACGCTGATGCCCTACTACGAATGGAATGCGCCGGAGAATACACCAGCGGGAAAGCGCGACCGCAAGCGCGTGGAAGTGCATGGGCCGTCGTTTCAGAAGGCGATGCGCGCGGGAGTGAAAATTGTTTTCGGCACGGACGCGGGCAGTTTCAAGTGGGACGATCCTGAAAAACCGATCGCAAACGAATTCAGCCTGATGACAGGGTTCGGGATGTCGCCAGCGGAAGCGATCCGGTCGGCGACTTCGCGGCCTGCCGAAATGCTGAACATGCAAGGCTTGATTGGCGTGATCGCCCCTGGGGCGTACGCGGACATCATTGCGGTGCCCGGCGATCCGCTGAAGGACATCAAGGAACTCGGACGGGTAATGTTTGTGATGAAGGACGGAAGCGTGTTCAAGAGCGAAAAGCGTTACTGAGCGGAGGCGCGGCGCGCGAGGCCGCCACTCTGATACAATCCGGCCAAGACACCGGCCTCAACGAGATGAGCCAGCCAAATTTCTAATGGAGCAAATGAGATGACACAAAACTATTCGAATCACACGCGGTTTGTGCCGCCGTTCCACTTCGTGGCTTTGCCCATACTCCTGATCAATTTCCTTTATTCGATCTATCGGGTGATCCACGTCTATTCTTGGGAGAACCTGCTCTCGCTCTTGCTAGCGGTCGCGCTTGTGCTCATCGCGCTCTTTGGGCGCCTGTTCGCGCTGAGTGTACAAGACCGCGTGATCCGTCTGGAAGAACGGATGAGAATGGCGCAATTGCTGCCGACAGACCTGCGCTCGCGCATCAATGAATTCGAGCCAGGACAATTGGTGGCGCTGCGGTTTGCGAGCGATGAAGAACTGCCGGAGCTGGCGCGCAAGGTCTTAACTGACAAGATCACCGACCGCGACCCGATTAAGAAAATGATAAAAAACTGGCGCGGGGATTACCTGCGGGCGTAGTGGGGCGCGGAAAAGGTTAGAGGCCGGACTTGCGGCTCGATTCGCGGTAGCCGCACCACTCGCACCCCGGCGTGCTGGGCGGCGGAGCAGGCGATTCGAGCACGGTGAGAACTTCGCTGAGAAACTTCAGAAACGCTGCATCATCGCGCGGAATTTCCATCCAACCGATCGTGCCGGAGAGCAGCGCGGAGTCTCCGCGCGGGGCGGAAAAGGCCTTCGGTTCGAAAACGAGCAGGCCGAGACGTCGAACGGGTTTGAGTGATGATTTTCCCGGAGCGGCGTTTTCAAGGGCGTGGGTGTAAGCATGAAGCTGCCGCGCGTAGAGCGAGACGTTTCCCTGCCTTTGTTCCGAGGTCTTGAAATCCACCACCGCGAATGATTTATCGTCAAACTGAATCACTGAATCCAGCCGACCGCGGATGAAACACGTGGAAGTGTGCCCGGGAATCTGTATGGGGAGAGATTCGACCCAGTCATCGCCGAAGCGGAAAACGCCGGGCGGAAGTTGGGGGACAACTTCATTGGCGCGGCGGCCGCCGAAGTGAAGCTTCATTTTCTCGTCAATCACGGTGAAAATCTTGGGCATGATGGAGCGCGGACGCTGATGGTTCAGCGCTACCTTCAAGTAGAAGCACCGCTTGCACTCTTCCCATAGAAAAGCGAAATCGGACGGGCTGAGCTTCCAATTGCGCTTCGGCCCGGTGATTGGCGTGGTGAAAAGGGGAAGGCTCACGGGAATTGTGTGCAGGCGGCTCGCCCGGCGCACCGCAGTCTAACAGAATCGGCGGCGGAGAGGTGTCGCGACGTCCCGATGTGGGCGGTGGAGGTGTTCTATACTCGTAGAAGGCGAGACGTAGGGGATCGCGCCGGACGAACTGATGGAGTTCATTACGAGCAGTCTCATAAATGCCTCGCGAGGATGAGGAGGCAGCCGAGTTGGAGCATGCCCAGGAAGTTGGCCTCCTGATATTCCCAGCGGGTGACGAGGCGGCGGAAGTTATGGAGCCAAGCAAAGAGCCTGTCCCTCGCCAAAACTCTGTCCGCCTTTGAAATCAACAGCATAGAGCGTTGCCATCCACAGGTGACTCGCGATAACACCCAGCCATGTTACACACCATCGGACTCTTGCTGGCCTCGATTGTTCGCCTTTTCCGCACGCATCGGAGCCTCTGGCTCGAAAACCTAGCTCTTCGGCAGCAACTCGCGGTCCTGATGCGCAAGCACCCCCGGCCGCGCCTGACCGTGTTTGACAAGCTCTTTTGGGTCCTTGCGCTAAGGTACTGGCCTCGATGGAAACAAGCCCTGATCGTCGTGACCCCGGACACCGTGGTGCGGTGGCACCGAGGCAGCTTCGCCCTGTATTGGCGTGTCATCTCAAGAGCGCGGCGCGCGCCGTCCACCACCGCGACTTGAACATCGCGCGGAGAAAGCGAGCGGCCATCGAGAGCGCGAATGGTGAGGTGCAAAGTGGAAATGCCATCGGCCGGAAGTGTGTTTGCGGAACTCTCGAAGACAAGCGAAAGCGAGGAAGGAGTGGGACGACGGTTTGCGAGGACGAGCAGCAGAGCGAGGGCAATCGCGGGCACACTCATCCAGCGCAGCCTGCTATGGTGCAAGGCCATAAGCATTCGACTGCCGCCGCTCAGCAATCTAATCATACCTGACCGCGTCAAAAAAGGCAGCAATGGGCGCCCTGGGGGGCGGAAGTGGGGACAGGGTCCAATACCCGTCGTTTGGTGGTACACATTCAGGCAGCTATTGTTCTCAAAGGCAATCCCGTTCATACTAGCGGACGGCTTCAGCCTGATTCTAGATCGCACGGCAGGGGCCCCCTCCCGGCCCTCGATCCCAACCCCGCGGAGCGAGTGATCGGATGAACCAAGCAGAAGCAGTCCGCATCTCCATCGTGGTCCCCTTCTATGACGAGCAGAAAAATGTTTCGTCGCTCTACGTGAAAATCACGGAAGCGATGGATCAGGTGGGCGAGCCCTACGAGATGATCTTCGTGGATGACGGCAGCAAGGACGACACCTACCGCGTGCTGCAGGAGATCTACGAACACGACCGCCGGGTAAACCTCTTGCGCATGCGCCGGAATTTCGGTCAAACAGCGGCGCTGAAGGCCGGGTTCGACCATGCGCGCGGCGAAATCGTCATCTCCATGGACGGCGATCTGCAGAATGACCCGGACGAGATCCCCCGCTTCCTTGAGAAAATGAAGGAAGGCTACGACATCGTGAGCGGCTGGCGCGTCCACCGGGCCGAAGCGTGACTGACGCGACGGCTCCCCAGCCAGATTGCGAACCGGATGATGGCCTGGCTTTCGGGAGTGCCGCTGCACGATTTCGGAAACACGTACAAGGCCTGCCGGCGCGAAGTCCTCTCGGAGATCCGGCTCTACGGAGAGCTGCACCGGTTCATCCCGGCGCTGGCAAGCTGGGGCGGCGCGCGAATCGCGGAATTGCCGATCAAGCACACGGCGCGCAAGAACGGGAAGTCCAAGTACGGACTCGGACGAACCATTCGAGTGATCCTCGATCTGATGAGCGTGAAATTCCTGTTGGACTACTCGACCCGGCCGATGCAGTTTTTCGGGATTGCAGGCCTGCTGGCGACCGGGGCGGGGCTCAGCATCTGCACGACGCTGCTGGTCCTGAAGGTTATTACCACACGGCGCTGATGGTGCGGCACGGCCCGCTGCTGCTTCTGGGCATCGCGCTGATCCTCAGTGGGATTCAATTCCTCTCGCTGGGCCTCCTGGGTGAGTTGCTCTCTCGCACGTACTATGAATCGCAGCAGAAACCAATTTGCGCGCTGCGGGAAGTGAAGAGCCGCCGGGCGGAGACCTCCAAAGCCGCGGGCGCCTGATTCGCGCCGGCGCTGTTGCCGCGCGAGGGCCACTTCGATAGAATCCCGGCCATGCCAGACCAAACGTTTCAAGTCACCGGCCGGGCGGGAAACCGCCCCGGCCATTACATCCTCCAACCAAAAGGCGCGATCAGTATTGCAACCCGGAGCGCGCTTCAGGAAGCGCTGCACGGGGTTACCGGCACTGCGCTGATCATCGATCTGAGCGAGGTGCCGTACATCGACTCCGCGGCGCTGGGGACGCTGGTGCACACGTACGTCTCCTGCCAGAAGGCCCAGAGGCAGCTTGCGCTGGTGGGCTTGACGCACCGTGTGAGCAACGTCATCAAGCTCTCCGCACTCGACGCGCTCTTTCAAACTTATGCTACGCTTCCCGAAGCTGAGGACGCGCTGAAGTAGTCCGGTGGAAAGAATGAGGCTGGGCGCAGGCGGGCGACCCTGGCGTGGTCGCGGGCGTCGGATATCGCAAGGCACCGCCTTCTGCAACGCATCGAAGTCAGAGAAAGGCCAGGAGACGGGATGAAGATTGCACTGCTGTTGGCGTACGCTATTCCGACAAAAACAGTGTTGCTGATCGCGCTGGGCGTGGTCACGCTGGCGTACTTCGTCTACTGGAGCTATATGGCGGCCGGCCCATTCTCGCAGCCGATCCGCCTGTTCATCGGATTTTTCACTAATTTTTTCGACACGCTGGGCATCGGATCCTTCGCAACAACCACATCCTCATTCAAGTTCCTACGAGGCGTTCCGGATGAACTGATCCCCGGGACACTCAACGTGGGCCATGCCATTCCGACAGTCGCGGAAGCTTTCATCTTTATTTCGATCATCGCGGTAGACATGCGCACGCTGATCGCGATGATTGTGGCTTCGGTGCTAGGTGCCTGGCTGGGCGCGGGCATCGTGGCGAAGTGGCCCCGGCGCGCAGTGCAGATCGGATTGGGTCTCGCATTGGTTTCGGCGGCTGGATTGATGCTGATGACTCAGCTCAATCTCTTCCCCGGCGGCGGAGAACGTTTGAGCCTTGAAGGCACGCGATTGGTGGCCGGCGTTATCGGTAATTTTGCGCTGGGTGCGCTGATGACGTTGGGAATCGGCCTCTACGCCCCGTGTATGATCTTGGTCAGCTTGCTGGGGATGAATCCGATCGCAGCGTTCCCCATCATGATGGGCTCCTGCGCATTCCTGATGCCCGCGGGCAGTGTGCGCTTTATCCGCAGCGGCCGCTACGACCTGAAAGCCGCCACGGCGTTAGCTATTGGCGGCGTCCCCGGCGTCCTTCTGGCGGCCTTTTGGGTAAAATCGCTCTCGTTAACCGCGGTGCGCTGGCTGGTCGTGTGCGTGGTGCTATACACCGCGGGAATGCTGCTCTACTCTGCCGCCAAGGAATCTCGCGCGGCGGCGAACGACGCGAAAGTCCCCGACCCCACATCGGAGTAGGCCGCGAACCTCCCTCTTCCCCCGAACGGATGAACGACTATTGCTGAGACACCTGGGGAACCAGCGTCCGCTCCAAATGCTGCAACGCGGCGCGAATCGCTGAGGAATCGGTATCGAGATGCGGAGCCGGAGAAGCCTCCGCTTCGCGGTAGAGGCGGAGCGCCTCCGTGGAGTTGAACAGTTGTTTGTGCTGCAGGCGCGCTGCGGAAACCAGCGCAGGAACCGACAAGCGGTCGAGTGGATAGGCCTTGGCGAGTTTCTCGTACTCGCGAGCCGCGCGATCCCAATTTTTTTCGCGTTCGAGGTGCCTGCAGAGCTCCATCCAAATAGCCTTGTGCAGTTTCTGTCCGCCCGCGCGAGTGAAGTCTTCGTAGTCCTGCAAGGCCGTATCCATCTCCCTGTGGTTCACATGCAGACGGCAAAGCGCGGCCATTTCGTCGAGGTAGGCGGGGATGTCCTGTTTCTTCCCATAGGCCTTGGCAAGCAAATCGTGCGCTGCGATGGAATCGGGTTGCTCACTGATCAGATTCTTCAGCGGCGGGATGGCGGCGTCCGGCTGATTTTGTCCGAGCGCATCCGTGGCCTGCACGATGCGGGGATCCGCGGTCCAACTGACTTTGGCCTCGATGGCCTGGTCCGCTTTCTGTTCGATGCCCGTCATTCGAAGAATCATGGCGATGCCTGCGCCGAAAAGAAAACCGCCGACGTGCGCCCAGTGAGCCACGCCGCTGGAGCCGCCGAGGAATGCGCCGGAGAGAAATTCGATGCCGACCCAGAGCGGAAGGAGCGCGTAAGCCGGCGCGCGGAATTTGTAAACGCGGAACTTGAACAACAAGAAGAGAATCCACCACATCTGGATCTTCGTTTTCGGGAAACGGACCAGGAACGCTCCCATCAGGCCGGCCACGGCACCGGAAGCGCCGAGGGTGGGGATGATGCTGTTCGGATACATCATGGCGTGGAACAGGAGAGCGAGAGCGCCCGCGCCGAGATAGAAAATTGGATAGAGTACCCGGCCCCAGGTATCTTCCAGGATGGTGCCGGCGAGCCAGAGAAACCACATATTGAAAATCAGGTGCAGCCACCCACCGTGCAGAAAATTGGCGGTGAGATAGGCGAAAGCGTGCGGCTGGCTGGGGATGAATGCGAATCGTTCGAGGATCGAACTTTTCTGCAACTGGGCGTACTGCGCGCAAAGATCATTCATCACTTCTTGCGCGTTGTCCGGATCCAGCATGCGCATCTGCGCGTCCCAGGCATCTTCGACCGGGCGGTTTTGCGACGTGAGCTGCTCGAAGGTCTTGGGATGATCGCGCTCAAAATTGTCCACGAGTCGCTTGGCCTCGGGCGTCATCTGAAGATTCGGGTGCGAGGCCGCGAAGACGAGGATGTGAACCTTTACAGTGCCTATTTGCCGGACATCGTCCTGAAGGCTCCAATGCGTGCCGAGGAAGAAGACGACGTTGAGCAGAATGATGGCGAGAGTCACTACGGGCCAGCGGCGGCCCTGCATGTTTTCGTGCGTGACTGGAATCAGCATGACGATACCTGCCTGTTTCTGCCGCAGCCGGATGGAGGGCGGCGGCCGATGTGCTCGGAGCGGGAAACGTGCCACTTCTCTGTTCGAACTCCCGCATCGCTATGCGGGAAAGCGCGCCCGTGTGCTTCTGTCAATTTTAGGGCGTCCGAGCATTGCCCCACGCGCCGCGTGATTCTCGATGGTTAATAAGTTACTTGCGCGGGCATAGCGCACCTCTGGTTCGCGGCCAGGCTGAAGTCCTTCGCTTGACCCGGCCTGGCACTACAAGTAGGATGCGCGGCAACGATTGGGTTCCCCGGGCGAAAGTCCGAACGGAGGCCGTATGTTCTGCACAAAGTGCGGGAAGATGGTGGCGGAAGGGGTGGCGTATTGTCCCGATTGCGGGATGTCCACCGGCCTGTTGGAAATGGGAGGCACGGAAGCCAGGCCAAGCCGCGGAGCACCCGCAGGATGGCAAGGCGGAGGAGCGCCGCACGTCGTCTATGCGGGTTTCTGGCTGCGATTCGTCGCGCACCTGATTGACCATTTGCTGGTAGGAGCCCCGGTCGCGCTCTTGATCATCGGCATTGCGCTCTTGGCCGGGTTCGGCGCATTTTTCCGGGGGATTCGATTGCCGGAACGCGGAGATGTGCCTCCCGTGTTACCGCTGATATTTGGCGGGGCGTTTTTGATGATCCTCTTCATCGCCGTTGTCGGAGGCTGGCTCTACTACGCGGTGTTGGAAAGCTCGAGCTGGCAAGGTACCGTCGGCAAGAAAGCGATAGGGCTTATGGTGACGGATATGGCCGGCGCGAGGGTTACCTTTGGGCGCGCCTCGGGCAGGTACTTCGCCAAACTGGTCAGCGGTCTGATCCCGTTTGGGATTGGCTACATCATGGCCGGCTTTACGGAAAAGAAGCAGGCGCTGCACGACATGATCGCAAGTTGTCTGGTCATTCGCAGGCGCGCGATCTAGGACTCGGGCGCGAAACTTACTTCCCCGCCACGCTGCGGTCTCAGGAAGCGGCAAGCGTTTGATTGGGATCCACGAAGAGCCAGATCAACGCCCCCAGAAAACAAAACACCGAAGCAACCAGAAAAGAAGAAGTCCACCCGAAATGGGAGGCGATGAACGGTGTCAAGCTGGCGGTGATGGCGCTGCCAATCTGTCCGCCCATGTTCATGAACCCGGAGAGCGAGCCGGAAGATTGCCGGCCGAGGTCCGCGGTCATCGCCCAGAAAGAACTGAGCGAGAAATAGAGCGCACCTGCGCCTCCCGCGAGAATCACGCTGGCGGTTGCGGGGCTTGCGGCACGCGAGCCGATGAGAATGAAAAGTGCCGCGCCGCTCAGGCCGAGGATGGCCGTGCCGCAGCGCCCCCAACGGCGGCCGAAGAGTCGACTGACGCGATCACTGACCAATCCACCAAGCGCGGAACCCGCGGACATGGCGATGAACGGAAGCGCGGCGTAGTAGGAGCCGGATTTCAGATTCATGCCGCGGACGGCGGTCAAATAAATGAAAAACCAACTGAAGAAAATGTAGGCGGCGTAGCTGTAACAAAAATAACTGAAGGTGATGAGCCACACGGTGCCGCTGCTCAGGATCACGCTCCACGGGAGACGATGGGTCTCCTTCCCTTCTCCTTCCGGGACGCCTTCGAGGATTCGAGCCCGCTCGCCATCGTTCACCCAGGGGTGCTGATCGGGATGATCGCGCGCCAGCCAGAACCACACCGCGCCGGCGAGTAATCCGATGATCGCGCAAATCCAGAATGATGAGCGCCAACCGTAGCGCGTCATCACCGCCGTGATTATAGGGGGCGTGATCGCGGCGCCCGCCCCGACTCCGGTGAAGAGGATGCCGTTCGCGAAGCCACGCTCGCCTCTAGGAATCCAGTCCGATACCCAGCGGTTCGAACAGGGGTACATCACTGACTCGCCCACGCCGAGGAGGAACCGCACCGCGAAAAACACGAGGACCGCTCCGGCGATGCGAGAGGGAACGGCCGCGGTCAGCGCAGTGAAGACCGCCCACCACACGGCTCCGAGAGCGAGAATGCGCCGCGGGCCGTAGCGATCGGCGAGCCAGCCTCCCGCAATCTGGAACATGGCGTAGCCGAGAGTGAAGGCGCTGAAGATGTAGCCCAACTGTTGATGATCGAGGTGGAAATCCGCAGCAAGCGAGGTTCCGGCGATGGAGATGTTGACACGGTCGAGATAGCTGACCGCCCCGACAACCGAAATCCAAGCGACCAGCAACCAGCGAACGCGGCTTGGCGATTCAGAAGCCATTTGCGAGCGGATGGAAGATACGGCAGCCCGAAGCTGAAGTCCATCCGAGAAGAATGATGTTTTGAATGTTCTCCGAGCTCGAAGAGTTTCGGTTTCCCGTGGCCGCGTTGACTTGCCCCGAACCGCATCGTAATATTCGCCCCGCACTCCTTCGACAACAGAATGATCGGCCAGACCATTTCCCACTATCGCGTCCTGGAAAAGCTCGGTGGCGGAGGCATGGGCGTGGTGTACAAGGCCGAAGACACTAAACTGGGCCGCAACGTAGCGCTGAAATTCCTGCCCGAGGATCTGGCCAAGGACAGCCAAGCGGTGGAACGCTTTCAGCGCGAAGCGCGCGCGGCATCGGCCCTGAATCATCCCAACATTTGCACGATTCACGATATTGACGCGCACCAAGGCAGCCCGTTCCTGGCCATGGAGCTGCTCGAGGGGCAGACGCTCAAGAACCGGATCGCGGGCCGGCCACTGGAGATCGATCAACTGCTGGATTTGGGAATTCAGATCGCCGATGCGCTGGATGCGGCGCACTCCAAAGGAATCGTGCACCGCGACATCAAACCGGCGAATCTCTTCGTGACGCAGCGCGGGCAGGCCAAAATCCTCGACTTCGGGCTCGCCAAATTGCTGGAGCAGCGGCGCGTGGCAGAAGGCGTGGGAGTTTCGGCGATGCCGACCGCGAGTATCGCCGCCGATTTCCTGACGAGCCCAGGCTCGACCGTGGGAACAGTGGCCTACATGTCTCCCGAGCAGGCGCGGGGAGATGAAGTGGACGCGCGCTCGGACTTGTTTTCGCTCGGCGTGGTGCTCTACGAGATGGCCACCGGGCAGCAGGCGTTTGCCGGCAACACCTCCGCAGTCATTTTTGAAGCCATCCTGAACCGTTTTCCGCCCGCGGCGAGCCGCGTGAATCCGCAATTGCCCAGCGAGTTGGAAGTGGTGATTACGAAGCTGCTGGAAAAGGAACGCGGGCGCCGGTACCAGAATGCCGCCGTGTTGCGCACGGACCTGCAAAGATTGAAGCGGGAGCGCGACTCCGGTCGCTCCGGCGTGCAGGCGCCGTCAGCGGAAAAATCCGTCGCCGTACTTTACTTTGCCAACCTGAGCCCGAACAAGGAGGACGAGTATTTCCGCGACGGCATTACGGAGGACATCACCACGGAGCTTTCGAAGATCAAGCAGCTTCGCGTGTTCCCTTCATCCACGGTGCACGCGTTTCGAGACAAGCCCGTGCCTGCGCCCGAAATCGGCCAACAGTTGAAGGCAGCTTTCGTGCTGGGCGGGAGCGTGCGCCGTGCGGGGAACCGGCTTCGCGTGACCACGCAACTGGTGGAGACGCGCACGGGCCACTCCGTGTGGGCGGAGCGCTACGATCGGGAGATGGAAGACGTCTTCGAGATTCAGGACGAAATCGCGCGTAACATCGCGCAGGCGCTGCAGGTTGTGTTGACCGAAAGCGAGAAGCGCGCCATCGAGAAAGTGCCCACCGCGAACGTCCAGGCGTATGACTTTTACCTGCGAGGACAGCAATATTTCCACCAGGTCCGGCGCAAGAGCCTCGAATTTGCGCGGGACATGTTTGGGAAGGCGATTCAGATTGACCCGCAATATGCGCGGGCGTACGCGGGGGTCGCGGACTGCTGCTCCGTGCTCTACGTTTTCTGGGACAACTCGGAAAGCAATCTCAAGCAGGCCGAGTCCGCGAGTCAAAAAGCATTGGACTTGGATCCGGAGCTAGCCGAGGCGCACGTCGCGCGGGGACTGGCGGTTTCGCTGAACAAGAAATTCGACGAAGCGAAGCGTGAATTCGAAACCGCCATCAAGCTGGACCCGAAGCTTTTCGAGGCTTACTACATCTATGCGCGCGCGTGCATTGCGGAAGGATTGCTGAGCGATGCTGCACGCCTGTATGGGCAAGCGTGCCGCGTGCGGCCCGAAGATTATCAGGCGCCCAATTTGCTCGGCCTCGTCTATCTCGGGCTGGGCAAGCGAGGCGAGGCGGAAAAAACTTTTCGCCGGTGTGCGGAAATCGTGGAGAAGCACCTGGAAGTGAGTCCCGACGACGTGCGCGCCCTCTACCTGGGCTCACAAGCGTTGTGCTGGCTGGGCGAGCGCGAGCGTGGGAAGGAATGGGCCGGGCGCGCTCTCGCGATCGATCCCAACGAACCGGCGGTGCTGTACAACGTGGCGTGCTGCTCAGCGCTGCTCGGTGACAAGACTGAGGCGCTTGATCGCCTGGAAAAGGCGATCCAGCTCGGCTTCGGCTACCGCGAATGGCTGGAGCACGACGCCTACTTCGATTCCCTGCACGACCATCCGCATTTCCAGGCGCTCTTGAATTCGCTCTAGCGCTCGCCCTTCAGTTCCCCGCCTTGCGCGCCTTGAGCTGTTTCAACTCCCTCTCGCGTTCCAGATAACTCTCGCCGCTGGTGATCCAGGACGCCGCCGGCTCATCCTTCAGGTAGTGCCCAAACCACTCGAAGATGCGGTGCTGGTAGTCCGTCTGATTGGCTTTCTTGCGCAGGCCGTGGTCTTCGCCGGCGTAGACGATGAGGACGACGTCCTTCTTCGCGCGGCGGGCGATGTTGTAGAGCTCCACGCCCTGATGCCAGAACACCGTGCCGTCGCTGTCTCCCACTTCGATCAGCAGCGGCGTTTTCATATTCTGCACATTAAAGACCGCGGAGTTGCGGATGTAGGCCGGGAGGTCTTCCCACAGCGGCACCTCCATACGCTGCTGCCCGGTCTCGATGTGATCTGTCTCGGCGATGCCGGAACTCCAGTGATGATTGCCATAGTTGCTGATCAAATCTGTGATCGGCGCGCCGGCCACGGCTGCTGCAAAAATATCCGTGTGCGTGGCCAGAAACGTGGTGTCGAAACCGCCCCAGGAGTGTCCCACCACTCCGATTTTCTTGGGATCGACGAGCCCCATCTGGATGACTTTTTTCACCGCGGCGGAAACGCAGTCCGCCACGGAAAGCCCGGGCTCGCGCGGGCGGAAGGCGATATCGGGCTCGAGGAGAAAATAGCCGTGCTGGACGATGGCGCCGACGTTGTAGTAGTCGCGCTCCGACGGCGCGCTGTAGCGATTAAGGCCGTCCGACAATCTCTCGTAGATATAGACGACCATCGGATATTTCTTGCCGGGCTCGTACCCCGCCGGGTAGTAGAGCGCGCCTTGCAGGCGTTCGCCGCGTTCGTTTTTGTACTCGATCAACTCCGAGTGGGTCCAAGCATAGTTGCTCTGGAACGGATTTGTTTTGGTGACCTGTTTCGCGTCTTTCAAGTCCGGGCCGGCGATAAACGTGTCCGGTGAATCATCGGAGGATTCCTGGACGTAGGCGTAGACATCGGCGTCCTTCGCTTTCGCGAGTCGTCCGACATTCTTGTCAAGCCAGATGAGATGTTCGTCCTTCGCGGCGCCGGGCTGAATGCGCGCGTAACCCGACTTCTTTGTCCAGATCCCGAACAGGCTCACGTACACAGGCTTGTCCGCATCAATCCACTCGTCTTCGGGATTCAGCCGCACGTAGCGGTGGCGCACCTGCTCGGCCGCGCCATCGGTGAGGCGAACCGCGCGAGAGCCGTCCGGCGCAACTTGCCAGAGATCGAACTTGTCGTAGAGGATTACAGCCGCATCGTTTTTCGCCCACCCCGCCACACCGAACGGCGGCTTTTGCTTGATGGTGAAATCCGACTCGCGGTCCACGAAGGACGTGGGCACGTTTTTCGTGATGTTGACGACGGCGCGCGTGGCGGTGTCCACCGTCCAGTAGTGATCGTCCTGCAGGTAGAGCAAGTAGCGTCCGCCCGGGCTGGCTTGGACGAAGAAATCATCGGCGAGCCGGTCTTTGATTTTCGTGCGATCGCCGCTCGCGAGATCCACAAGATAAATGTCCGCGGCCGGGCGGCCGATAGTTCTCTCCATTGCGTACGCAGACCAATTGTTCGCGTAGGCCAACTTCTGATGCTTGATGGGCGTCACCTGCTCGTTCGAATCTTTTCCAAGTTGCACGAAACGCCCCGATTCGAGGTCCCAGGCGGCCAGCATATTTTTCTGGCGATCGGTTTTGGCGCTGAACTTCTGTCGCGGCATCACTTCCACGTCGCGTGAATGCCAGACGTCCACCGCGGGCGGATCGTCGGTATCAGCGGATGCCGTACCGGATTTTCCGCCGTCTCCTTCGGCGGTCGAGGTACTCTTTTTCATGTCTGTGGGTTTCTCTTCCCATTTGGCAACACCGAGGAAGACCACCGCGCCATCGTTGGACCACGAAGGCTTGCGGTAAGAAACGGTGCGCATCCCCGCGGGGAACTTCGCATCCGCGCTGGGATCGTAAGCGTGCCGTGCTTCAGACGCGTCTCCAATATGCGTCCACGTGAGCGCGATCTGCGTCGCACCTTCATGGCGCTCGTCGGACTTCGCGCGCAGGACCGCGAGATCGGCGCTGTCTTTGCGCCAGGCGAGGCCGCTGTAGCTCGACGAAGAAGAATCCAGTACGCGCAACGAGCCGGTGGCGGGGTCGAAGAGCTGCACTCCGTTGCCGGTTTTTTCCTCTGAATTAATTGCAATGGCCAGCAGGTGGCCGCGTTGCGGCAGATCTTGCCAGGCAAATTCCGCCGCGTTTCCAAATGTGGTGTCGCGCCCGTCGGCCAGTTGTCGAACGATTAGCGTCGCGCCAGGCGCATCTTCCGATTCTGCGGCGGCAGCGTCCGGCGATTCTTTCTTCTCGGGAGGATATCGGCGCACAGCCAGAAAGGCGCCGTCCGCGCTGAAGGCGAACGATTCGATGCCCTCGATGACGGTCTGCTCGCCACTCGCGAGGTTCATCAGACCGAGTTTCCTGTGAACAGGCTTCTTTTCCTTCCGCAACTTTTCTTCCTGCGCTTCGGGGTAGCCGATGGCGTAGGCCACCCAGCGCGAATCCGACGAAAAGGCCGCCTGCGTGCCGAAAGCGGCGGTCTTGGTCGTGCCGTCGGCGATGTTCGTGATCCGCAATTCGTTGTTGCGGTTCGAACGGTTGATTCCGTGGGCCAGCCACTTGCCATCCGGCGAGAGTCCTCCGCGCGCCGCGGCGGGCACCAGCGATTCCCACTGGCCGTAGTCCGCAGTCGGCACGGGTCCCTTGGTCCCCTGCGCCCCGATGGTGCAGGCCAGGCCGATAATGACGGCAACGATTAGTGCTGTTCGTTTCATAACACACGCTCCTCGCCAATCTTTCGCGCCTATCCGAGTGGGCGAATTGTGCACCGAATCACAATCCAGGGGCAAGGACTCGAAGCAAGGGAGAGACAGCGGGAAGAGAAATGGACGCGGCCTGATGGTGACATCCCCAACACCGATTTCGCATTGCCGGGCGATTTGCGGGCACAGAACGGCTTCCAGCACCCTCCCTACTGGCACGGAAACTGCGTCGATTCTTGACGGAGTGTGAAGCTTCACACCCCGTCAGAATCCATCGTTTCCGCGGACTGCTGCCGATTGAGGGCCTGCTGGGCTGTCTGAAACTGTATATCGCGTAATTTGGGCGACGGAAACCCCCGCCACTCAGTTCTTTCGGGCTGTTTACTGTGTTCATACGCGCACTCCTTTGTATCTAGATTAATTTCCAGGTTCCTCGGCTGAATCGATGTCCCCCTTACTGGTCCCTTCGTGCCCCGCGCACTCCACACCAGGAGCCTCTGCGCGGGCCTCAATTCAATCCCTGCGTCTCCTTCGCAAGACCGGGATCTTCGTCGCTCGCAGGCGCGGTGTAGCCTCCTACACCACCTCTGTAGCGAGCGACTCCCCTCATGGCCTGTTCTTCAGTGCCTCGGTCACCTTCTGAATCTTTCCGCATACGTTGCCAGGCTTACAGGGAGCCTCTCCAGGCACCGCAGCTGCCCCCTGCCTCCAGGCTTGAGATCCGGCGACTGTTGCGTAACTCTCTCTCCTAGTGGTAGCCTTCCGCTTTCGGGGATGACCATGTGCCCTCCGCGCTCGCTGTTCCCCGGTCTTACTCGCATGCGCACTCTTTCTGTCTCATCAGTATTCTGGCCGGGTGGGACGTTAGTTTGCATAGTTCGTAGTTCGATGTCCTGACGGAACTCTAAAGAACTCTAAAGAAAGCTAAGCGCATGCACCCCGATGGATTGGTAGGCGAGGAACCGGAAGTATCCGGAGCACTCTGGCTGTTTGGGGAGAATGAGCTCGACGTATTGCGCCGCGAGCTGCGCGTCAAGGGCCAGGTTGTTGAGCTGGAATCAAGGCCCCTCGAAACGGTAATCGCGTTTCGACGCAGGGACGACGTAACGGCGTGCAGGCATTTCGAAACGGTGGCTCCGATTTTCACCCGCCAGGACGCAGAGGCTGATCGGAAACATACGATACAAGTTCTGTCCGCGGCGCTCGACAAGCGCGCGCCGAAAAATAAGTAGCCCCAATTTTCTACCCCGGAACGGAAAAGAACCTCAGGAGATGATCGCCACCATGAAAAGAACGAGCCCGCTTCGACTCACCTTGTTTGCCATACTGCTTTCAGCGTCCGCATTGTCGGCCCAGGCTCCCGGCGGGCAACAACCACAACAGCCCGAATTTATCCGCCAGGGCCAGGCGCTGATGCGCCAGGGCAAACTTGAAGACGCCCTGGCGATCTACCGCGGCGTTCTGGAAAAGGAGCCGAACTCCGTCCCGGCGAATAACGCGGCGGGCGTCGTGCTCGATTTGATGGGCCAGGGCGCGGAAGCGCGCAAGCATTTCGCGAAGGCCATCGAGGCGGCCGACACTCCGCAGAGCAAAGCGGCCGCGCAGCGAGCCATGGCCATGTCCTACGCGTTCGAAGGCAATTGCAAGAAGACCGAAGAGTACGAGCAGATGGTGTTCGACTACTACGTGTCCACGAAGGATTCCTACCAGCAAGGTGAGATATCGAACGAGGCCGCGCGGGTCTGCATTGATTCAGGTGATCTCGACGCTGCGTCCCGTTTGTACCAGAAGGGCCACGATACGGGGCTGCGCGAGCCGGACATCAAGGCCGACCGGAAGGATTTGTGGGCGTTCCGCTTGGAACATGCGCTCGCACGCATCGCCGCGCGGCGCGGCAACGCGGCGGAGGCTCAGAAGCACATCGCCGCGGCCAAGGCCGCCCTCGATACGGGCACGAATCCGCAGCAGGTGCAGTTTTTTCCCTATCTCGTCGGCTACGTCGCGTTCTACGGAGGAGATTACAAGACCGCGCTTGAGGAATTGCAGAAAGCCAACCAGAACGATCCCTTCATCCAATGCCTGATCGCACAGACCTACGAAAAAATGAGCGACAAAGAAAAGGCGCTGGAGTTTTACCGCAAGGCGGCAGCAACGACGGCGCACAATCCTCCGGCCGCGTTCGCCCAGCCGTTTTCGAAAAAGAAGATTGCCGCTCTCGCCGGAAAATAGGCGCCGAGGTGCGGGGGCAGGGGCCGGGTCCGCTACGCATTTGAATCATGCGGACGGATGAGGCCTCTGGGTCAGCGCGCCAGAGGATTCGTGCGGGCGATGTTGCGTATCTCTTCGGCCTACGGCTTCGGGTGCTGCGTAACGAATTTCCACATGATTTGCGTCGCTGTCACGTCGTTGCCGCTCAGGCTAACATCGGCTGCCACCGGAGTTCCCCGGTGTCCGCCCATGTCCGGCTGATTGCAATTTGATCATAGTGTTGCTGACGGTTCTTGGGGGGGAGGCACAAACAACTACCTCTTATGTGTATCATACAAAATGATTTAGTGTCGCCTGCAAACGGAAAGCCATGACAGACCCATGAAATAATCATGGTTTTCTATTGACAGGGTCTTGGAAAGCAGTATAATGGAGTCGGTTTGTCGACCGAAGCAGGAGGTTCCTACAATGAAGCTTGCAGAAGAAACGATGAACGCGGCCGCGGTTGTTGAGAATTCCGAGCTGTCCGGGATTGAGGTTGCTTTCCCCAAGCCATTCCCTAGGCGGGATGTGACAGCGGTGGCGAAGCAGGAGAGGATTGGGAGCAGGCCGGTTCAGTTTAACCTTTCAGAGGAAGCGTACGAGAAGTTGTCTCAGCTAAAAGAGAGCTTGGGGGCGGCGTCAAAGACGGAGGTCGTGCGACTTGGGCTCGGAGTTCTGGGATGGATCGTAGAAGAGCTTTCGGAAGACCACAAAATCCTTGTGAAACGAGCCCCGGGCGTTGTTGTTGAGCTTGCTTTCCCGTACTTAGCCATCAAGAAAAAGCTCGCGGCAGCTAGATGATCTGGACTCGGACCTCGCCAGGGCGCTCTTCAAATGGAAGCATAACTTCTTCGACCGACTCAAGTCCCGCCCTTGTAAAGCATGCAAGCAATGATTGCGAGGCGTACAACTGCAGGTTCGGATTCACTTCAATTTCTCTCGAATAAGCTGTTCCTGCCACCAGTGCGACGTTCTGGAAATGCCTGTGTCGCAGATTTGCGTCCTCTCCAAGATACGGTGGCACGCCAACCGCAAGTCGTATCCCGTTCAGACTAACAATCACGTCCCCGGGTCGCAGGTAAACTCCGAGCGACGTTACCGCAAAACCGAGTGCCGCTGCCCACCCACTGAGATAACTACTCAGAGTACGACGATAGCGCCACTCTAAATCCTCTTGATTTGGCTCTTGATGACGTGCGGTAGAGCGGAACACAAACACCTTGTTGCAGCGATTGCGCCGAAGCAAGTGAAGGATTTTCCTTCGGACGTCATGGTCCTCAATACCGAGTGCGCACACCGGAAGTCCATAGGAATGGACCAAGAACAGATTGGCAAGGTTGTCGGCCTCGAAGTCAGCCTCGTATCGCGCATCGCCGCCAAAGCGCTTGTAATTCTCGAAAGTAATACACTGCAGAACGTTATGAACATAGTTATGCCAAAAATTCTTGAGTAAGTAATTTGCCGCGCAAGAGGCGATGAATTTCGAGCCGGGAGCCCGGGTTTGACTAACTCCCATATCTTCGGGACTATACCTCGGCATGTGAAGACCCTTGTGGCTCCACTTGACGAAAGTCTCTTGCAATGTCGATTCCACGCGAACGCGCTGCGGGGATTGCGATTTTCTGAAAAAGAAACGCCCGTAGAAGAAGTTCTCGGCAGCATCGTCATCGTCATACGATGCGCTCGGGTCCGGTGCGTCGAAACGGAGTCTCACGAGCAGTTTGTCATACGTATCATCCTTTCCGGATGATGGCGGCTTGTCGTCGAATTTAGTTTTTAGTGCTTCATCCTCCAAAGATAACCACCCCCGCGGACAGAATTGCGTGGGGCAGTTTAAGGCTAGCGCCATACGCCTCAACGCGCTCCTGAAGCAATCAAGATATTTACCGTCAGATAGAAGCTGGGAAGTTCGCCTGCTCATTCCTAGAAAGCTCCTTTGAGCAATAGTAAATATACCTGTAATGCTACTCCTGCTAGCTGGTGCGTGTCAATTGCGAGTT
>JBGQGH010000036.1:0-25888 GCA_041497315.1 Terriglobia bacterium | reverse complement strand
TTCCTGCTCGGCTTCTTCAACGCACGCGCGACGCCGCGCGGCGCGGTGATCTGGATGCTCGTCGGACTCGTTTTCATGTTTTATGTGAAAGGCTACACGCCGCTCGCCTTCACGTGGTACGTTCTGGCGGGGACAGCGGCGACGTTTCTGGCCGGGTCGCTCGCTAGCCTCCTCGGCCCCGCGCAACCCGCGCCTGGCGAGCCGCTTCCTACAAGGACACCATGAGTTCCGCGCCAACGTCGAAACCGCTTGAACTAATCCGGGGCCTCGGGCCCTGGGCCGCGATGGCCATGGTTGTCGGGCACATCATAGGCACAGGCGTTTTCTTGGTCCCCAGCGCGATGGCCCGAGCCACCGGCTCCGTCGGACTGATTTTCCTCGTCTGGATCGTGGGCGGACTGCTTTCTCTTTTCGGGGCGCTCACCATCGCCGAGCTGGGCGCAGCGATGCCCGAAGCCGGCGGAGCCTACATCTACCTGAAGCGCGGTTTTGGACCGGTCTGGGGATTCCTCTTCGGGTGGATGAACAACCTGATTGGCAAGCCGGCTTCGATTTCCACGATTGCCGCGGGCTTCTTGATTTTCGTGGGCTACTTCGTGCCCGCCGTGCGCACGCCCATTTTCACACTGCATCTTCCGGTGCCGTTCGCCGATCATCCCTACGAATTCGTTTTCACCTGGGCGCAGCCGCTGGCCGCGGCCGCGATCGCGTTCGTGAGTTTTATCAATTATCTCGGCGTACGCCTTGCGGGACGCTTGCAGGTGGTTCTCACGTTCATCAAGATCGGCGCCATCCTGGCCGTCGTGGTTCTGGGTTTCGCGTTCGCCGGGAAACGCGCGCCAAGTGCGCAGCCGTTCCTGCCTGCCACGATGAATCTCACGCTCCTGACCGGTTTCCTGACGGCGATGGTCGGTGCGCTCTGGGCCTACGACGGTTGGATTGATCTGACCTTTGCCGGCTCCGAGATCGTGGAGCCGCAGAAGAACATTCCGCGGGCAGTCGTGGGCGGAACAATCACCGTCGGCGTGATCTACCTTCTGGCGAACGCCGTCTATTTCCGCGTCCTGCCAATTGAAGCCGTCGCTGCCGCGCAGAATGTGGCTTCAGAGACCGTTCGCGCGTTTGCGGGAGCCGCGGGCGCGGCGTGGATTACCGCAGCGATGGTCGTCTCCGCGTTCACCACGCTCAACTCCTCGATTCTTACCGGCGCCCGAGTGCCCTTCGCGATGGCCCGCGATCGCCTGTTTTTTCGCGTCGCCGACGGAATTCATCCGCGCTTTCGCACGCCCTCCGGCGCGATCGGTTTCCAAGCCGTGGTCGCCTGCATCATGGTGCTCACCGGCCAATTCGAGGACCTCTTTTCCCTCTTCATCTTCGCGCAATGGATTTTCTATGCGCTCGCCGTGGCCTCGGTCTTCGGCTTGCGGCGCAAGGAGCCTGATTTGCCCCGGCCGTACCACGCCTGGGGCTACCCGGTGGTTCCCGCGATCTTCGTCATCGGGGCTGCAGCACTCACCGTGAATCTTTTCATTCAGCGCCCGATGCGTTCCTCGATTGGCCTGGCGCTGATCCTCGCGGGCCTGGTCTTCTATCGCTCCTGGAATCGCAAGCTAAGCGGCGCTGGCGCGTAGTTTCTCTTGGACAGACTTACCTCTCAGGAACGGCAGCGCGCCGAGCAAGAGCGCGGCTCCCGGAACAACCACCCAGCCCACCATGCAAGCAATCCAGGAAATCGTGAACGAGGACCAGGGGACGTGGCGGTCGAAGAGGACGGCGACGGGCATCACCAACATGAAGATAGTGGCCATCGTCACCACGGTGAACAGCGCTGCGGCCAGCCGCACGCCCACGGAACCACCCTGGCTGCGCGACCAGTAGGCCGCTAGCGCCCCGACCACAGGCAGAATGGCCAGCCAGGGTACGTAGAACAGGATGGAGATGCTGTGCCTCAGCCAAATAATCCGCGGTTGAAACCCTGCCTGGATCGCGGCGCTCAACAGGCCCATGGCTACGGTCGTCATTGCCAGTCCAGGAAACCACAGTGTCTTGATTCGATTCTTCATTCGCTCTTCCCCTTCCTTTGCGAAACGAATTTTTCTGGCGAGGCGCTTCCAGTCCGGCACTTCCGCCCAGGCGCGCCGGACCGATTCTTCTTCGGAGAGTCCGCAGCTCATCCAGCTCTCACACACGCTTTCGAGGTGATGGGCCAACTCGGCAGCGACTTCCGGCTCGATCACGCTGCCAAGGCCCTCGGCCTCTAAACGATCCAGGGTCAGTTTCTCCCAATCAACCACTTGCCACTCCTGCTTCGCATGCTAACGTCCCACGAACCTAAATTTCCGACTCTGCAGCGGCGGGCTTCCTGAACCAGTGAGTCCCGATGCGTTTGATCGGAAAGCCCCACCGCTTTCATCTAAGACCCGGAAACGGATTCCGTCCTTCGCGTGTCTCGTAAGAACGGCCATGCCCCGGCCAGCAGCGCAACGGCCGGAAGCAATATCCCACCGATAGTGCTGCTAAGGAGCACCATGAAAATGCTGGACACCTTCAGGTGATCATCTGCGAAGACAGCGCTGATCAATACGACGAGATAGATCGCGAGCATGGTCAGGGCCGTAAATAATGCCGCCCTTCGCGTGTCTCGTAAGAACGGCCATGCCCCGGCCAGCAGCGCAACGGCCGGAAGCAATATCCCAGCGATCAATATCCCACCGATAGTGTTGCTAAGGAGCACCATGAAAACGCTGGACGCCTTCATGTGATCATCTGCGAAGACAGCGAGGATCATTACGACGAGAGAGATCGCAATCATGGTCAGGGCCGTGAATAGTGCCGCCGCAGCGCGGTTCGCGACCGAACCTCCTGCCCGCCGAGACCAGTAGGCCGCAAGCGCGCCCATACCCGGAAGGATCAGCAGCCACGCAAGATAAAGCAGAGCTGGGACCCGGGGCGAAATTTCTACCGTCCGGGGATTTAAGCCCGCCCGCAGGCCGAAACACAGGATTCCCATGGCCAGAATCATGGGGACGATGCCGGGCAGCCAGAGTCTTTGAATCCGTTGCTTGAGCATTTCGTTTCCTCCTCGTGCTTCATTGATCTTCCGCGCCAAGCGCGACCAGTTCTTGACTTCCGCCCAGGCGCGCTGGGTCGACTGTTCGTGAGAGAGCCCGGCCTGCCGGCCCGCTTCACAGACATCCTGGAGATGGTGCGCGAGTTCCTCGGCGACTTCCTGCTCGATCTCGGCGCCGGGTTTTGCGCCCGCCAGGCGTTCACGGACCATCTGCTCCCAATCATGCATGCGCTGCTCCGGCCAGGCGGTGAATCGCGCGGAAAAAACCTTCCCACTGCTTGCGCAAAGGGGCGAGCTGTTTGCTGCCGGCCGGCGTTAGCCGGTAATAGCGGCGCTTCCGCCCGGCGTGCGAGTGTTCCCAATTCCCCGCGATCCAGCGGCGTTTTTCGAGCGCATAGAGCATGGGATAGAGCGAAGCCAGATTGAAGCGGAGTTCACCCCGCGTGCGCTCCGCGATGCGCTGGGCGATCTGATAGCCGTAAAGGCGCTCTTCGGCCAGCACCGAAAGGATGGCGAATTCTGCGCTGCCGCGTTTGATCTTGGAGATGATCATCTCTGCCGCTCGTATATAGGAATCCTATATACGGCCGCGGAGCGCAATAGTACGAGCGTGCAGTGGCCTCCGGAGGCTACCTGTCCTTTCGGACAGGTGGCGCAGAATGGGGAACGGAAAGTTTGGGGGAGCTACGCGGCGGCGCCGGCTTGCCTGCGCGACGCGGCTCGCACGGAGTTCGCGGGGATGTGCGCGGGCGCGCGCTCGGGATGCACAATGTGCGCGAGAATCTCGACGCCGTCCGCCAAACGCGGCCCAGGCCGCGAGAAGTAACTCGTCGCGTCCACGCAGAAGACGCGGCCGCTGCGGACCGCAGGCAACGCTTGCCATCCGGGTGGCAGCACAAACTTTGCAAATTGCTCTTCGACCTGCGCGAGGTTATAGCCGCAAAGCGTGATCACGATCACTTCGGGTTGCGCGGCGAGGACATCTTCCCAGCGCACGCGGAACGATGGTTCGCCCGCCTTGCCCAAGACTTCCTGGCCGCCCGCGAGAGCTACCATCTCTGGCACCCAATGCCCGCAGGCGTACGGTGGATCAAGCCATTCGAGACACACGGTCCGCGGCCGCGCTTGAACGTTCGCAACCGCACTAGCGACCGCGGCCACGCGCCTGCGGAGTCCGCCGACCACTTCTTCCGCTTCGACGACGCGGCCCGTAGCCTCGCCGACGCGCCGAATGTCGTCCCACACATCTGAGAGCGTATGGGGCGTGAGTGAGAGAACTCGCGGCGCGCGCGGCAATACGGCGAGAGCGGCGCCCAGATCATCGGGCGAAGCCGCGCAAACGTGGCAGAGGTCTTGCGTGACGACCAGGTCCGGCTCGATTTCCTTCATGGCAGCGACGTCGATGCAGTAAAGGCTCTCATGCCGCGCCATGTGCTCGGTCACCAGGCGGTCGATTTCCGCTTGCGAGAGGTTGCCGGAAATCCGCGGCCGCACCACAACGCGTTTGCGGGCCGCTTCGGGCGGGAAATCGCACTCGTGCGTGACGCCGGCGATCGAATCGCCGAGGCCGAGCGCGAAGAGCATCTCCGTAGCCGACGGTAGCAGCGAGACTATTTTCAACTTTTTACTCCAAGCGAGTGTGCGCCTACTGTTTGTATCACTTTATCACACTCCGGCGCCAGCCGATCTGACCGGTAAGCTCCGCCCCGTAAAATCGTATACACACTTTTTGTCAAAAATGGTGTATGCTTATTCTCATGAGCAGAACCAACATCGAGCTCGACGACAGGTTGATCCGCAAGGCGCGCAGGTTGACCCGTTTGAAGACAAAGCGGGCCATCGTTGACCGGGCGCTGGAATTGCTGGTAAAGGCGGAGAGCCGCAAAGGAATCCTGCGCTACTACGGGAAAGGCATCTGGAAGGGCGATTTGAAAGCCGCACGCAGGAACCGCTCTTGATCCTGGTCGATTCCTCGGTTTGGATCGATTTCTTCCGTGCTTCTCCCGGTCCCGCCGGCCGGGAACTTCGGCGGCTGATCGCGCAGGCGGCGCCTACGGCACTCACCGGAGTGGTCGTCACGGAAATTCTCCAGGGACTCACTCGTGATGTGGTTCGAATCGAGCGCTATCTCGCGCAGTGGGAGATGCTCGAACCCGGGGGATTCAACACGTACGTCGAGGCTGCAGCCCTCTACCGGCAGGGCCGCGCGAAGGGCATTTGCCTGACAACGATAGACGCATTGATCGCCGCGATCGCGCTGGAGCATGGGGCCAGCGTATTCACGCTGGACAAAGATTTTTCCCGGTTCGCTACCGTTGCAAAATTGCCTCTCTACAAACCTGCCTAGTGACGCCCGAAGCGGACGCCACGCTGCAGCAAGGATGCGCAATTTGTCTATACCTTCGAGAGTCTGACCGAACGCCGGTTGGAACACAGCGCTCAGAATGTTGGCTTGGGAAGTGGGCGCAAGCTTTCTACTGGTAGAGGAGATACTTCGCGCGGATCTTGCGGAAGGCATCGAGGTCGTCGGCCCACTCGGCGACGATGCGCGTGGGCAGATCGCCTCGCTTCAAGCGTTCGAGCGCGGCCTTGTTGCCGAGAAGCGTGATGATTTTGTCGAGCGAGAAGTGCTCGGGATAAAGCTTGGCAAGCGCGGAAGCGATTTCGAGTCCCATTAGCATGGAGAAAACCGAAGCGCGGTCGGTGATGACGAGCGCGATGCCTTCGCAGGGCTTGTCCTTGTGTGGATTCGCGGTCGGCGTATAGCGCGTGGGCACGAAGCGCACGCCGGGGATGAACCGGCGATTCAGGTAGTCGGCCAGCTCGTTGGCGTGGATCCACGGCGCACCGAAAACTTCAAATGGCGTGTCGGTACCGCGGCCGACGTTGATGTCGCCATTCTGCAGCATCTCGATGCCCGGATAGAGCACCGCCGCGTCGAGCGAGCGCAGATTCGGCGAGGGCGCGATCCACGGCAGGCCAGTGTTTTCGTAGAAATCGCGGCGCCGCCACTCCTTCATCTTGATGACGTGAAGGTCGCAGCCGATTTTATTTTCGGCGTTGAACATCTGGGCCAGTTCGCCGAGCGTCATGCCCATGCGCACGGGCATGGGAAAATAACCGACAAAACTCAGCCGGTCGGAATCGAGCATGGGGCCTTCGATAATTTCACCGCCGAGAATGTCGGGCCGGTCGAGGACGTAGAACGGAATCTTGCGCTTCGCGGCCTCTTCCATCGCGTAACCCATCGTGGTGGTGTAGGTGTAGAAGCGCACGCCGGCATCCTGAATGTCGTACACAAGCGCGTCCACGCCGCGCAGCATTTCGTCGGTGGGGCGACGAGTGTCACCGTAGAGGCTGAAGATCGGCAGTCCGGTCGCGGAGTCCACCGAGGAGGCGACTTTGTCGTCGGCGCGGCCGGCGATGCCGTGCTCGGGGCTGAACAGCGCGACTAGTTTGACGCCCTCGGCGTGAGCCAGGAGATCGATCACGCTGCGGCCGTTGCGGTCGAGGCCGGTGTGATTCGTAATCAGGCCGACGTTCTTGCCGTGCAACGGCGCGAAGTTTTCTTCCTCCAGGACATCAAGGCCCGTCTTCGTGTGCGCGTTGCGCGCGCTGATGCCGACGATGTCGTACGGGCGCGCGGCCGCTCCCGCGGCGCGCTCAAGCACCGAAGTTCGTGGCTCGTTTGGCTTCAAGCCGACCGCGGCGGCAATCGCGGTGGCCACTTTCGAACGCAGTGGCGAAATCGCGGGGCGA
The DNA here is from genome assembly GCA_041497315.1 of Terriglobia bacterium. Lineage (GTDB taxonomy): Bacteria > Acidobacteriota > Terriglobia > Acidiferrales > UBA7541 > JBGQGH01. The sequence goes on along the minus strand of JBGQGH010000036.1, from coordinate 19,059 downwards.
CCGTAGGGGTGCACACTGTTGGTCAGCAGGATGTAAAACGTCTGGCTGCCGGGATCGATCCACACCGCCGTGCCGGTGAACCCGGTGTGACCGAACGAGCCAATAGGGAAAAGTTCGCCGCGCGGCGCGGAGTAGGCCGAGTTGATGTCCCAACCGAGGCCGCGCAGGGCAGGAATCCAGGGTGGAGTCTGCGGCGTGGTCATCTTCTCGATCGTCGCCGCTGCGAAGATGCGGCCGCTCTCCCACTGGGGCGCAGCGCCGCGCGCGAGGATCATGCGACAGAAGATGGCGAGATCGTCGGCGGTTGAGAAGAGTCCCGCGTGTCCGGCGACGCCACCCATGGCGCGCGCGCGAGGATCGTGGACGACGCCGCGGAGCAAGTGGCCGCGGCCGGAGCCGGCCTTCGCACCTTCGGGCAGCTCGATCTCTTCGGTTGCCGCAATCTTCGGCACCAAATCGGACGGCGGACGGAAGCGCGTGTGAGTCATTCCCAGCGGGCCGTAGAATTTCTTGGCGGCAAACTCATCGAGTGGCATACCGCCGACGCGACGCACGATTTCGCCGAGCAGAATGAATCCGCTATCGCTGTAAACAAACCGCGAGCCCGGCGGCCAGCCGAGCGTCTCCGAGTAGATCGCATTCAGGAGCGGCGCATCGCCGGACCACGCGCCCTCTTTGTCAACGGGCAGGCCGAGTGGATCGGGCGCCAGGCCCGCGGTGTGCGTCATGAGCTGGCGAATTGTCACCTGGTCTTTGCCGTCGGGGCTGCTGGGCTTGGCGAATTCAGGCAGATAGCGCACGACAGGATCGTTCAGGCGGATGCGGCCCTCCTCAAGAAGCTCCATGACGCTCGCGGTGGTGGCGAAGATTTTTGTGAGCGAGGCAAGATCGAAAACCGTATCCACGGTCATCGGCTCGCGCTGCGGCAGGAGCGTGCGCGAACCGTAAGCCTTGCGATGGATCACCTTGCCCCGGAGGTTGACAAGCAGAACGGCGCCGGGGATTTCGTCCGCCGCGATCGCCTTTTCGATGATTGCGTCGAGCGTGGCGCTCAGGCCCGCGAGTGAAGACGCTGAGTGCGGACTACGCGAAACCGCTGACGGCGGCTTTGGCTTCGGAGCGCTCTTCTGCGCTGCGCAAGGATCGGCGGCGGACAAGAGTAAGACCGCAGACGCGGCCCAAACGATCGAAAGATGCAACAGCTTGTGGAAGCGATCGCCGAATGCGATGTTCATCGGTGGTTAACGCGAGTTTCCGCGATTGGTTGAGTCACGCAAAGCCGTGTGCTATATACAGCCGCGGCATGCAGGCGTCAACCTTGGAAGCCGCAGTGGAATCGGATGACTAGACGCTGGCTTCTGCTGCTCGCCGCTCTCCTCCTGATGGCACACACCGGCCGCTCCGCCAAACCCTCGCGCCCACGCGCCGCGGCGCGCCCCGCTGCGAGCCCCACGAAACAGATCAAGAAACTACTTTCCCCCGAAGACCAAAAGTGGCTGGCGCAGACGCTCAAGAAAATGACGCTCGATGAAAAACTCGGGCAGCTCATGATGATTTTCTATTACGGCGGATTCATTTCCACGGAGAGCGAGCAGTACAAAGAACTGCTTCGCCAGGTCGAGCAGAATCACGTCGGCGGACTGGTGGTGCAGACGCGCGGCAGTCCGCTGGGCACGGAACGCAGCCAGGTTTATCCGACTGCGATCCTCGCCAACGATTTGCAGCGCCACGCGAAGATTCCGCTGCTGATCGGCGCGGATTTCGAACGCGGCACGGCGATGCGCCTCGACGAAGGCACGTCGTTTCCGCAGGCCATGGCCGTGGCCGCCACAGGTTCGCCGCAGGACGCCTACACGATGGGCAAGATTACGGCGCTTGAAGCGCGCGCGGTGGGCGTGCAGTGGGTGTTCGGGCCCGTGGCCGACGTGAACATTAACCCGGACAATCCCATCATCAACACGCGCTCGTTCGGCGAAGATCCGCAGCGCGTCTCGGAATTTGTCGCCGCGTTCGTGCGTGGCGTGGAAGAAAACGGCGCCATCGCCACCGCGAAGCATTTTCCCGGCCACGGCGATACGAGCACGGATTCGCATCTCGACCTGCCCAAAGTGAGCGGCGATCGCGCTCGTCTCGAGCGCGTCGAGCTGCCGCCATTTCGCGCGGCCATTTCCGCCGGCGTGAGCACGATCATGACCGGCCATCTGGCGGTGGCCGCGCTGGAACCTGATCCCGACGTCCCCGCGACGCTTTCACCGAAAATCCTGACCGACCTGATGCGCAAGGAGCTGGGCTTCGACGGTATCGTGGTAACGGACGCGCTCGATATGGCCGGCGTGACCTCTCGCTATCCCCCCGGTGAAGTCGCGGTGCGAGCGATCCTAGCCGGCGCGGACGTGCTGCTGGTGCCGCCGGTGACCGCGGCCGCGTTCGAAGCGCTGAGGAACACCGTGCAATCCGGCCGCCTGCCGATGGCGCGCATCGATGAAGCGGTGACTCGCGTTCTGCGCGCGAAGGCCGGGCTGAAGCTCTACAAAAGCAAACTGGTGGACATAGAGAAATTGGACTCGAAATTCCGTCGGCCGGAGTTCGTCGCCGCGGCGCAGGACATCGCGGATCGCGGCATCACGCTCCTGCGCGACGCAGATCACCTGCTGCCGCTCGACGCCACGCGCCCCACGCGCGCTCTGCTTCTGGCCGTCGCGGGCGATCCCGATGCATATCCCGGCGAAGATTTCGAGCGCGAGTTGCGCTGGCGCGTTGATTCGCTCACATCCGTGCGCACGGACACGCGCTTCGTCCGCGCTTCCACAGTGAACCTGCCGCCGCCGGAAAGCTACGACGTGGCCATCGCCGCGCTCTTTGTACGTGTGACGGACCGCAAGGGCACCGTCGGCTTGCCGGAAGACCAGGCTGCGCTCGTCGAGCAACTTCTGAAGTCCGGCAAACCCGTTGTAATCGTAGCTTTTGGCAATCCGTATCTGATCGAGCGCTTCCCTGCTGCACGCACGTGGCTCGCCGCGTTCACATCGGTGGATGTCGGGCAGATTGCTGCCGCGCGCGCGCTGTTCGGCCAGTTGCCCATCGGCGGACGGTTGCCGGTGAGTGTTCCCGGCGCACAGCCGCCGTTGAAAACCGGAGACGGCCTTTCAGTCGCGGCGAATCCAATGAAACTGCGCCCTGCCGGCTCCGCCGCGGAGGTGCGCCTAAAACCCGCTTTCGATTTGCTGGATCGCGCTGTGGCCGATTACGTGTTTCCCGGCGGTGTCTTAGCCGTCGGCTACAAAGATGAACTCACGCTACACGCCTTCGGCGCGCAGACCTACGACGCGGGCGCTGCGTCAGTTGCGCCGGACACGATCTACGATGTGGCCTCGCTCACTAAGCCGGTAGTTACGAGTACGCTCGCGGCGATGCAGTTGGCTGCGGGACGCTTGCTGCTCGATTCTCCTGTGTCGGCGTACATCCCCGAATGGTTGGGCGGGCCGAATCCCGAATGGCGGCGCAAAGTGACCGTGCGCCACCTGTTGACGCACAGTTCTGGCTTGCCCGCGCACGAAGATTTTTTCCTGCAGGTGAAAAACGCGCGCGAAATGATCGCGAAAGTTTGCGCGGAGCCGCTGGCGTACGAGCCGGGCACGCAAAATATATATTCGGACCTCGGTTTCATCCTGCTCGGCGAAATACTGGAACGATTGACCGGCAAGCCACTCGATGTACAGGCGCGCGAACGAATTTTCGCGCCGCTCAAGATGAACCGCTCGATGTTCAACCCGCAGAAGTTCCTGCGCGCGCGAATTGCGCCGACGGAAGACGACAAAACGTACCGCAAGCGTCTGCTGCGCGGCGAAGTCGACGACGAAAACGCTTTCGCGATGGGCGGCGTGGCGGGCCACGCGGGCCTCTTCTCGACCGCGCCGGACCTGGCCGCGTTCTGCCAGATGATCCTGAACGGCGGGGTTTACTCGCATCAGCGGCTTCTGCGCCGCGCGCTGATCGAACAATTCACGGCGCGCCAAACGCTCGCGGCCGACCGGCGCGCACTCGGCTGGAATATGCCGACTGAAGAATCTTCCAGCGGGCACTACTTCTCCGCGCACAGTTTCGGCCACACCGGCTTCACCGGCGGTTCCATCTGGATTGACCCGGAGAAGCAGCTCTTCGTTATCCTCCTCACCAACCGCGTCCATCCCACTCGCGACAACGAAAAAATCCAGCAGGTACGCCCGGCGCTGCATGACGCGATTATCGAGGCGTTGGGACTGGTGCCGGAACGCCCGACAAAACCATAGAGTCGAAGAGAGATTTCTCGTCCCGTCCCGAGGCTTCGGGACGGGACTCGGAATGACGAAAAGAACAGGTGGCTGACTTTTTGCAATCTCCGCGAGCGGAATTCCCCTCGGGCTCTCCCCGCAAACAGCTATAATCGCCGCTGTTGAAATCTCGCCGCGCAAAACCCGCCGCAACAGAACAACGCAACCCGCACTCGCGCGGGCTTGATCGCCTGCCCACGGCGAAGATCTTGCGCGTCATTCAGCGCGAAGACGCACGCATCCCCGGCGCCATAGCGAAAGAACTTCCGCAGATTTCTCGCGCCGTGGACGCCATCGTGCGCGCGATCCGCGCGGGCGGGCGGCTAATCTACGTCGGCGCGGGAACCAGCGGCCGCCTGGCGGTCCTCGATGCATCGGAGTGCCCGCCGACATTCGGCGTGCGGCCGGGCACCGTCGTCGGAGTGATTGCCGGCGGCCTGCGCGCGCTCACCCGCGCCGTTGAAGGGGCCGAGGATTCCGCAGCGAAGGGCGCACGCGATCTGGCCGCGAAGCGAGTTTCCCGGCGCGACGCCGTCGTGGGGATCACGGCGAGCGGCTCGACGCCATACGTGCTCGGAGCACTCGAGTACGCCCGGCGGCGCGGAGCAGTGACGATCGGCGTAACGTCGAACCCGCGTTCACCGATTGCACGTGCAGTCAAGATCTTGATCGCGCCGCGGACCGGCCCAGAAGTGATCACCGGCTCGACGCGCATGAAAGCGGGCACCGCGCAGAAATTGGTCCTGAACATGCTCTCTACCGCTGCGATGGTGCGGCTGGCCCACGTGTATGACAACTGGATGATTGACGTGGCGCTGACGAACCGCAAGCTGCAGCGGCGCGCGGCGCGAATTCTAGAGCAGGCGGCCGGGGCAACTCCCCAGGAGGCTGCTCGCGCACTGCGTCAGGCGAGCCACGTTGCGGGTAAGGAAGGACACGGCCTGCGCGTGGCGCTGGTGATGCTCAAGAGACGACTCAGCGCGGGTGAAGCGCGCAAACGTCTTCAGGCTGCGGGCGGCAATCTCAGGCGAGCGCTGGGTGAACCGCAATAATTTATCGTAGCGCCGCACCGTGAAAAAATCGCATGGATAAATTTCTCATCGAGGGCGGCCGACACCTTGCCGGCACGGTGCGCATCAGCGGCGCGAAGAACGCCGCTCTGCCGGCCATGACGGCTGCACTGCTGACGCGCGAGCCCGTTCACCTCGAGAATATTCCGCGCGTCCGCGACATCATCACCATGGGAAAGCTCCTCGCCCACTTGGGCGCGCGCGTGGAGACGCCGGAGCTTCCGCCCACTGCGCTTACGCTGCAGGCCGCGAACCTGACCGACGTCGAAGCGCCCTACGAACTCGTGCGCACGATGCGCGCCTCGATCCTGACGCTGGGGCCGCTGGCGGCCCGGCGAGGTTACGCGCGGGTTTCTCTTCCAGGGGGCTGCGCGATCGGCGCGCGTCCGGTGGATTTGCATTTGCGCGCGCTCGAACAGATAGGCGCGGAGATTTCCACTTCGCGGGGCTACGTCGAGGCGCGCGCGAAGGGCGGGCGACTGCGCGGGGGGCAAATCGTCTTCGAGAAGATCACGGTCACCGGCACGGAGAACATCCTTATGGCCGCGAGCCTGGCCGCTGGCGAGACGGTCATCGAAAACGCCGCGCGCGAGCCGGAGGTCACCGACCTCGCCGAACTGCTGCTGAAGATGGGCGCGCGGATCGAAGGCCTCGGCACCTCCACGCTGCGCGTCACCGGCGTCGAATCGCTGCACGGCGCCTCGCATGCGGTGATCCCCGACCGGATCGAGACTGGCACTTTCCTTGTCGCGGGCGCCATCACTGGCGGTGACATCGAGATTGCCGGGTGCCAGCCGGCACATCTGGCCGCCGTGATTGCCAAACTCCGCGAGACCGGCGTGCAGATCGATCAGCCCGCGGCGGACCGCCTGCGCGTGCACACATCCAGACGTCTGACGGCCGCCGATCTGACCACCGAGGAATATCCCGGCTTCCCCACGGACATGCAGGCGCAATATATGGCGCTGGCCACGCAGGCGGATGGCGCATCGGTGATTACGGAGACGATTTTCGAGAACCGCTTCATGCACGCCAGTGAGATGGTGCGTCTGGGCGCAAATATTTCCATCGAAGGCCGCCAAGCCGTCGTGCGCGGGCCAGTCGAGCTGGAAGGCAGCGGTGTGATCGCTTCCGACCTTAGGGCAAGCGCTTCGCTTGTGCTGGTGGGACTTGTGGCCCACGGCACCACGATGGTGGACCGCGTTTATCACATTGACCGCGGCTACGAGCGCATCGAGGAAAAGCTCTCGGCGGTGGGTGCAAGAATTAGACGGATTCGATAAATCTACTTCCTCTGCGAGGAGTCCCCAGCGGGGAACTCGGACGCAAACCGTTTCCTTGACTTCTCTTACACCGGGTGATATTCAGAATCCCAGTGGGGGCCTGATGGAGTGCGACGGGGTCCGGGGGTTCCTTCTGCTTGTTTCTTCTCACAGATCGAACATCTCGCTCCGGACGCTAATCTCTACCGGGGGGATAATGATGAGCAAAATCAGAATTGTGTGTGTGCTGACATGTGTTGCGGCGGTGTTTCTCGCGACAGGAAAACTTTGCAGCGCCCAAACGGTATCGGGGACCTTCAGCGGTCACGTCACTGATAAGAGCGGCGCGCCAGCCCCAAAGGCGAAGATCGAAGCGAAGAACGAGCAGACGGGGGCGGTCCGAGAGGCGACGACAAACGACGACGGGTATTACCTGATAAGTTTTCTCCCCATTGGCACGTACGAAGTGACAGTGAAACTCCAGGGCTTCCGCACTGTCCAAAAAAAGGGAGTTGTTATTGAGCTGAACAAGAATACCGTCTCCGATTTCTCGCTCGATCCGGCGTCGGTCACCGAGACCGTGGAAGTCCGCGCGGGTGAGATCCCTCTGATCGACACCACGACCGGGGAACTGAAACACTCCCTCGACGCCGCACAAATTGCGGCGACGCCTCTTCCTGGCCGTAATTTCATCTCTCTTGTGGAGCAGGTCCCGGGCTTTCAGCCCGCCGCGTTCAACAGTTCTTCGAACAACCCCACGAATTCGACCGGCTCCTATGCAGCTTTCAGCGGGCAGGGCACGCGATCGTCAACGTTCCAGATTGACGGCGTAAACAACGACGATTCATCGGAAAACCAGAATCGGCAAAACGTCAACATCAGCACGATCAAAGAATTTCAAGTGTTGACCAACGCCTATTCGGCGGAGTTCGGCAGAGCCGGGGGAGCCGTGATCCTGGTCCAGACCAAGTCCGGGACAAACTCCTTCCACGGCGACGCCTACGATTTCATCCAGAACAACGTCTTCAACGCCAACGACTTTTTCTCCAACCAAAACGGGACCGCGAGACCACCGGTGCGCCGCAATCAGTATGGTGGCACCATCGGGGGACCCATCCTGAAGGACAAGCTTTTCTTTTTCGGCAGCGGCGAGAAGGTTTCCAACGTGGGGGGCGGAAGCATATCGCGTTTCATCTGGCTGCCCACAGACGGCCCGCGCGCCTGCAATGCGGGTGAAACGCCTCAGCCGAAGGGTCCGTATTGCGTCGATCCAACTACTCACCCGAACCTCCAGCGCGATTTGGCCTTCATGCAATCCGTGATGGATCTGTGGAAGACTCCCGAATTGAACGGCAAAACGCCGAATGATCCGGCGGCCTGTGCCCAATTGATTCAGAGCGGCCGGCCGAACCGCTGCGTGAAGGTGACGGGGCTGGGCTTTTCACTCCCCGATTCAGATTACACCGGAAAGATGGACTGGAATGCTTGGACGAACACGACCATGTCGGCGCGGTATCAGTACAGCCGACAGATCCGTCGGACACCCCGCATCATCTTCGGAGACAATTTCGGGACGAATAACAACCGGCAGTACAACGTCGGCTACACCCTCACACATGTCTTCAGCAACCGGCAGACAGGAGAATTCCGATTTGGATTTGGGAATCGGGCGACAAATCAAGACGTCACCGACAGCAACACCATTCCCATCCTCCGTTTCGGTAACACAAGTACCACCCTCTTCAATCCCGCGAACTCAAGCGACACCCAAGTGAACGCCGGCACAGTCATCGGAACTTCGACCAACGTGCCCATCAACCGCCGTCAACGCGACTACCAGCTCGTCTATAACCACACGACGGTGTTTAACCGCCACACGCTTCGGATGGGCGTCGACCAGCGATTCGATGCCTTGGATGACGTTGCCAGCGGCACCCAGCGTGGATTCTGGACATTTGGCGCGATTGGCAATAATTCACAGGTAGCGGCAGGCACCGGCTTTACGACCTGGGAGGCTTTCCTCTCCGGCATTGTCACCGCTTACCAAAAGGGTTTCGGAAACCCGCAGGCCAATAACCGTTTCGGCGAAACCAACCTCTACGCCCAGGACGAGATTCGGCTGAAGCGCAATTTGACGCTGAACCTCGGCCTTCGCTGGGAAGGGGTTCGTGCACCGCATGAGATCAACAACAGCTTCAGTTATGGCTATGGCGGCGACTACAACAACATCGGCCCGCGTTTCGGCATCGCCTGGACTCCGGAGTCGCAAAACTCGTTCCTGAGCAAGTTTACGGGAAAACCCGGAGACTTCGTGATCCGGGCAGGCTACGGGATCTACTATGACCGTGTCTTCCAGTCCATCTTCTCGCAGAGCGGCTTGAACTTCCGCTTTCAACCACCGAACGGTTTTCTTGTCAGTTCCATCCCCAACTCCTGCCCGGTGAACCCCGGAGCAAACATTACCCTCCCCACGAGTCCTTCCATCTTAGTGCCCTTAAATGGCGGACAATTCGAGATTTCCGATCCCACCTGCGGATTCGTGTTTACCCCTGGCACTGTCAGCCGGTCGATCCCTGCGGCGTGCAGTCTGACGGCCGGCGGTTGCAACGGCGTGAAGGAACTCGGGGGGCAGTTACAAACCTCACTACTTCTTCCTGACAAGAAGTTCCACTTGCCTTATGTGCAACAGTGGAACTTGGCGGTCGAGCGGAAGTTTCCCTGGAACCTCGCGGTGCAACTGGCTTATAACGCAAACCGAGGCATCGGTTTACCCTTCTTCAGCGGGATCAACGACGCGCAGTTTCCGATTACTTCACCGTTAGCGACCGTCGATGTGGGGGGCGGAAATTTCCAACCCATCGTGTTCGACCGTTTCTGCCAAGACTTCAGCGATCCCATTTGCCAGACCTTAAACACTTCGGGACAGTTGGTTCCCGGTACGAGCGGGGCACTAAAGTCATTCACCTCGTTGACGAGCCCGACGGCGACCCTGGCGCAGAAGGGCATCGTGATTGTCAGCGGAGTGCCACACGGGTATGTCTCGGCCAACACGACTCGCACCGCCGACCGGCGACCAGACCCAACCAACGGGCGCAACATCAATCTGAGCAACTTCGCTTTCACGTACTACAACGCAATGGTGTTGAAGGTGACCAAGGCCACGAGCAAGGGCTTTACCTTCTCTGGCTGGTGGGTCTGGAGCAAGACCATGGACACCGGCTCGGAGGCCACGTTTACCGGGACGGATGTGAATGCACCGGTCGGGGCAGTTAATCCGCAGAGATCATTGCGCGGGCTCTCCAGCTTCAACCAGGGACACCGTCTGGTTCTCGCTTACTCCTACACACTCCCGTGGAAGAAAAACCAAGAGGGTGTGATCGGCCGTCTGGCCGGCGGGTGGACCATCAGTGGCGTGACCACCCTTGCTTCCGGCCTTCCCTTTACTGTCCTAGCGGGGTATGACGTCAACGTAGACGGCGTGGGTGGCGATCGTCCGCTCATCTCAAATCCGTCGTACTTGTATCGCTCAGTGGACGCAGGGCGAGCCAGCGGAACCTGCCCTTCCGCGCTGGTTCCGCCGGGACGCTGCCTGGACACCTTCTCTGAATTCCAATTGCCCGGCAGCGCTTTCCTTCCCTCGCAGAACACGATCATCGCGGGACAGTCCTCGGGTGATCAGTTCATCCTCTCACCGGGTCAGAACTTCCCCGCCGGCAGTGTGGGGCGAAACACCTTCTTCCAGCAGGGCCAGAAGAATTTCGATGCGGCTCTGGCAAAGAACCTCCACATCCGAGAGCGGTTCAACCTCGAGTTGCGGATGGAGCTCTACAACATGTTTAACAGGGCCACCTTCGGGATTCCGACGACCACGTTGAACAGTACGACTCCGCTGGGCCGTATCGGCGCGACAATTAATCTTCAGAACTACGTCAACTCGGCACGATCCACCGGGGCAAGAATGGGTCAATTCGCGGCGCGGTTCGTATTCTAGGGTTCGTCCGCTCGAGACCTGAGCACGGAAACGGCCCTTTCTCCCAAGAGAGAAAGGGCCGTTGTCATTTTGCTCGGAAGTCTGGCAGGACCATTCGTCATTAGGTTTGACAGAGTCAGGAGATTAGAATCAAGTTCACATTCCCAGCGGGATGTGGGGATCCGATGCGGAAATTCCTCCCAGTGCTCCTGGTTCTGCTCATCGTTGCAGTCTGGCTCCTTCTCCCGGCTCACCGAGTGGGGGCACAACAACAGCCGGCAGCGTTCTTTCCGATGGCTGTATGGTACGGCGGCGGCCATGCCCGGGCGCCGATGCTGGCGGCCCTCACACCAGATTCGCGGCGCGTCTGGCGCGACGACCTTCAAAAGATCAAGTCGCTCGGCTTCAACACAGTGCGCACCTGGGTAGAGTGGTCCACGGCGGAACCCCGCCCCGGTGAATTCCATTTCGAACAACTCGACCTGATGTTGGAGCTCGCCGGCGAAGCGGGGCTGAAAGTTATCGTCCAGGTTTACGCAGACTCCGCACCGGACTGGGTGGGCCAGCAATTCCCCGACGGGCGATTCGTGGCTCAAAATGGTCAGCCAATCCCTTCCCAAGCCGCGCCAGGTTTTTGCTTTGATCATCCGGGCGTGCACCGGGCGATGCTGCGTTTTTTCCAGGAAGCGGCCCGTCACGCCACGAAGAGCGCCGCGTTCTACGGCTGGGACCTGTGGAGCGAGCCGCATGTCATCAACTGGGCGGAGATCAACTACATCCCGAATGCATCGTTTTGCTACTGCCCCTATAGTCTGAATCGATTCCGAGAATGGTTGAAGCAGAAATACAGCACGCTGCCGACACTCAACGCCGCCTGGTACCGCCACTTCCAGGACTGGCGCGAGGTGGAGCCGCCCCGCTTCGGCACGATTCTTTCCTACAGCGACTATATGGATTGGCGGATCTTCACGACGAACAAACTAGCCGAGGATTTAGAGGCTCGCAATGCGGCTATTCGGCAGGTTGACCCCGTCCATGTGACTTCCAGCCACTCCGCAGTGCCCCAGGTGTTCACTTCGCCCGCAGCGGGAGACGGCGCGCCTGATGACTGGCAGATGAGCCGGGCCGTCTCCTACTACGGCACAAGCTTCTATCCCAAACACTCGATTCCTTCGGGCCACTGGTCTCTACCTCGGCGGGCGCTGGCTATGGACTTCACCGCCTCTGCGAACGGCGACAAGGGGTTCTATGTGGGGGAACTACAGGCTGGATTCGGCGTACGCGGTATCGTAGTTGGGGAGCCAATCACGCCTGAAGATCTCGCGTTGTATACCTGGGGCATGGTGGCGCGGGGAGCCAAGGCGATTTGCTACTACGCGTTCTATCCCATGAGCTCAGGTTATGAATCCGGCGGCTACGGGATGGTCAATCTTGACGGGACGCTCACGGCGCGCAGTCGCCGGGCGGGAGAGACGGCAACAACCATCGCCCGAAACGCTGACCTGATTCTCACTTCACACCCGGCCGGTGCGGAGGCCGCATTGCTCTTCAACCCATTGGCGACACTCGTCGGCGGTGAACAGAACGCCAGCAACCGCCTGGCCATGCGCGACTCAACGGCGGGCTATCACCGGATGTTCTTCGAGCGCAATCTGCCGCTCGACTTCTTGAACGCGCGCTTCGTCACCGCGGAAAAGCTGCGGGGCTATAAATTGCTGATTGTGCCGTACCCCATTTTGTTGACGCAGCCACTCGCTGCACTTCTCGAACGATATGTCCGTGAAGGCGGCCATCTTTTCCTGGAAGCAAGGGCCGGATGGGTGGACGAGCGCGGCTATGCGCAACCTACCATTCCTGGTTTCGGCCTGGACAAGGTTTTGGGTGTGCGCGAAGAGTCCGTCACTCCGCGCTCGGAATTCCGCATCCGCTGGGGAGACCAACCATTCCCGGCTGCGACGTTTGAAGAGCGGTTTGAAAACCTGGATGCCGAAGCGCAAGCGATGGCCTACTTCGAGGACGGCTCCCCGGCGGCTTACCTGCACAAGTACGGCAAGGGAAGTTCGATCGTGCTGGGTGCCTTCGCCGGGCAGATCAACGAGACCAAGCCCACTGGCATGAACCCCCTCGGGGAAATTCTAGCTCGTTGGGCCGAACTAAGCGCCCCTCAACTAACAGCTTCCTCACCCATTGAATTGAAGCTCCTCCGCGGACCTCGAGGCACCCTCGTTTTCTTCTTCAATCACGGCCAACAACCAGCGCGGGTCGAATACTCGTTGCCTTCTGAGGACACTCCGCGCCGGATCCGCGAACTCGTCATTGGAGAGGATGTCCCTGCTGCCCAGTCACTGAAAAAGTTAGGCGCGGAAATCCCCCCGCAGTCAGTTCGCATCTTCCGGATCAATTACTGAATCCAGGTGGCCGCCCGGCCAACTCGACACATCCGCGGGTTGCGTAAACAAATCCTCTGCTTGACAGAGCTAATGGGGGGTGGTATCCCCGTTCCATACAGGGCGTGTGATGGGGTGCAATTGGGGTGGGAGCGGTGCTTTAGTGTTTCTTCTCTTGTGCCGGGCTCTCGGCACACTATACGCTAGCCTGTATCGGGGGGAAAAAATGAGCAATCTAGGCAGATTGAGCATGGTGGTGTTTCTGTTTGTCTTGGTGCTGGCCGCAGCGGACACTTGCGCCGCCCAGACGTCGACTTCAAGCGTCACGGGCACCGTCTTGGACAAGGACGGCCGAGGTGTGCCCGGCGCCAAACTGGTAATCAAGAACGAGGGAACGGGGGTAGAGTATCCGACCACCACCACGTCCACGGGAGACTATGCAGTCAACTCGCTCGTGCCGGGTCTTTACACCGTCACGGTGACCAAGGACGGCTTCCGCACCTTCGTCAGCACACACAATGTGCTCACTGTAGGTGCTCCGGTCGTCGTGGACGCCAAACTTCAGCTCGGTTCAGTGACGGAAGTCGTGCAGGTGGAGGGCAGCTATGAGCGACTGAACACGACGAACGCCATGGTCAGCGACGTGGTGAGCCGGCGCGAGATCAACGATCTTCCTCTCAACGGCGGCAACCCTTTGACCCTGATCACGCTGCAGCCCGGTTTGGTCCAGCGCTCGACTGGCAACCGCGGCTCGGGGACGCACGTGAACGGCTCGCGCGACCGCGCCTTCAACGTGACCCTCGACGGCATCGACATCAACGAACCTTCGGTTCCGAACCCTCAGTCAAACGTCTTCCGCGTGAACACCAATAACATCCAGGAGTACCGCATCGTCACCCAGAGCCCCACGGCAGAATACGGCCGCAACAGCGGCGCCAACATCGCCCTGGCGACGCGCAGCGGTACGAACGACTTCCATGGAGATGCCTACGAAGTTTTCCGCAACACGGTTCTGAACGCCAAGGATTGGTTCACCAATGCGCAAAACCAGCCCAAGCCGGTCTTCCATTTGAACCAATTCGGCGTGGACGTCGGCGGACCCATCGTCAGGAAGAAGCTATTCTTTTTCTTCAGTTGGGAACAGAGCAGACTGAACTTCACCCAACCGATCGCCACAGCGTTCGGAGGCACCCCCGTGGTCTACACGGATGAGGTGCGCAAGGGGATCTTCCGCTACGTGGTGGGCACTGTGAATGGCAAGACCCGAAACGACCGCGCCCTGGTCGATTCGGGTGGCAAACTGCTCCCGGGAATCCCGTCCTGCAGCGGAGCGGTGACGACGAACTGCATTGCGACCTACGACATCTTCGCCAACGACCCGCTGCACATCGGTCTCGATTCGGTGATGGGTCCCTTCATCAAGGCGGAGCCGCCGCCTAACGACTTCGGCGCCACCGGTGACGGCCTGAACACAGCGGGCTTCTCTTGGAATCCACCGGCTTCTTACCCGGAGCAGCGCTGGCTATTCCGACTCGATCATCAAATCAACGACAACAACAGCATCTTTGGCCGGTTCACATTTACGAACGGCGAGAGCAAGGTGGGCGACCTGCTGAACAATCGTCCCATCGTCTTCCCCGGTTTTCCGCCGACCGGAAACGTGAAGCGCAAGCCCCGGAACCTGGCGCTGAGCTACCGGCATGTCTTCTCGCCGCGATGGGTGAATGAACTCACCGCGGGCTACTCGCGCTTCCAGTTCGACTTCGCCTTTGGCCGCGCGAACCCTGCGTTTAGCCCCACAGACCCGACGACCATTCCGCCGTTCTCTCCGGCCAACATCTCAAGCCCGTACATTAATCAGAGCGGGACCTCACGCTGGCTGACCACGCTGCAGCTTATCGATAATATGAGCTACACGGTGGGTTCACACTCGTTCCGCGTGGGCGCCAACATCCGCATGATCCGACACAACGACCAGCGCAGCTTCGTCGGAGGCGTCAACAACGCTCCAACGGTCGCTTTCAGCGGCTCGCGCCGGGTCCAGGTGAGCTCTTCGTTCAATCCGTTCAACGTTCCCTTGACGTCGGGCTCGTTGGCCATCAACTCATCGGACCAAACCACGCTGCGCAACGCTATTAGCGACACCCTGGGCCTTCCGGGCAGTATCGCTCAGGCCTATTTCGCCGGTGGCCCAAGTGCCTACACGCCCAGTGGGCTCTATATCCGGGGCGCGCGCCTCCACCAATACGACTTCTACGCTCAGGACGAGTGGAAATTGCGGCGCAACTTGACCTTAAACCTGGGTGCGCGCTATGAGTGGAACCCCCCGGCCACTGAGGCCAACAACCTGATCCTGCGCCCGGACAAACCGATTGACTTCTCGCAAGGCCTGGTGAACTACGTCCAGAAGACCACATTCTGGGACCGCCAAAACAGGATGGCTCTGTTGCCGCGAGTGGGCCTAGCCTGGGATCCGTTCAGCAATGGCAAGATGGCAATCCGCGCCGGCTACAGCATGGCATATGACACGGTCTCCACGTTTCAGCTTGTTCCCATATTGGGCTTGGTACCCGGCAGCAGCGCGCAGTGCTCGTTCACGCTCACAGATTCTTCCAGCGGGTTAAGCAAAACGCCTTCGGCCACATTCTGCAGCAGCACCGCTGATTCGACGAAGCTGGCTCTCCGCATCGGCCAAGGCTTCCCCAAGCTGCTGACGCCTCCGAGCGCACTGCCTTCGAGTTTTGCATCCACGACCGCGCTCGTGGCGCAAAACTCCGGTTCGGCGCCTGTCGCTGGAGCGATTGACTCAAACCTGCAGAACCCCACCGTGCACGAGTGGACGCTGAATATTCAGCGCGATCTGGGCAAGAACATCATTCTGCAGGTGGGCTACATCGGCAAGCGGGGCACACATCTGTTCCGCGCCTACAATCTGAACCAGGTCAAGATTAACCACGACGATTACATAGGGTCGTTCATACGCGCCCGCGACAACTTGAACAATTGCGGGAGCGCCACGGCGGCGGCGCCGTGCGGCCAGCCGGTGGGCTTGTTGCAGTCGATCCTTGGAGCGTCGAACCTCAGCAACAGCAGCGTGACAAACCGCCTGAAGGCCAACGCAGCGGGCTCGCTCGCGGCCTTTATCGATAGCGACGGGATCGCCGGCATTTTCGACAGCATGGCCGCTTTCACCAACCGGAAGGACTTTTTCCGGCCGAATCCTCAATTCAGCTCGATCTTCTATTTTGAATCGGGCGGAGATTCCTTCTACCACGCTCTGCAGGTGTATCTGCGGCGGCAGGAACGAAACTTCTCATTCGGCTTGGCCTATACGTTTGGCAAGTCCCTTGACAATATGTCTACAGATCCCGTGGGGGCCACGTCGAGCGGCAATATTGGCAACGCGACCGGCAACCCGACGGACATCTATAACTTCAACGTGGATCGCGGGCACTCTGACTTCGATCGCACGCATGTGTTAACCGGCAATTTCGTTTGGGATTTGCCGTTCGGCCGAGGCCAGCGCTGGTCACACAACGTCTCCCGGATAGGCAATATCGTTGTCGGCGGCTGGTCGGTCACCGGGATCGTCACGGCGATGAGCGGAGAACGATTCAGTGTGACGAGCGGCGAGTTTACGAACAGCAACGTGCGCGTCTCCCGCACGGACATCGTCGGGGCAATCCCGGCCACGGGGCTTTTCTTCAATGTCCCGGGCATCGGCTCTCCTGGACCGACCGTGTTCCCGATCAACGTCCTGCCGCAGACCAACCCCACCGGGACGCCCTTCCGCATTCCGGCGCCGGGCTCGAACGGCAACCAAGCACGAAACATCTTCAAGGGCCCGCGCGTCTCCAACATTGACTTCGGCGTGTCGAAGCAGTTCACGCTCACCGAGCGGATCAACCTCCAGTTCCGGGCGGACTTTTTCAACGTCTTCAACCACCCGAACTTCGATAATCCGCCGGGCTCGACGAATGGTTCGACTTCGGCGTACCTGAGCAATAGCACGTCGTCGAACTCAAGCTTTGGACTAACCTGCTGCGCGCAGTTAACTGTGCCCAGCCAGGCCAACGTCGTTCCGGTGGGCGACGCGCCACGCGTGATTCAGTTCGCCTTGAAATTCATCTTCTAGGTTCCCGAAAGGGCAGCAGAAGCGGGGAGGCACATGTTGCCTCCCCGCTTTTTTGTTGGCCCTGAACTCCGGGTGGGAAAGAAAAAGGCCCGGCTGCTTTCCGGCCGGGCCCTAGTTCTTTGCGTTCCGGGGAACGCTATTCTCTGACAGGCTCGCTTTGGCCGCTCGCGGGTGCTTCAGGAGTGCCGCCGCTCGCTTCGCGCTTCTGCTTTTCGCGCGCTTCGCGGAGGAGCGCCTTGCGCGAGAGGCGGACTTTGTTCCCCTCGATCGAAAGCACCTTCACCAAAACCTGATCGCCCAGCTTCAGCTCGTCACGAACGTCCTTGACGCGATGTTCGGCGATTTCGCTGACGTGCAGCAGGCCGTCCGTCCCGGGGAAGAGCTCGACGAAGGCGCCGAATTCCGCCAGGCGGACCACTTTGCCGAGATACGTCTTGCCGATTTCGGCCGAGGCCGTGACGTCGCGGATCATTTGCAGCGCGGCGTCGGCGGATGTGCCGTCGTTGGCAAAAACGTGTACCTTGCCGTCGTCCATGACGTCGATTTTGACGCCCGTGGCCTCGATGATCGAGCGAATCTTCTTCCCGCCCGGCCCGATGAGGTCGCGGATCTTGTCCGTGGGAATGCTGAGCAGGAAAAGCCGCGGAGCGTAGTCCGACATCTTCTCCCTGGCCTTCGAGAGCGTCGCGTCCATGACGTCGAGGATCTCGAGCCGCGCCTTGCGGGCTTGTCCGAGCGCCTCGCGCATCATGGTGATGCTGATGCCGCTCACCTTGATGTCCATCTGCAGCGCGCTAATTCCCTGCCGCGTGCCAGCCACCTTGAAGTCCATGTCGCCGTAGTGGTCTTCCGCGCCGGCGATGTCGGTAAGGATGACATAGGTATCGGCGCTTTTGACCAGGCCCATGGCGGCTCCCGCCACGGGGCTGCGCAGGGGCACCCCGGCGTCCATCAGGCAGAGCGAGCCACCGCAGATCGAGGCCATCGAGGACGACCCATTCGACTCCAGGATGTCGGACACCAGGCGGATCGTGTACGGGAACTCCTCGTCCTGGGGCATGAGCGGCAGCAGCGCCCGCTCGGCAAGGGCCCCGTGACCGATCTCGCGGCGACCGGGGCCGCGCAGGAACTTGACTTCTCCGACGGAGAAGGGGGGGAAGTTGTAGTGCAGCATGAAGCGTTTCTCCGACTCGCCCTCGAGCCAGTCGAGACGCTGGGCGTCCTCGGAGGTCCCCAGCGTGCAGGTCACCAGGGCCTGGGTCTCGCCGCGGGTGAACAGGGCCGAACCGTGCGTTCGGGGGAGCACCCCGACCTCGCAGGTGACTTTGCGGACCTCGTTGGCGCGGCGTCCGTCGAACCTTCGTCGCTCGACCAGCAGCTCCCGCCGGGCGATGGTCTTGTGAAGGTCGTGAAAGATGGCCGCGGCCTCCTGGCGCCGGAGAGGCTGGTCTTCGGGGAGTCCCTTGACGAGCTCATCCTGGAGAGCGGCGATGGCGCGATACGACTCGATCTTCACCGCCATCTTCATCGCCTTGTAGAGCCGGTCGCCATAGGCGGTCTCGATCTCCCGACGCAGCGTCGCGTCGAGCTCCTTGACCTTGGCCGTCCGCTTCGGCTTGCCGAGTTCGCGCCGCAGATCCTCCTGGACGGCGACCAGCGCCCGGCAGTGTTCCTGGCCGAACCAGATCGCCTCCAGAACCTCGCGCTCCGAAACCTCGCTCGATCCCGCTTCGGCCATGACCACTTCGGTCGCGCTGCCAACGACGACGAGGTCGAGCCGGCTCTGGTCCATCTGCTCGTAGGTGGGGTTGAGGACATACTGAGAGTCGATCAGCCCGACCCGGACGGCGGCGATCGGCGTCGTGAAGGGAATGTCGGACAGATAAAGCGCCGTGGACGCCCCCGTAACCGCGAGGACATCCGAG
>JBGQGH010000035.1:0-26306 GCA_041497315.1 Terriglobia bacterium | reverse complement strand
TGGCGCGCCCGGAGGGATTCGAACCCCCGACCCTCTGCTTAGAAGGCAGACGCTCTATCCGACTGAGCTACGGGCGCCCCGTGGAGCGATTGTAGCAACGCGCGCCAGCAGGGGAAAGCAGAGTGTTTCGCGGTTCGGGCGAACTGATATCGCAGCCCATCAACACGCTGCCAGCGACCCAACTCAAAAAACACATCCAGCGGCGAAGTGAAATCACCGCCAACGAGTGGCGCGTTGGCTTCCCCGGCCAAGAAAACTACTTCAGGTACGTTGCCAGCCATTCAAGAAAAAGTTTGTACCAGAGCTCGCTGTTCTGCGGCTTGAGGATCCAGTGACCTTCGTCGGGGAAGACGACGAGCCGCGACGGCACGCCCTGGCGCTGCAACGCGCTAAAAAACTCCAGGCTCTGGGTGTAGGGCACGCGGTAATCCATCTCGCCGGCAATCACGAGAGTCGGCGTCTTGAATTTTCCAAGCTCGCCGGCGTACGTGACAGGCGCCCACTTCCGATAGCCCTCTGGATTCGACCACGGCGTCCCTTGCATGTCGTGCTCTTCAAACCACAGCTCCTCCGTGGCGTACATGGATACCTTGTTGTAGACGCCGGCGTGGCTGATGATGGCCTTGAAGCGGCCGGTGTGCGTCGCGATCCAGTCGGCCATGTAGCCGCCGTACGAGCCGCCCGCCGCAGCCATCCGATTGCCGTCAATGAACGAATACTTCGCCAGCGCGGCATCCACGCCCTTCATCACGTCTTCGTAGGCCTTGCCGCCCCAGTCGTCTGTGATTTCGTCGGTGAACTTCTGGCCGAAGCCGGTGGAGCCCCGGCGGTTGATCATCAGCGCTACGTACCCGGCTCCGGAAAAGACCTGCGGATTCCACCGGTAACCCCAGGAATCGGCAAACATCGTCTGCGGGCCGCCGTGCAGCACGACGAGCAGGGGATATTTCTTGGAAGCGTCGAAATGAGGTGGTCGCAGGATCATCGCCTGGACTTGTGTACCTGCGGCTCCCGCAAACCAGAACGACTCCGGCGCAGACAATTCAATCCCCGCCAACTTCTCCGCGTTGTGATGCGTGATCTGATGGACCGCGCCGCCGTCCGGAGCCGCCCGGAAAATCTCGGCGGGCATGGTCATGCTCGAGCGCGTGAAGACAAGAGTCTGGCCATCGGCACTGAGGGTGACATCCGAGTTGAATCCGTCGGGAGTGATGATGCGAGGCTCGCTGCCGGCTCCGGCGGCAATGGCGTAGATGGGCGATTTCGTCTGGCTCTCGGCGTGGAAATAGATAGTCCGGCTGTCCGGAGACCAGATCGGATTCTCAACGCTCCGGTCGAACTTTTCGGTCAGGTTGAGGCGCTGGCCCGTGGCCCGGTCGTAAATGATCAGTTGCCAGCGGTCGGACTCATAGCCGGGTGTCATCTGCGCGCGATAGGCCATCGAGCGCCCGTCAGGGGAATAAGCGGGCTGGCCGTCGAAGCCCTGATTGGTGGTGATGCGTTTCGGCTCTCCGCCCGCGACTGCTACAGTGAAGAGATCGCCATTCGTGCTGATCGCTTCCATCTTGTCGGTCACGGCAGTGAAGCAAAGCTCCTTGCTGTCCGGCGAGAAATCGATATCTCCCGCGTCGCCGCGCTGATCGGGCGGCACGTCGTAGTCGGCGCCCGGCGTCAGATCCCGCGGCGTGCCGGCATGCAACGGCGAAGTTCCTCCGCCGTCAATCGAAATCACGAAGAGGTGGCTGCGCTTGGCATCACGCCAGCGGTTCCAATGGCGATAGAGCAGATGATCAGCGATATGCACCTTTACTTTGCTGGCTTCAGCGTCGGCGTCGCGCTTTTTGTTGCACGCTTCATCCTTGCAATCAGGATGGACCTCGGAAGTGAAGGCGATCGTCTTTCCATCCGGCGACCACCTCTGATTGTCCACGCCGGTCGAGACGCTTGTCAGCTTGACCGCTTCGCCGCCATCGAGGCCGATCACGTAGATTTGCGTCTCCCCATCGCGGCTGGAGAGGAACGCAATTGTCTTTCCATCCGGCGACCACTGCGGACGAGTGTCGCGCCCGCTGCGGGTCAGTTGCCGAGGCTCGCCGCCTGACGTCGGCGCGATCCAGAGATTGTTCACCGCACGATTCGCTGCCTTGTCCGGCGTGGAGTCGCGGTAGGCGACCCATTCTCCGTCCGGCGAAACCTGCGCCTCGCTGACGCGATGCAGGCCAATCAAGTCGTCGAATGTCATCACATGTTTGGAAGGGGTCTGGGCAGACGCCAGCGGCGCGGCCAGTGCGAGTGCGAATGCGCAGAGCGCAACTAGGTGCTTTTTTCTCCGGATCATTTTTCTCTCCCGATGGGATTCTCGGGCCGGGCAAGCTCGAGAACGAAGTAGCCTCGTATCATCACACTTTCCGCGTCGCTTTCCAAGGCATGTTCGGTCAACTTCCGCCCGTCCGCGTTGCGGAGAACGACGCCAGCGATTACACTCGGCCCATTATTCCGAAGGTGGTGGGAGGAGGCGGAGCACTATGATCAATGGAGTGAAAGGTCGGAGAAACATCGCCGTTCTCTGGGCGGTGCTCGCTGCGGCCGCGCTGTTGGCCGGGAGGCCGGCACGTGCTCAGGAGAAGCGCGCCATGACGTTCATGGACGTCATGGAGATGCGTACGATCGGCGCGGGGACCATTTCGCCGGACGGGAAGTATGCGCTTTACACGGTTTCGATCCCGCAGTGGAAAGTGGGGAAGAACTTCACAGATGTGTTCGTGGCGGGGACTGATGCCGCAGGGGCGGCACGGCAGATGACGTTCACGCGCGAAAAGAACGAGACCCAGCCGCAGTGGGCGCGAGACTCGCGGACCTTCGGATTCCTTTCCGACCGCGATGGCGCGACCGGCGTGAACCAGCTTTACCTGATGCGCATGGATGGTGGCGAGCCGCGCAAGGTGAGCGACGCCAAGGACGGCGTGAATGCGTATGCCTTCAGCCGCGACGGCAAGTGGGTGGCGTTTTCCGCGGGAAAGCCAGAGGACCGGCAAATCTGGATCGCCGCGATGGATAGCGAAGCCGCGCCGATGCAGTTGACCAAGCATGCCACTTCCGTCACGACTGCGGCTCCGCCGGCAAGGACCTGGGAGTGGAGCCCGGACAGCACGCGCATCTTCTTCCTCGCCGCGGACAGCGTGGACAAAGACGACCAGCCGCGGCGCGAGAAAAAATTCGATGTGCGCATCATGGACCCCGAACGCGCGCCCGTGCACCTGTGGTCGATCGGAATTGCGGACCATGCCGAGAAACGCTGGACATCGGGTGACGTGTACAGCGTCTCGCAACTTACGATTGCTCCGGACTCCGCGCACCTGGCGTTCCGCAGCGTTTCGAACGATCGCCACGCCAACACGCTAGACCAAGTGGACTCCGAGGTTTACACCATGGACCTGGCCAGCGGACAAGCGACGCGGCTGACCAACAACAAGGTCCAGGAAGGCGCGCTGCATTTTTCGCCGGATGGCAAGTGGCTGATGTTCACCGCGCCGAACGATTTCCAGTTCGAGCACAACAGCAAGATTTACATCGCCCCTACTACTGGCGGCACACTGCGCAAGTTGCTGGGCGACTGGGATCACAATGTGGAAAATCCTGCGTGGAGCACGGATTCAAAGACGATCTATTTCGTCGATGGAATCGGCGTGGACCAACATGCCTTCGCTGTTTCCCTAGCTGATGGAAAGCTCACCCAATTGACGCACGAACGCGGGGTGATCGCCGGGCCCGGCTACGATGATGAGACGGGGCTGTTCCTGATTTCGTTCACCGATCCCGCGAATCCCGCGGACTATTACATCGCGCGGCCGGAAACGATCGGGCAGCGGTCGAGCTGGGTGCGGGTCTCGCGCGCGAATCCTCAGGTCGCGCAGTTCCAGCTCGCAACGTATGAGGCGGTTCGCTGGAAGAGCAGTGACGGCCAGACCGTCGAAGGCATCCTCGCCTATCCCGTGGGCTACCAGAAAGGGAAGAAGTATCCGCTGATCGTGCAGCTTCACGGAGGGCCGGCGGGAGTCTACGAGAACACCTTCTCGGGCGGCTTCGGGACTTACGTGAATGTTTACGCCGGACACGGGTACGCCGTGTTCCAGCCGAACTATCGCGGCTCGGTCAACTACGGCGACAAATTCCGCACGCAGATTGCCGGCGACTATTTCCGCCTGGGCTTCGACGACATCATGAGCGGCGTGGACTCCTTAATTGCGAGCGGCGTCGCCGAACCAGCGAAGCTCGGCATGATGGGCTGGAGCGCAGGCGGACACTGGTCGGACTGGACACTGACGCACACAGACCGCTTCAAGGCGATTTCGACCGGCGCGGGCGCGGTGGATTGGATTTCGATGTACGCGCAGACCGACACGCAGGCCTCGCGCGAGTTCTATTTCAAGGGCAAGCCGTGGGAGAACTGGGACCACTACATTTCGGAATCGGTGCTGCGCTACATCAGCAACGCGAAAACCCCCACGCTGATTCACGTCGGCGATGCAGACCAGCGCGTGCCCAAGCCGCAGAGCGACGAATTGTTCATGGCGCTGAAGAAGCTGGGCGTGCCGGTGGAATACATCGTCTATCCCGGGATGCCGCACGGCATTAACGAGCCGCGCTACCAGATGGTGAAAATGGTCGCGGAGTTCAACTGGTTTGAGAAATGGATCATGGGCAAACCGGGGTGGCTCGATTGGAAAATGTTTCTGGCCACACTCGACGAGCCGAAGTCCGGCGACGCGAAGCAAGGCGAGAAGGCTGACGACAAACAGCCGCAGCCTAACTGAGCCTGGGGATTGGCACTCCCACGGCCCAGACGTAGCCATCGGGATCGGCGACCATTATCTCGCGCCAGCCGTGCGGCTTGTCCGTGGCCGTCTGCACGATTTTCGCGCCGCGCGCGCGGGCTCGAGCTTCGATGGCATCGGGGCTGATACCCAGCACGCGCAGCTCTGCACCCGTGCCGCGCTCGGCTGTGCTGCGTAGCCGCTCGTAGATGGGATGATGGTCGTAGGCGTGCTCGGCGTGAAGCATGAAGGATAGCGTTTCGAGTTCCAGCGCGGCAAAATCGGGATCTTCGTATTCAACCGTCGCGCCCAGCACATCCCGGTAAAACGCGACCGAGCGCGGCAGCTCCTTCACGATCAGGTTGACGGTGAAGTAGGGGAGGGAACGTCCGTACTCATCGGCCGCCATCCAGGGTTCGCTCGATCTCTGCTTCGTCACGATTCCTCCCTCACCCTCGCGTTGGCCAGTGGTTACTTCGTTTTCCTCTACCGCTATTTCGCCGGCAAGGCCGGGGCTAGCTCGGAGTCAACGCACTATTAGGCGGCCGGCGTCGCGTCCAGAGCCAGGTCAGCAGTGCAAGCGCCATCGTAGCCAGCACCACGTAGAGTTCCGTGCGGCTCATCTGCGTGACGAGGATTACGGTGAAGAGCGCGCCCAGCACGGCGAATAGCGGCCCTCCCGGAAGGCGGAACGCCGCCGCATTCGGCTGCTTCCTGCGCAGGACGGGCAGGGCCGCGCAAACCAGGCCGTAGCCGAAAAGCCGAGCCACTGCGGAGAGCGCGATATTCCAGCGAAACGCTCCGCCCATCGCCAGGCACCAAAGCAGCACGGCATAGACCGTGATCGAGATGTGCGGCGTGTGGTATTTACGATGGATCGCCGCGAAGGCGGAAGGGAAGTCGCCGCGCTCGGCCAGCGCGTAAGTCAGCCGCGGCGTGTTTAGCATCATCGCGCTGGAATAGCCGTAGAGTGACACGAGAGCCACGGCGGCGATGATTCTTGCTCCCGCTGCGCCCAGGAAGACATGCGCCGCCGCGGCAATCGGGCGGCTGCTCGCCGCGGGATCGGGCAGCACACGGATGACCACCACCTGGAGAAGTGTGTAGAGAACCGCCACCGTAACGAGCGCGAGCGCCAGGGCGAACGGCGCATCCCGTCGCGGATTCTTCGCTTCGCCCAGCGGCATCAGGCCGGATTCCCATCCGCCGTAGGCGAAGACCACGAGCAGAGTGGCCGCAAACCAATCTTTCAGGCTCGGGTGAACCGCGGCCAGGGCAGGTACGGCCGCGGCGGCCGTGTGATGACCCGCGAATACATAGAGGAGTCCAGCGCCGACAAACAGAAAGAGCGGGAAGAGCTTGGCCACCGTGAAGAAATTGCTCATGCGCGCACCAGCGCCCACGCCGAAGTAGTTCACCACGGCTTGCACTCCGACGAGAAGCGTCAGAACCGCCGCGCGCGGAAAGGGATCAGTGGCGCGCGGCCAGAGTTCCGCGAGGTAGGTGACAAACAGATTTGCCCCGCCCGCAGCCGCCGTGAGCCGCATCATGAATGTGAGCCACCCAACTTCGATTCCGATGAGTGGGCCGAACGCAGCGCGCGTGTAGAGGTACATCCCCCCAGCTTCGCGAAATTGCGAGGCTACTTCCGCGAAGCACGCGATAATCACTCCCATCAGCGCGGCGCCCGCCAGATAGCCGAGCGGGCTCGCGGGTCCCAGGAGTCCCGCCACGACCGAAGGCAGCCCAAAAATGCCGCTGCCAACGATGGAATTGATAAGCAGGGCCAGCAAAGTCCAGCGGCCCATTGCGCGTACGAGTGAGACCTGTGGTTCGGAGTCCACCGTCGGTGCGGGGATTCTACCGGAGTCGCGCCATTACGTCTCTCACCGGAAACACCCCTCCCGCGTAAATTACCCGCGAGGTGTGGGGTGAGAACGGATCGCCTATGCCGTTGCTGCCTTGCTGCCCGTGAACCCTGCAAGCAAGCCCAACAGTCCCACGGCTAGGTGAATGAAGTTATAGGCTGGAACCAACATCAACAAATTCACTACAAACGCGACATTGAGGAAGCCGAGGATGGCCACAAGCGTGTAGATCACGCCGAACACCTGCGCGAACGTCTTGGCGTTCTTGCCGCCTCCGGCAAGTCCAGCCCAGAGTCCGATAGCTCCGCTCAACAGGTGGATCAGGTTGTGGATGGCATTAAAATGCAAGCCCATCATTCCGTCCATGCTTGGCACGAAGCCCAAAATCCCGACGAGAAGAAGTACGGGGCCGACGACGGTCGCATAGCTCTTAGCCATTGACAGTCCTCCTTTGCGTTTGGTGACTGACTCTCAAGATCGAGAAAGTGACGGGTACCGGGAAATTGCGCGGAGCATACGTTGGCGATTGCAGGCCGTCAAGGATTACTTGCCTGGAACGGCTCGGAATGCGCCTCCGGTTTGCCTTTGCGGGATAGCGCTAAGAGCAAGGCCATCGCCAGCGGCTACTTTGTTCCCGACGCGCCTTGCGACACGCCAAGCTGCCAGTTGATGAAGCTGAAATAATCCACCAGGTTGTCGATTTGCTTGCTCACCGGCGTGCCACCGGAATGGCCGGCCTTCGTATCGTAGAGTAGCAACACCGGTTTGCCTGAGCCGTTGGCTGCTTGCATGCGCGCGGCCATTTTCCTGGCGTGTAGCGGCGCTACGCGCGTGTCCGAATCTCCGGTGACGAACAGCACGCCGGGATATTTAGCGCCTGGCTTCAACTGGTGATAGGGCGAGTAGGCGTAGAGATACTTGAACTGGTCGGCTTTTTCTGAGGAACCGTATTCCGGCACCCAGAAGCGCGCCACCAGAAAATTTTGGTAACGCAGCATGTCGAGCAGCGGGAAGAGGCAGACTACAGCGCCGTAGAGGTCCGGCCGTTGCGTCACGGCCGCGCCGACCAGCAGCCCGCCATTGCTTCCGCCGATGATAGCGAGCCGCGAAGGCCGGGTGTATCGGTTCTTGATCAGCCATTCAGAGGCGGCGATGAAGTCGTCGAATACGTTTTGCTTTTTCTCCAGCATCCCGGCCTTGTGCCACTCCTCACCGAACTCGCCGCCGCCGCGCAGGTTGGCCACGGCGTAGACTCCTCCGCCGGTGATCCACAGCGCGGCAGTCGAAGAATAGAAAGGAGTCTCACTCGCGTTGAATCCGCCGTAACCCGTCAGCAGAGTCGGGTTCGAGCCGTCGAGTTTGAGTCCTTTGGCGTAAACGAGAAACATCGGCACTCTTGTTCCGTCTTTCGAGGTGTACCAGACCTGCTTCACTTCGAACTTTGCCATATCGATTGGCACGGACAACTTCGACCAGATTTCCTGTGTGCCGCTCGCCAGATCATAGCGATAAATCGTCGTGGGGATGTGAAATGACGTGAAGCTGTAAAATGCTTCATTGCTTGCCCAGCGCCCACTGAAGCCGCTCACCGACCCGATGGCCGGCAGCGGCACCTCGCGCACGAGCTTTCCATCCAAATCGAAGAGCTTCACGACCGAGCTGGCGTTCTTCGTGTAGTAGACCCCGAGTTTGCCGCCGACCACGGAATTCCCCTCGATCACCGCGTCGCTCTCCGACACCACTTCGCGCCAGTGATCCTGTGAGGGATTCTTGATGTCCAGGGTGAGCATGCGCCCCTTCGGCGCTTTCCAGTTCGTCTGCACAACAAGCGTATCGCCTGCAAATCCGCCGATGAATCGCGCGGGGATGCCATCTATGATCGCGGTGATCGGCCCTTTGGCCGCGATGTCCTGCACGAAGATTTCGGTTTGATCCGCGGCCGAGCCGTGAACGATATGCAGCAGGAGGTAACGCCCGTTCTCCGAAATGTCGCTCCCGATGATGATTTCGGGGCCGTAGCCCTTACCGAAAACCTCGGTGTCGGACGCCCCAGCAGCGCCCATCTTGTGCCAATAGACGCGCGGGCCTTGCGCGGTGCCCAGCGTGTAGTAGATCCCGGATTTGTCCGGCATCATCGAAAAGCCGTAGTAGCGGCCCTTCGGGAACTGGTCGGGCAGGTCCTTCCGCGCATCCACGTCGAAGAGGCGAGGCGCAAACTCGTCCGCGCCTCCTTGGCGCACCGAATAGCCCAGCACCGTGCCGTCTTCTGAAACGTCGACCATGCCCACCGTCACCGAATGGTCAGCGCTCATGGCGTTCGGATCGATCAGGGCTTCATCCGTCCCTCGAAAACCCTTCCGCAGAAAGAGCACGGCCTGGTCTTGGTCCGCGCGCCGCTTCGAGAAGAAATACCGGCCGTTGCGTTCCGTCGGACTGCCCACGGTATCAATCTTGAGCAGGGCAGTGGCGCGTTCGCGCAGTGTGTCGCGCCCCGGCCGGGGATCGAGCATTGATCGGGTATACGCATTTTGCGCGTCAATCCACGCCCGAGTTTCCGGGGCGTTCTGGTCTTCGAGCCAGCGGTACGGGTCCACGACCTCGACGCCGTGCAGCATTTCTTTCACATTGTCAGTGCGCGTGGCGGGCGGCGGCTTCAGCGCCGCATCTTTCGTCTGGGGCGCGGCCCACGCCGCGGTCAGCAGGATAGCTCCCAGCGCGACGACCACCGCGCGCGCGACCATCACGTCTTGCACGCTGCGTCGCGTCTTACGCATTTCATTTCTGGTCGACATCCCTCGCTCCTTTGGAATTTGCCCGGCAATCGCCGGTGAAAATCACTTCGCCTTATCTGCAGCGCGCGAGCTCAGAATCTTGGTGAGAAGATCAGTGCGCGTCGAATCTCGCTCCAGATGGGGATAGCGCTCGCCGTCGTGGTAGTTTAATTTGTAGGTCTGGAAGAAGCCCGCATTTTTCACCAAAAGGTCGATCGTCTGCGAATTTCCCTTCGCTGCGGTAATCGTCTCTCGCAGCAGCTCCGGAGTCCAGTTCTTGCCGTTCACCGCGGCAAGTTTCATGTCTGGTCCGATACCGGCCAGCGCCGCGGGTGAGCCGGGAATGACGTCGAGCACGAGGCCATTCGTTTTTTCACCGTCGGCATGATGCAACACCAGTCCCAGGGAGAATCGCAGGTCCACAATTCCATCTGCCACTTCGCTGGACCTCAAGTAACTGTTCACCTTGTCGGTGTAAACCAGCCGCCAGCCGCTACCCTCGATCCCGCCGAGCGGTGCATGTGGTCCCGTTGAATCCAGCCGCGTGCGGAAGAAGCTGCGCCAGTCGTACGGCACCACCTGGTTCATCGCGGCAACGACGTCCTCGAATGTGTACGGCTTCACCATCGGCGCGCCGCTCGGCGCTCCGTGAAAAAGGTGGCAGAAATCATCGAGCGTGTGCCGCCCCTGGCTCTCGCGGCGAATAATCGTGTCCGCTTCAAGCCAGATCAGCAGGCTCTCGTCGTAAAAATCCGTGCTGCGCCGCCACGATGACCACGCCTTTCCCGGCACGTTGTAAAGGAATTGCGCGCCGACCGCGGTGTCTTGCAGGGGCCTCCAAGTCCGTCCGGGCCAGTTGTCGAGATAACCGGCCACCCAGGCGATGTACTCTTGTTGCGAGTCCAAGTCGCGCAGGCCGCTGCGCGCCGCAAGGACGGCGCCGAGATACTGCGTAAGTCCCTCGTAGACCCACAGCAGTTCGCCGCGCATGGGCTGGTGGAAATCCGGCGTCGCCAGCCCCGCGGGCCGGCGAAACTTGCCGTTCCACGAATGGACAAATTCGTGCGGCAGCAAATCGGCGAAGAGATTGAACAGGTCCGGATCGGAAAATATCCGCTCGGCGGCGCGGTCGTCGCTCGATTCGTGGTGTTCGAGACCAAATCCGGAGACATGATCGCTCAGAGTCAACAGAAAATCGTAATGACGGTAATGGTGCGCGCCGAAGAGCGCCTGCGCTTCCGTCACGAGCTGCCGGAAATGCTGCGTCTGTTCCGAGGTCGTTTCCAATGCGCCGGGAGTGTCACTGGCGACATCGAGGCTGTGCGGGGCCCCGTCGGCTTGCGGCAGCGGAATCTTTTTCAGGTATTCGCCCGCAAGGATCGGTGAGTCCACCAGCGTGGTGAGCGAAACTGGTTGGAAGCGGATTTCGCCGCCGGAATCCCCCGCCGCCGAAAGCGCCGTGGCATATTGCCAACCAGCCGGCAGACGCAAGCCCGCAGAATAGGTGATGTCGTCGCTGCGCGCGCCCTGCGGATAGAGCAACATCAGACTCCACTCCAGCACCGCAAGTTTGGCCGTGGCCGCGGGGCTATCGGAGAACTGCCCGCCCTCGCCCGGCGAGAGATAATCGAGCGAGGCTTCCAGCGTGTCCGCGCCCGCCGGCACATCCATATGGAACGCGTACATATCCAGGTCGTCCCGCCGCCAGGCCAGCGACTTCCCCCCGGCCGTAAATTTCAGTCCGGCCAGATTACCGATGGGCCCGGTCGGCCCGTGCTCACCGGGAATCCACTGGGGATAGAGGAGGGTCAACGGCCCGGGCTTGACTGGGAACGTCAGTGAGGCGTGAAAAATATGCCGCGGCGCCTCGCGCAGATCTACGGTCACACGGACGGGCTGCTGGGCGCGCACGGGCAGCGAACCCAACGCCAGGAGCGCGACGACGGCAATAAGACTAAATCGGACAGTACGCCACACCATTGAAGATTTTCGCATCGGGGATCTCGCCTCACGCAGAGGGATTCGCTTCACTCTGACGGGCCGAGCTTATCACAAGTGCCGCTTACGATTGAGGCGGCTGACTGGCATCAGGATTTGCGAGGGTTCCCGTCTATTCGCCTCTTGACAATTCTCATCCGCCAATTCAAAGTCTGCCAACGAGTAGAACGTAAGACCAGCAGCCAACTGAGGAGGATGGATGATGGTTCGCCGTTGCCGAGTTGTGTGTTTTGTATCGCTGCTTTTGACGGCAGTGTTAATGCTCGGCGCGGCGCCGCGCCTCCGGCAACAAACCAAGCCTGCACAAAAAGTACCGGCTGCGACCGCCGGCGGCAAGTTCCCGGCGACGCCCGCGCGCGTAGCCCGCGGACACTATTTGGTCAACAGCGTCGCCCACTGCGACGACTGCCATTCGGAAGTGAATTGGAAACTTCGGCCGGCTCTGACGAAACCGGGAAAGTTTCTGGCCGGCCAGAAATTTCCTGAGGCAGATTTTCCCTTCCCAATTTACACGCGAAACCTTACTCCGGACAAGGAAACGGGTCTCGGCTTGTGGACCGATCAGGAAATTGCCCGCGCCATTCGTGAGGGGGTGAGCCGTGATGGCCATCGGCTCTTTCCGCTCATGCCATACATGAATTTCCGCAAAATGTCCGACGAAGATGTGGAATCAATCGTCGTCTATCTCCGCACAATTCCAGCCGTGCACAATGACGTGCCGAAGAATGTGATTCCGTCGGCATTCCAGGCGGCGATTCCACCGCTCATGCCTCTCACAGGCCCGGTTTCTCCGCCCGATCTAAAAAACCCCATCAAGCGAGGCGAGTACCTCGTCACTCTTGCCGATTGCCATGCCTGCCACACACCCGTGAACCAGCAGAACGTGCCTCTTCCGGGCATGGATTTCGCCGGCGGGTTCGTTCTGACCGGTCCATGGGGTTCGGCGGCAAGCGCAAATATCACGCCCTCTGCTTCCGGCATCTCGTACTACGACGAAGCCTTGTTCATCCGAACGCTGCGCACGGGCGCTGTTCGGGCGCGAAAATTGAATGTGATCATGCCGTGGTCCTATTTCCGCCATATGACGGACACGGACCTGAAAGCGATCTACGCCTACTTAAAGACCGTAAAGCCGGTGCAGCACGTGGTGGACAACACCGAGCCGCCGATCATGTGCACGAAGTGCGGAGCTAAGCACGGTTACGGTGATCGGAATGCAGGACCGAAAACGGATAAGTGACGGCTAAACACTGACGATTGCGACGATGGTCAGTGGAGATCGCGCAGGATCTCACGCGCGGCGTTGTAGCCCGGCGCGCCCATCACGCCTCCTCCCGGGTGCGTCCCCGAGCCGCAGAGGTAGAGCCCAGGCACCGGCGTGCGATAGCGCGCCCAACCAGGCACCGGGCGCATGAAAAAGAGCTGCCCCAAACTCATCTCGCCGTGAAAAATATTGCCGCCGGTTAATCCGTAAATCTCTTCGAGGTCCAGCGGAGATAGCACCTGCCGTTCGCGCACCATGTTCTTGAATCCGGGCGCGTACTCTTCGATTAGGTCCATTACGTGGTCGGCGTACTTCTCTTTCACATCTTTCCAGCCTGCCCCGCGCAAATCGTAAGGCGCGTATTGCAGGAAAATTCCCATCACGTGTTTGCCGGGTGGCGCGAGCGAGTCGTCGTACGTCGTGGGGATGGTCATCTCGATCAGCGGACGCTCCGAGGGCCGCCCGTACTTCGCGTCGTCCCAGGCATGTTCCACATAGTCCATGCTCGGGCAAATGTGCATGGTGGTCTTGTGATGAGGCATCAAACTGCTTCCCGGCAGCGCGCGGAAGTTTGGCAGGCCATCGAGCGCCAGGTTTATCTTCATCGAGCAACCCTTCATGGCGATCTGCCGCACCGATTGCGCGAATTCCGGCTCGAGATTCGCTTCGCCCACTAACCCGAGGAACGTGCGTTTCGGATCGGCGTTCGAAATCACCGCGCGCGCGAGGATTTCTTCTCCACCTGCGAGAACCACGCCCGCGGCGCGCCGGCCTTTCATCAACACGCGCTCTACCGGCGCGGAAGTACGAATCGTCACGCCCGCAGCGCGCGCCGCGCCGGCAATCGCTTCCGAAACCGCGCCCATTCCTCCGCGCACGAATCCCCACAATCCGCGGTGGCCATCCACTTTTCCCATCACATGGTGCAGCAGGACGTACGCGGTGCCCGGCGAGCGCGGCCCGCCGTTGGTGCCGATCACTCCGTCGGTCGCCAGGGTCACCTTTAGTTGCTCGGACTCAAACCACGGCTCGAGGAACTCCGCCACCGATTGCGTGAAGATTTTCACGTGACCCACGCGCTCGTCGTCGGGCATGTGGAGCAAATCCCAGCCGAGCTTGCCGAGCCCCGCGAGGTCGCCTATTCCCGTGCGCGTGAAATTCGGCGGCGTGGTCAGCAGCATCCGCTCTGCGAATTGGGCCAGCCGCTCCACGAACTCCTCGTACTTCGGATACACTTCCGCATCCTTGCGGGAAAACTTAGCGATCTCTTCGCAGGTTTTTTTCTGGTCCTGCCACATGGTGAGGTGCGTGCCGTCAGGGAAAGGCGTGAAAAAGGCGGGGTCCTTGGCGTAAACGTGATAACCATAGCGCGGCAAGTCCAGCTCGCGGATAATCCGCTCCTGCATCAACGAACACAGGTACGCCGCCGTCGAAATCTTGTATCCGGGCCAGAGCTCTTCGGTGACGCTCGCGCCGCCCAGCAGGTGCCGCCGCTCCAGCACCAGGACCTTGCGCCCGGCGCGCGCGAGATACGCCGCTGTGACCAGGCCGTTGTGCCCGCCTCCGACAATTACTGCATCCCAATTCTTCGCCATCTTCGCTCCCGACTCCCGCGGCAGCCGAGACTAACGCAGCCGCGTCCCGGCGGCAATGCCCTCCAAGCTTGACATGCCCAGCGGCATGGCATATGTTCTCGCGAACAGGCTGGTTCCATCCGCCATCCGAATTTCAAGGAGGAAACATGGTTCGCCGTAGCATGTGGGTTTTCGCGCTCGTTTTGTTTCTGGGCTGTTGTGTAGCGGCGCAGGCGCAAGACGGCTATCTGGACACGTACACTGTGCAAGTAAAGCCCGACAAGCGGGCGCAATTTGATGCTGTCACCAAAAAAATCGCCGCGGCCAACCGGCAGAATAAAGGTGACAGTTGGGTCGCGTTTGAAACCGTCTACGGCGAGGGCAACACCATTCTCTTCGTCAGCACGCGTCAGAGTTATGCCGACATCGAAACGGCGCAGGGCGCCTTCGCGGCCGCGATGGTGAAATCGTACGGTCAGGAGGGAATGCAAAAGCTCTTCCAGGAATTCGGCAACTGCGTGGTCAGCTCGCATTCAACCGTCCGTCGGCGGCGCTGGGACTTGAGCACCAATGCACCCGCTGACGCGGCCGGACAGGCCAAACTGGTGGGCGAGACCCGCTGGATTCGTATGATCAGGGTGTACGTGCGTCCCGGCCAGGGCCCGCGATTCGAGGAACAGCTCAAAGCTATCAAGACCGCCGTGGAGAAAAACAATCCAAAGGCCGTCAGTTTTGTTTCCCAGTCGGTTGCGGGGGACCGCGGCACAATCTACTACATCAGCCAGCTCCGCAGTTCGATGGCGGGATTTGACGGCGGGGCGAGTCTCCAGGAGATGATGGGCGATGACGCCTACACGAACTATCTGAAGGTTGTCTCCGAGGTCGTCACCACCACGGAAGTCTCGATCAACCAGGTGCTCCCGGAACTGAGCAGTCCGCCCGCGGAGACCGCTGCGGCCGCTCCCAGCTTCTGGAATCCAAAGCCGATGATGGCCAAGTCTGCCGCGGCAAAGGCACCTGCGAAAAAGCAGTAGTCTCCCGCAGTACAATTGGTTTGAGAGCCCTCGCCGGTCGCAATCGGGACCGGCGAGGTTTTTTTGTTTCCCTAAGCACTCCGTCTTGTCCGCTCCCCCTCGGCAAAGTACAATGAACTGTCTGCGTTATTCTTTTCACTCGCGTCCCAAGGAGGACGATTCCCATGGCCACCGCTGAACCGACGCTCCGCCGCGGAGAATTCACCAACGAGGCGCTGACGGATTTCTCGAAGCCCGAGAATCGCGCTGCTATGGAAGCCGCGCTCAAGCAGGTGGCGGGTGAGCTGGGTCGCGAGTATTCTCTGTTGATCGGCGGAGAAAAGATCACCACCGAAGACAAATTCCGCTCGATCAATCCTTCACGGCCTGAGCAGGTGGTCGGCATTTTCAGCAAGGCCAGCTCGGAACTTGCCAAGCGCGCCGTTGAGGAAGCTGACCGCGCTTTCGCGTCCTGGAAGAAAGTGCCCGTCGAGGAACGCGCCGAAATCGTTTTCCGCACCGCCGATCTGATCCGCAAGCGCAAGTTTGAGATGTCCTCGTGGCTCTGCTATGAAACGGGCAAGACGTGGCCCGAGGCCGACGCCGACATCGCCGAGCTGATTGACTTTTGCGAGTTCTACGGCCGCGAAGCGCTGCGCCTCTCCGGGCCGCAGCCGGTCACGCCCATCAAGGGTGAGAAAAACCAGCTCGTGTACATCCCGCTCGGCGTCGGCGCCGTGATTCCGCCGTGGAACTTCGCCGCAGCCATCATGGGCGGCATGACCAGCGCCGCACTGGTCACCGGCAACACCGTCGTGCTCAAGCCATCGAGCGATTCGCCCACCATCGCGTGGAAATTCGTGGAACTCCTCCTCGAATCCGGTTTGCCGAAAAATGCCCTGCAATTTTGTCCCGGCTCCGGTGGCGCAATGGGCGATACGGTCGTGATGCATCCCAAGACGCGATTTATCGCCTTCACTGGTTCGAAAGAAATCGGCTTGCGCATCGGCGAACTGGCGGCCAAGCCTCAGCCCGGCCAAATTTGGATCAAGCGCACGGTGCTCGAGATGGGCGGCAAGGACGCCATCATCGTGGATGAAGAGGCCGACGTGGATGCTGCAGTCGAGGGCGTGGCCGTTTCGGCATTCGGCTACCAGGGGCAGAAGTGCTCCGCGTGCTCGCGCGCCATCGTCGCCGAGAAAATCTACGACCAGTTTGTCGAGAAGCTGGCCGAGCGTGTGAAAAAAATGAAGGTCGGCCCGGCGGAGGATCCCTCAAATTTCATGGGGCCGGTAATCAACAAAGGCTCGATGGAGTCAATCATGAGCTACATCGAGCACGGCAAAAAGGAGGGACGCCTGCTCACCGGCGGCAAAGCCGCCCAGGTGCCCGGCGCAAATGGATATTTCATCGAGCCCACCGTCATCGCGGACATCAAGCCGAAGTCCAAGCTCGAGCAGGAAGAGATCTTCGGTCCCGTGCTCGCCGTGATCAAGGCCAAGGACTTCGATCAGGCGCTCGAAATTGCCAACGACACGGAATTCGGCCTCACCGGGGCTGTCTATTCCCGCAATCCCAAGAAACTGCAACGCGCCGCGGAGGAATTCCACGTCGGCAACCTCTACTTTAATCGCAAGTGCACCGGTGCGATGGTCGGCGGGCACCCCTTCGGCGGGTTCAACATGTCCGGAACAGATTCAAAAGCGGGCGGGCACGATTATCTGCTGCTCTTCCTGCAGGCCAAATCCGTCGCTGAAAAAATCATTTCGTAGCTTGTCATTCCGAGCCAGCCTGCGGCAGGCAGGCGCAGCGAGGAAGCCCTCTCCTCTTTTCTACTCCGCTGCCGCTCCCAGCATCTTGCTGATGCGATAGACCGGATAGCTGGCCGCGAGCACAAGCAGCGCCCATAAGCTATTCCGTGTATCCCCCCCAATCGCTCCCACGAGAAACACCGCCGAACCCGCCAGCGCGAACGCAGTCGTCCACGGATAACCCCACGCTCGATACGGCCGCACTGCTTCCGGTTCGCGCTTCCGTAAAACGAAAACAGAGATGAACGACATTGTATAGTTAGCAACGAAGAAAAACGCGGTGACGGCGAGCACCTTTTCAAAACTTCCCGTCGCGATGAACGCGAGCGTCACTCCGGCGCTTAGGAAAAGGGAGACCGTCGGTGTCCCGCCGGGATTGACGGCTGCCGCGCGTCGCGAGAAGAAACCGTTGCGGCTCATGCCGAAGAGAACGCGGCTGGCCATCAACTGGATCGCGTTCACCCCGCTGAGCAGCGACACGATCATCACTCCGCGGATCACTGCGTCGCCTCTGGCTCCGAATATGCGTTCCGCCGCAAGCCCCAGCGCGAAGTCATTTCCCGCGAAAGAAGAAAGCGGGAGCACCGAAACCAGGCCGAGATTCAATAGCAGGTAAATCCCCAGGATCGACAGCACGCTCCCAAACATTGCTCGAGGCACTTCGCGCGCCGGGTCGCGCACTTCTTCGAGAAAATAGACGATGGCGTCCCAGCCGTCGTAAGTGTAAATCACCGCCTGCATGGCCAGTATGAGCCCGACGAGAAGTGGAATGCCACTGGGCATTGCGCTGGCCGCAGCCGAAGGACGCTGGTGGCTGCCGCCGTACGCGAAGCAGGCCACGACCAATCCGACAAAGGCCACGGCTTTGAGTACGGCCGTTATGTTCTGCGTGCGGCTCCCCCAGCGAACGCCCCGCCACTGGAGAAGCGTGATTGCCAGAATCACCACCGATGCAACGCCGACGATGTGACCCCGGAACATGGGCACCAGGTCGCCGCTGTATTCCCCAATAACGATGGCGATCACTGCCAGCGCGCTGCAGTTGGACGTCCAGTCGCTCCAACCCACGATGAAGCCTGCGTAGTCGCCCAGCGCGCGGCGCGCGAACACGAATTGCCCGCCCGCGCGCGGGATCATGGCCCCCAATTCCGCCAAAGAGAATGCGCTCACCATGGCGTAGAGCGCACCGGCCACCCAGACCGCCAGGAACAGCCACGTGACGGGCAGCCGCGAAGCGATCTCACCCGGCGTGCGAACGATTCCCGCAGAGACCGTGTTGCCGACGGCCGCAGCGATCCCGAACCCCACTCCGAGAATTTTGAGAAGGTGGCCGCGCTGCTGTAGTTTTGTCTTTGGGGGCTCGGCAGAATCTTGCACGAGGAGTTTTTCCGCTAACGCAATGTGGCCAGCTCGGCGATGTGATCCGGTGTAGTTCCGCAGCATCCGCCCAGGATGGTCGCGCCTGACTTTTTCCATACTGCCGCGGCTTCCCGGTAGCGCGGCGGTGGGTACTCGTCCGTGAAGAGCCACTCTGGTGGATCGAATCGTCCGATGTGCGGATAGACCCCCATCGGCACGTGGGCATGCGGTGCCAGTTCACGCAGGCCCGCGGAGATATCGTCCGGTGGCGCGCAATTCAGCAGTATCGCGTCCACTCCGCGCGGCTCGAGTTCGGCGACGGCCTGCGCCAGCGTCTCGCCGGTGAACAAGCGGCCATTTTCATCAGGCACGAAGGAAATCCAGCAGGGAAGTCCGATTGCTTTCGCGGCTTCGAGCGCGACCCGGGCTTCGGTGGTGCTGTTTACGGTTTCGAGCAACACCAAGTCCGCGCCCGCATCTTTGACCACTTGGAAGATTTCCCGATACTCAGCGCGTGCCTGCTCAGCCGGCGGCGCCAAATCTGGCCGGAAGCACCATTCCAGCGTCGTGACCGCCGCGGCCACTGCGACGGGGCGCTTTGCGCCTGCACGATCCCGGGCTTCGCGCGCGAGATGCACGGAAGCCGCCAGCAAGCGGTCCGCGCGGTCGTCGAGATCCGCGGCGCCGATGTGGCGCCGGTGCTCCGCATCGCGGAAATGGTTGTAGAGCGCGCGGCGGCACAACTGGAAACTGTTCGTGCTCAGGACGTCGGCGCCGGCGCGAATGTAATCCTCATGAATACTTCGAACAAAATCCGGGCGATTGGTGAGTTGGTGGTCGGCCCAAGTCACGTTGTGCCGCAGGATTTCTGTTCCGATCGCGCCGTCGAGGATGATGGTTTCACGGCGCTTGAGTTTCTCGGCAATGGCGGCATACGGAGATGATGCGTTCATGCCTGCGCACTCCTCCCCGTCGCGTCCAGCCGCGCACGCAGCGCCGCGATATGAGCGGGTCCCGTGCCACAGCAGCCACCCACGATCTGCGCGCCCTGTTTGCGCCAGCCAATGGCCTCCCCGGCGAACTGTTCCGGCGAACATTGTTCGGTGTCGGCGAACTGGGGGAAGAATTCAAATTTCCAGCTGGGTGGTGAAAAACGCCCGATGTGTGCATAGCCGCCAATCGGACCCCGCGCGGAGGTCTTCAATGTTTCGATGGCGGCATGAATGTCCGCGGACGGCGCGCAGTTCACCAGTACGGCTTCAGCTCCGCCGCGTTCCATCTCCGCCAGGGCTTGCCCGAGCGGCTCGCGACTCAGTAAATCGCCCTCGGGCCCCAAGACGAAGCTGACCCATACGGGCAAACCGGTGGCCCTCCCCGCATCCAACGCGGCTCGAGCTTCGGCGATGGTGTTCATACTCTCGAGCAGGAGAAAATCCGCGCCCCCTTCAGCCAGCGCGCGTGCCAGGACTTCGTGCTCCCTCCGCGCCACATCCCCGGCGGGGGCGAGGTCAGGACGAAAACAATGTTCGAGAGGCGAGAGCACGCCCGCGATCGCAGCCTGATTGTCCCGTCCCGCTTTCGCCAGGGCCTGCTTCGCCAAAGCCACGCTTTTTCGCAGGAGCTTCGGCGCAAGGTCTTCCAATCCCGGTGCGCCGATGTGCCGCATGTGATCCAGGCCCCGGAAGACGTTCAGATAGATGCGCGGGTTCAGTTGAAAGGTGTTCGTGCGGATGACGTCTGCCCCGGCGGCGAGATAATCCGCGTGAAGCTGCTCCACCGCGTCCGCGTCAGTCAGCAGGCCGTGTTTGCGCCAGCGCACCCCGCGCCGCACAAGTTCACTACCGATTCCGCCATCCAGCAGAATCGTCTCACCCGCTTTCAGCCGCTCACGGATACGCTCGTACATCGAAACCTGTCCGGGAAATCCGCGCCATCATAGGGAAGCATTCCGGGAATTGCAATGCACATCTCGCGGAAAAACCAGAGATCAGAAAGTCAGGCAAGGAATCGATGAGTTTCGAAGGACAACCCACGGACCGGCTTAAGGCTTGTCCTGCGGGCTCGCACTCGTGCTGGACAGAATGAGCACCAGGACCTTGCCGTCCGAGTGAAACGATCCGCCCGTGGCTGTCTTTGCATCGGTCAGCGTATTTGCCGGAGTGACGTAGGTAACGGTGGAGAAGAGTCCCGTCTGGCGCAGCGTCTGCTCGACATAGCTGCGCTCCACGTCAATGTCCGGATCGATCTTGTGAGTGATTCCGCCGTTGCGCTGATCCCGCTCAAACCCAATGTCGTGCGTGGCCGCTCCGACCAACAGCGGCTGGCCGTTTACCGTGAACGGTGCCTTCCACAATCGTAGATGATGACGCGAAGCCGCCACGGTGATCGGCTCCGCGTGCGCGAAACCGTAGTCTTGTCCGCGCCCGAAGAGGAAAAGCTCGCTCATGGGCATGTTCGTATACGCCTCTTTCGAAAGACTCGAGAGCAGCCCATGTAGCGCAGCTTCCTTGATCGATCGGTCCACCTGTACCCAGCCGGCAGCCTGAAATGCTTGCTTCACTTGATCCTCGGTTCCCAGGATCACGAAGTTCACCATGTCGCCGGCGTTGCCGTCTCTGTCGGCAATACGGCGAGGGATTTTGTCGAACACGTCGGCAGGGAGACTCGCTGCAGCCGCCGATGTAGGTGCCACCTCGGGCGCGGGAGCCGTACTCGCCGGCGGCGCGCCGCCGGTCGTAGCGCCGGGCTGCAGCGGCGTAGCTCCCTGCGGGGCCGCTGGCGCCGTCGTTGCCGTGGTTGTCGCCGTTGGAGCAGGTGTGTTCGCGCGGCTCCGAGTTGTTGAGGACGCGGCGCGCTGAACAATCTCGATCTTTACGTGGTAGCTGCCTTCCACCTGATCGTTGCCCGGTTGGTTGATGCCGACGAACAAACGCCCGGATACTGCCGCGCGAACCTCCTTCGTCGCACCCACCAGGAACACCAGCGCACTCTCCGTGTCGCCGATCCGCGCCACTGCCGCACCGCGCCCCGCATTGTTCACCGGCATGTTGCGCATCAGGTCTTTCCATCCGCGTGGCAAGCCTTCGGGGCCATTCTCTTTAGCCGCGGCATAATGCAGAGTGCCCGTCACATTGATCACGAGCCGATCGCCGCTGTGTATGTCGAGCCCCGTGTCCACCCAGTGCTGCGTGCCGGGAAGGTCGAGCTCGACCAGATTCTTCGCCGCATTCGCATCCTGGGCCGGATGCGCGCCAAACCTTCCCCCCGGATCCTGTTGCGTCGCACTGGACACAACCATCGCGCTGGAGCAGATGAGTGTGAACAGCAAGATTGTTTTTCGGAGTCCCATCATTCGCAATGCCCCGTTGGGTGCTTGTCCTACCCAAGCAGCATAGCCGCCCCGCAGGCGCGGTTCAATCTCTTTGAGTTGGATGCAGAAGTTCGTTCGGCCGGGTGGAGAGAAATTTATCTTGTGAATTTGCGCCGGATAGCAAACCATGCACCCAGCCCACTCGTGAAGAGCAGGATTGTGCTTGGCTCAGGCACAGGAGCCGGGGGCGCATCAGACGGATTGGGAAACACCGGCGGCGGAACGAATGGCGGGATGAACACCGGGGGAACTGGAGGCGGCCCCGGGCTCGTAAGAACAACAACCGGCAAGTCTGGGGGAGATGATAAATCAGGGGATGGGGGAGTGAGACCGGGATTCGGGACTGAAGAAGGATCGCCAATCCAAGGCACCCTCGTGACCTCTGGGCCCGGCGGATCCACGGGGCGATCGAGCACGTCCGGGGTGGGTTCATCCGGAGAGGTTTCCCCTCCAGAAGTTTCCGTGAAACGGTTTCCACACCGCGCGCGTGCGAAGTTCTTCCCGTCCGTAATCACTTTCTCTCCCGCCGCAAGTTTCACCTTGTTGCGCGTCCAATACACTTTTTTTCCGAGGCGATACGACACGTAAGCGGTCCTGGCCGCGCCAAGTCGAACGACACGCGCGCGCGCAAGCTTGAAGCCGACGTAGTGCGCCGCGACGACTGGATCGCCGGAAACCGCC
Source organism: Terriglobia bacterium (assembly GCA_041497315.1). Classification (GTDB taxonomy): domain Bacteria; phylum Acidobacteriota; class Terriglobia; order Acidiferrales; family UBA7541; genus JBGQGH01. The sequence continues at coordinate 3,783 of JBGQGH010000035.1, read as the reverse complement.
TCTCTCAATCCTTGGGAATCGCGCACGCCACCCGGTACCACGGAGTACGGATACACTGTCCGTCCCCCGGTCGATCGTGAATTGACGGATTGTCCTGCTATCGGGGGCAAAGACAACCTCCAACGATCCCAATCACTCTTCTTGTGAGCGGTGGAATTCGCTTCATTCCGCCGCGTGAACCGATGGAGCTGGAGCGGTACGATCACGCAAAGCGCTGCCGTAAGGATCATTGCGCCGCCCACCACGCCGAGGTGGAGTGTTTTCTTGTGTTGGCGAATGTGGCGGCGATAAGACATCTGATTCAGTTCGGTACAGCCCGAACTCTTTGTGTCCGCTCAAATAATTTGCAATGCGTGGGCCAGTCATGCAAGTCTCGAGAAGCAAATCACTTGGCATCTTTTGCGCTCAGAAAATCCAATAGAAATGAGAATGGAACTGGAAGAAATGAGAAAAGCGAATCACATTTTTTCCACGTGTCTAATTGAAACACAAGGACTTATAGCAGTACGAAGCGTACGAAAGTAATAGCCTAGTTTCACTCCGGCACAGTTGTCCGGCGCGCTCGCACACTAGAAACGCAGCCGTGGGATATCGAACGCGTGGCTACTTAAGAAGTCAGTGCGGCTGGGAAAGCCGCGCCGAGGAAGCAGAGAAATCTCTGCTCCCTCGACACACGCCATCAGCGCTTCGATGCGTTCTCGATGAACGTGGCCACGTTGTTTTTGAGTTTGGCGAGATCATCTTCTCGCACGTACATCATGTGGCCCGCGTCGTAATAATTCATATGGATGTTAGCCTGCAGCTTCGCGGGCAGAAGGAGATGTTCGAACGTGTACTCCGTGGCAAAAAACGGCGTCGCCAGATCGTAGATGCCATTTTCCACCTGCACCTGCAGGTGTGGATTCGAGATCATCGCTTGGATCAGGTCCCCTTCGACGTTCGGCGAGCCGGGAAAGCCGTAGCCTCCGCCGCGATGCTTCCAGTCCCAATTCCCCCCGGCCTCGTTGCTGCCGATGTTGTACGTCTTGTCCTGCCCGAATTTCAATTCATCGCGGATGTAGTTGTTGAAAGCGGCGGTGAAAGCGCCGCTGATGGCCTTGTCCTGCGGATCGTAATCGGCATATTCGCCCAGCAAGTCGTAGGTGGGGCCGGAAAAGCGCGCATCCAGACGCCCGGTTGTGAGGCCGCGCGCCCGCTGAAGTTCCTGCATGAACTGGGGAAGGACGACGCGAAGCTGCGCCTTGATTAGATATTCTTCGCTCAACCCGGTGAAGCGCGAAAGCTTCTTGGCGATCGAGGCTTTCTCCGCCTCGGAGAGTTTTGAACCCTTCATCAGCGCGTCGGCGTATTCCGTAGCCGCGAAGCGGCGCGCCTCGGCGAGAAACGTGTTCAAATCCGCGGGCCGGTCCTGCAGCACCTTGTGATACCAAGCCGTGGCCGCGTAGCTCGGCAGATAATAGATGTAGGGCATGTCCTCGCCAGGGTTGAAGGAAATCGTACCCAGGTTCAGGACCGTGGAGACCATGACGATGCCGTTGAAATCCATTCCGCTCTCGCCCTGCAAAATATTCACCAGCGCAGCGGAGCGAAACGTCCCGTAGCTTTCGCCGATCAGAAACTTCGGCGAATTCCAGCGGCTGTTATGGCTGACGTACGAATTCACGAACTGGGCGAATGATTTCGCGTCCTGATCCACGCCCCAGAAATCCTTGTCCTTCGCTTTGCCGGCAGCGCGGCTGAATCCGGTGCCGACCGGATCGATGAAAACGAGATCGGTGCGATCCAGCAGGGAATTGGCGTTATCGCTCAGCCGGTAGGGCGCCGGCGGTGTCGGAGCCGCATCCGCGGTCACCACTCGCCTTGGACCGAATGCCCCCATGTGCAGCCAGACCGATGAGGAGCCCGGGCCGCCGTTGTAGAGAAACGCGATGGGGCGCTGGCTCGTGTCCTTCACGTCGCTGCGCGTGTAAGCGATGTAGAAAATGCTGGCCGTCGGTTCGCCCTGGTCGTTCTTCAGAACGATGTTGGCCACCGTCGCCTTGTAGGGAATCGTCTGACTGCCGATGCGGATGGTGTGATCGGTGACCGAGGATTCTTCCTTCGGCGCCGGGGCCTCGGCCGCCGGCTTCGCCTCCGGAGGTTTCGCGTCCTTTTCCTGCGCGGCCGTGCGAGCGGCAAGCCCGCCGACTAGAAAGAGTGCCAATACACATAGACCCCGGAATTTTCTCATGCATCGCCCCCTTGAATTTGGTTTCTTGTGGGATCCACTCGCGCAGGCATTCTATGCAGGCAAGGAAGGATAAGTCAAAGCGATGTACTCGTCCACATGATTAGTGACACTCGGACTCCCTTCGTTTGGATTGCCACTCGATGACGAACTGCTGTGGCGTGAGGTAGCCGAGAGCCTGGTGGGGGCGCACGCAGTTGTAGGTTTGCTCCCATGCTTGCAACTGGCGGTTGAGGGCCGGCACGCTCCAGGATTCGGGTGTCACTTGGTAGAACTCCTCGTTGTGGGTGCGATGGGCGCGCTCGACGGCGCCGTTGAGTTTGGGCGACCGGGGCGGAAGCACGAACAAAGGAACCTCCCGTTGCTGGCAAGCCCGCTCGAACTCCGCGGCGAACTCGCTCCCGCCATCAACCTGCAGGGCGGCGATGCGGAAGGGCATCCGCTCCAGCAGCACATCGAATGTGCAGAAGGCTTACTTCGACGGACTGGGGCGGTCATTCAGATCGCAGATGAAGGATGCCGCAGGAACCAGCTACGCCTATGTAGACACCCAGTTCGATACCCTCGGCCGCGCCTACAAATCCAGCAACTCCTACACCAGCAGCGCTTCGTATTGGACGGAAGTGCGCTTCGATGGCCTCGGACGGCCCGTGCTCACCATCCCGCCGGATGGCTCATCATCTTCGAACAACATTTCCGTCTCGTATTCCGCTAATTGCGCCACCGCCACGGACCAAACCGGCAAGGCCCGGAAATCCTGCTCCGACGGCCTCGGTCGTCAGATACAGGTCTTCGAAGATCCCGGAACCGGCAGCCACCTGAACTACGACACCGATTACACCTTCAACGTCCTCGACGCGCTGACGGGCGTCACCCAGGGTTCGCAGACCCGCACCTACACCTACGACGGCATGGGCCGATTGACCAGCTCGACCACGCCCGAGGCCGGAATGGTCTGCTTCGGAACGGTTTCCGGAGGGACCTGCCAAGGGAACGGCTACGATTCCTACGATAATCTCATTACAAGAACCGACTCACGCGGCGTCGTCACCGGCTATACCTACGACACCCTGAATCGCCTCACCCAGGTGAGCTACAATGTCACCGGCACCACTGTCCCGGCGACATCGACCGTGAACCTCTATTATGACTCGGGTGGCTCCTCGGCTTACGCGCTCGGCAGGCTCACCAGCATGAGCGACGGCCCCGGTTCGGAAACCTACACATACGACCGCCTCGGCCGCATGACCCAGCCCTCGAAAGTCATCAGCAGCACCACCTACACCACCAGCTACGCCTACAACCTCGGCAACGAATTGACTTCGATCACCTATCCATCCGGCCGCGTGGTAGCACAGAATTACGATTCCTTGGGCAGGCTCTGCTCGGTAGGCGCTTCCGGCAGCGGTTGTTCGTCCGGCACGCGCTATGCCGACAGCTTCGCCTTTAACACCGCGCAGCAGGTCACCGCGTTCAACTACGGCAATGGGGTCGCCGCGAGCTTCGGCTATTCCGCCGACCGCTTGCAGATGACATCACTTTCCTACGCCAAGAAC
>JBGQGH010000034.1:0-27074 GCA_041497315.1 Terriglobia bacterium | reverse complement strand
TGAACCTCACCTTCAAGTCCATCGAAGTGGACCACCGCGAAATTCCTGCGCAAATGAGCATCCTGGCGATTCTGGACAACGGCAATCACTCCGGGAAGCAGCGCAAGGACGTAAAGGTGGATGAAGGCCAGTACGTGGAAGCCAAACAGGACATCAAGAAGGACGTTGTGACCATGGGCCTGGGCACGGCTGGCGGCTCGGTGGTCGGGGCCATCTTTAGCCACGTCATGCGCGGCTTCGCGTTCGGGATGATCGGCAGCACCGCCTACATCCTGTCCAAGAAGGGCAAAGAGGTGGAACTGCCCGCGCAGACATCGCTTCTCGTGCGCATGGATTCCACGGTCACGCTGCCGGTAGTCACCGCGAGCACTGCGACGGACCTCAGCGGATCGCGCTGACGGCACTTGGGCTGGCCGACGATTGCGTTGACGCTCACGAACTGAGGGTCAAAGTGTGGCCATCCGTGCGCTCTGGTTCGTCCGTGCCACAGGAGATTCCCCCGCGCTACTCCCTGCGACGAGGGCGCTTGGCTGACCCTGAATTCCAGCTAGGATCAGGAATTCTTGCGGGGTGGCTTCTTGGGGAAGCTCATATGCCAGATATCGGACGGTTGGAGGTTCTTCGCTCCGGCGTGCCATTCGTCAGCGGCGTGTTCCACCCAGACGACCTCAAAGAGTACCGGCGGCTTTGAGTTCGGGCCGGCCTCGAAATCGGCGATGAGTCGTATGGCGACGACCTCCCCTGGAACGAGGTGCGTTTTCAGCCGGAAGCGGCAGCCGATTTCGCTCACGTCGAGTGTGATAGTTCGCTCCACAAAGAGCCGCTGCGCGCTATCCAGGCCGGTGATCTCGATCGGAAAAGCCAGCCCAACACGTTTGCCGGAGCGCCGGTCCTCCATAGTCAACTGACTCAGTGATTGCCACTCGCTCGTTTCTGGCATGCGCGGAACCCCCGTTCACATCGTTCTCACTCAGGCATTCCGGGTGCCAACCGCGGCAAGGAGCGGCCTTGCAAACAGTGGAGTTATGCCTGCCTTCTCTTGGTTATCTGCCGCAGACTGAAACTGTGTTCGATCCTGGAACATTCACCAAGCCATTCCGGTGCGGAGTCTGGATCAGGTGGTGGCGTGCTGGTTCGGCGGGTGGGTGCGTTTCAGGAAACGGTAAAGACTGGTTCGCCCAATCCCCAGAAGTTGAGAAGCGCGAACGCGGTTTCCGTGGCACATCTCCAGTACCCGCTCGATGTGCTGCCGGCGGACTTCATCGAGCGGCAAAGGCAGCCACACATTGCTGGACTCACGCGAGGGCCCCGGCTTCTGCACATTTTCCGGCAGGTCAGCTACGTCAATAAATTCGCCGGTGGTCATCATGCAGGCGCTGGATATGACGTTCTCGAGTTCGCGCACGTTGCCCGGCCAGGAATGTTGCAAGAGGACTCCCTGGGCGCGGCGTGAAACCCCGAGGACGTGTTTGCTGTAGGCCTCGTTGTACTTTTTCAGGAAATACTGGATCAGCACGGGGACGTCTTCGAGGCGCCGGGTCAGTTCCGGCACCCGGATTTCGATGGAGTTCAAGCGGTAATACAAATCCTCACGGAATCGCCCGGCGAGGGCTTCACTGTGCAGGTCCTTGTTGGTGGCGGCGATCAGGCGCACGTTGACCTGGCGGACTTCCGGCGAACCCACGCGCTGGATTTCGCGGTTTTGAAGGAAACGCAGCAGCTTGGATTGCAGCGGGAGGGAGATTTCGCCGATCTCATCGAGGAAGACCGTTCCGCCACTCGCATATTCAAAGAAACCCGGCCGCGTATCGGTTGCGCCGGTAAACGCCCCGCGCACGTGGCCGAAGAGCTGGCTTTCCAGCAGTGTGTCCACCAACGCCGAGCAGTTGCACACCACGAAGCGATGATCCGCCACCGGGCTGATCTTGTGAATCGCCTTGGCCACTAGTTCTTTTCCGGATCCCGTCGGCCCGGTCACCAGCACATTCGTGTAGTGTTTCGCGACCTTGCGCACCAGATCGAAAACCTCCAGCATCAACGGACTTTTCCCCACAATGCCGTGGAAATCGAGGTCTTCGAGCATCTGCGTTTCCAGTTCTCGGATCCGCTTGCGTTGCAGTTGCAACTCGGACAATTCGTCGAGAGTCTTTCTCAGCCGCGCCTGATCGAGGGGCTTGCAGAGATAGTCATACGCGCCGCGCCGGATGGCTTCAATGGCGCCGTCAATCGAGTACGCCGCGGTGATCAGAATCACCTGGACGCCAGGATCCACGCGCAGGGCTTCCTCGAGGAACGAGATGCCGTCCATCTCCGGCATGGTCACATCGGATAACACCACGTGGCATTTCCCCGCATGGATGTAGCTCAGGGCTTCCTGCGGACTAGTGGTCGCCAGAGTGACGTAGCCCATATGCTCAACAGTGGTCCGCAAAAGTTCGGACATTGAAGGATCGTCGTCCACCACACATATCTTCAGCGCGGGCTGCGTCTGGGGGGAAACTCTCTCAGCAGTGCTGGTCAGGCTCATTACTGTAATTCCCGGCAAGGGTCGTGCCATTTCCCGTGGGGAATGGGCGTTTCATGGCGGGAATGGTCAACGCCGTGGAATGCGATCTGAATTGCGTCTAACTGCATGGTCTCGGACAACTTGCAGGGAGCCTGGTTCGCAGCGTGAAACACCACTTTGAGAAGATCTGCGAAGCGGACAAGCCCGGGCTGGCCCCGCTTCGGTGCTGAGTGCCAAATCGGGTCGGTACACCTCTCGGTGTGCCATTTCTGGATTCGCGCTAGGGGGCTCGCTCAGATGGGATTTGTAGCCTCGCGAGAAGTCTAATGTGTATAGCCGCGGGCCGCGCCGGCAATTCCGGAGAGGAACAACAGTTCATCGTCACTCAAATCCGCCAGCACTTCGGGGAATATCAAGACTGGGTCAAGAAACGCCGGCGCGGAAGCAAGGCGGCCTCCAGGCACGGGGAGAGTCTCGCAGGCGAGCTTGATCTCTTCACACGTCGAGATCCGATCCGTGAATTCTTTTTCGATCTGCGAACCCTTCACCGGATCTGCTCCTCAAGAACGTGGTCCGTCTCCAGGCAGGTTTCATGCGCCATGCGCACCGTGGGCCGGTTGCGCAGCTGAACAAGCCGCAATTCCCAAAGTCCGGCGCGAGGGGACCTGCGCACGTCTTCTACCTGATACGCGACTGGAAACGCGGGGCCCAGATCGATGGGGTGGACCAGTCGCAGGAAGACCACCGCGCCACTCCGAACTGCGTGGTTAAGAAGTATCCGCTTGGCCTCTCCTGCGGTTCCTTCGGTGTGCGCCCGTTCCACGAAGAAAACTTCTTGGATATCCCAACCGGATACTTCGATCGAACAACCGAGCGGCATTTCAATCATGGAACCCATTAATGAGATCTCCCTTCAACCCCGGACGCAGCACCTCGCGTGCCAATACCGTGGGTCGAGTAAGTCACTCTCCGACAGCAACTTGCACTGCGAAATCGCTGCGGAAATGAGTTCCGGTAGGACACATTTACGTACACCTGTGTTGTTTTGAATCAGGCGGAGGGAGGCGCGCCTCCGCCCGGCTGCGTGGCTGACCGAAGGAAAATTCAGCGGGAGAAGAGCTCGGGATAAAGTGCCAATAGAGCGATCGCAAAGAGGTAATGAAAGATCCGGCCGTAGATCACCCACGCCAAAATCAGGCCGAGCGGGCCGTAGCCGCTCTGCCTTGTCCAGTCAATAAACCTCAGGGCTACCCGCTGCGGCAGTAAGAGCGTGATTGCGGAATTGCCGTCCAGCGGCGGGAAGGGAAGCAAGTTGAACGTCCCCAGCACCAGGTTCAGCACGAAAAGGACGCTTAGAAAAACCGTTGGAAAACTCTGACCGGCGCCTTGCGTGGCCTCCACGATGTGCGTGAAGTCGAATGATCCGTTCGAAGGAAGTCGGAAATGGCCGAGAGCCATGCCAATCCGGATGCCAATGCCCGCCAATATCATCAGCGTGAAATTTGCCGCCGGGCCTGCCAGCGCCATCCAAGCCGCCCGGCGGGGGTAACGCTGCTCCCACGACGGGTCGTAAGGCGCGCTGGCCCAGCCAATCATCCACCCCGCCATCAGGTAGGAGACGATGGGCACCAGCACTGTGCCGAAGGGCGAACGCCGGATGTGCGGCCAGGGATTCAGCGTCGCCTGCCCGCTGTGAAACGCCGTCGGGTCGCCGCCCAGCTTTGCCGCCAGCGCATGCGCGCTCTCGTGGCACGTCGTGGAAAAAAGAAACGCGACGTACCACACCACTCCCACGGCAATGATTTCCGGGTTCATCAGAACTCGCGCGAGGGCGGAGTCTGCTCCGGGCCGACGCGTCCGGCTGCAATGTCTGCGCGGAAATAGTTCTCAGCCTTTACCGGAGCGCCCGCCAGCCGCCGCAGCATGGCGATCTGCCCGACATGTGTCAGCGCGTCGGCCACCGGGCCTTGAAAAAGTTTTTCCGCCGGCGCGTGCAGCGGTTCGTCCGAGGCGAGATAGTTGTCGAAGGCGGCAAGCGCCGCAAAGAATCGCTCAGAGCCTTGCTCCCACAGCAGGGGAGGGGAATCGTGCCACTCCTGCTTTCCTTTCACGATGCTCAGCCCCCAGTCCAGCAGGTCGCTGAGGTGCGCCAGGATTTGCCCCGCGGCGCGGCTGGTCTCGCCGGCGCGGAACTCAGCGAAGCCGCTCGGCGCGCCCCGCACGGCTTTCGCGCCGCGGTACGCCAGAGTGGCCAAGGTGTGTCGAAGCATTTGACGGCTCGCATCTGAGGTTGCCATTCGGATCTCCTCGATTGATCCCCGCCTTACGGACGCGTGAAGTCATTCCGCACGCTGATTCTACCTGTGCTACTGCCTCTACGAAACGCTGAGTTTGGTGAAACACAGCGGCCGTAGCGAAGATGTCGTCGTCACATCCGCTTTAGACTCACTACACTCTGCCGCAAGTTCCGCTACAATGCTAATTCGTCAACCTGCAGGCAGAGTCGGGCTGCCTGATTCACTCAGCCCGATTTGCTAAGCTCGAATTACCAAAAAATGCTCAGCCTCTTCTCCATCATTGCTCTCGGCTTCTTCCTCGGGATGCGACACGCCACCGACCCCGACCATGTGATCGCCGTCACCACGATTGTTTCCCGCCACCGCACCATCAAGCACGCCGCCGTGATTGGCGCGTTTTGGGGGCTCGGTCACACGCTGACCATTTTCGCCGTCGGCGGCGGGATCATTCTGCTGGGCTGGGTGATACCCGCGCGAGTCGGCCTCTCGATGGAGTTCTCTGTCGGGCTCATGCTCATCCTGCTCGGCATCATGAATCTCACGGGTTTTCTGCAATGGATTTCTGAGATGCGTTCGTCAGCTCATGAGTCACCGGGCCACATTCACTCCCATGCGCACAGCCACGGGGAATATGTCCATTCTCATCCGCATGGGCACGCACCGGAATCTCATCCACACAAGCCGGAAGAGACTCCGCTGGGCTGGCTGGACCGGCACTTCGGCCGGATCGGCTTCTACCAAATTGCGCGTCCGTTGGTTGTAGGGATCGTCCATGGTCTGGCGGGATCTGCTGCAATCGCATTGCTGGTCTTGACGACCATCAAGGATCCGCGATGGGCCATCGGGTACCTGCTGGTTTTTGGAGTCGGCACGATCGCCGGAATGATGCTCATGACCGCCGCTATCGCCATACCTTTTGCATTCACAAGCACCCGATTTGCCGACATCAACAGAGGGCTTCGACTCGCCACTGGCCTCCTCAGCTTGGGCTTCGGTCTCTACCTGACTTACCAGATGGGAATCGTGAGCGGCCTCTTCACTGCACACCCGCAATGGAATCCGCGCTGAGCGGGGAATCTCGAGCCGACCCAGCTGCCGAATCAAGAACACTCCAGAGCCGATAGGAATACCGGGGAGAGAACTGGCGGTTCCATGCACGATGGGATGGATGGCGGAGCCACGTACCGTATGGTATGTGGCGGAGAGGGTGGGATTCGAACCCACGGTTGAGTTTCCCCAACACACGCTTTCCAAGCGTGCTCCTTAAGCCGCTCGGACACCTCTCCGCAAGCCGACAATGCAATCAGACTAACAGAAACGCAGGCGCGGATGAAGCGGCGGCGCGATTAGGGTGACGACTGTGAGGCGGCGGGGCCGAAAAGGTCACGAGTAAAGGAGACCGGCGACGCTGTGAGTCTCACGTGTAAAAGAGACCGGCGTCGGCGGATTCCGCGATCAAGCCGTTAATGCAAGCGGGCGGGCCTTGCACCACGAAGCGCCGATGATAGAGCAGCAAGGCGCGCAATCCGGCGAGTTCCTCGCCGCCTCCGGCTCTGCCGGGACCGCCGTGGAGACAACTGGGCACCACATTGCCGTGCCCGGTGTGCTGGCCGCCGACGGATGAGTCCACGACGAGGATGCGGCCATGCAAATCGCCGATTCCGAGGAGCACGTCGTGAAGGAAGCCGGCATCGTTCGAAAACACGGAGGCGACGAGCGAACCCAGGCCCCGGCGGGCGATGGCGATGAGGTCTTCCAAATTCTCGTAAGCCACCAAAGTCGCCGCCGGACCGAAAACCTCGACATCGTGAACGAACTTTGCATCGAGTCCATTCTTGGAGGCGAGAAGTGTCGGCTGGACGAACGCGGACTTATGCTGATCTGCGTCAAGCGGCTGGAAATTTTCGTCGCCGCCAAACAAGACTGAACATTCCTCTTTCAACTGTCGCAGTCCCTCATGACAGGAGGCCTGCTGCGCTTTATTGACCACGGGGCCGACTTTGACCTCCGGATTGCGGGGATTGCCGACTTTCGTGGAACTCAATCGCGCTGAGATGGCATCGCCCAGGGCTTTGAAATGCTCGCGCGGAACCAGGACGCGCCGGATGGCGGTGCATTTCTGGCCGGCCTTCAGCGTCATCTCGCGGACGACCTCTTTGACGAGAAGGTCGAACACATCGGATCCGGGAGCGGCGTCCGGGCCAAGGATTGCGGAATTGATGCTGTCGGCTTCGATGTTGACGCGGACGGAGCGTTTCAGCACGTTCGCATTCGAACGAATGCGCGCGGCGGTGACGGCGGAGCCCGTGAAGGATACGACGTCGCCTTCGCGAACGTGATCCAGTAGATCGCGCGCGGAACCGCAGAGGATGGAAATCCCGCCGGGCGGCAGGATGCCCGACTTCACAACGTCTTCAACCATGCGCTGCGTCAGCCACGCGGTGGGTGATGCGGGCTTCACCATGATTGGAACACCGGAGAGCAGAGCGGGCGCAGCCTTCTCGCAGAAGCCCCAGGCGGGAAAATTGAACGCGTTGATGAAGACGGCCGTGCCTTTGGTGGGCAGGAGAAAATGCTGCCCCGCGAATGCGTCCGTCTTGGCAAGCGGAACGGTTGCTCCTTCCTTCAGGAATTTCCCCTCACCGAGCGCGCGGCCGATCTTGGCGTAGTACTTCATAGTGTAAATGGCGCCGTCCACGTCAAAGGAGGCATCGGCCTGGGTTGCACCCAAATTGAGGAGGGAGATGCGAAAATATTCGTCGCGATTGGCGGCGAGGACGTCCGCAATCCTGGCCAGGAGTTCAGCGCGCTCGCGATAGGCCATCTGCCGGAGTGCGGGTCCGCCTTGAGAGCGCGCAAATTCGAGCGCGGTTGCGATGTCGATATTTTGCGAGGAAATTCGCGCCAATTCTTCTCCAGTGACCGGATCGAGGAGCGGCTCACCGTCGCCCGCGCCCTCTCTCCACTGACCTGCGACGTAATTCGGCAGATTCATCGGCGTTCCTCCGGCGAAAGGATACACTGAAATCCCAAACGAGGGCTCTTTCGCGAGCGATGCACGGCAATTCTGTGGTCTTTCGAATCGGTATAATACTGCATCATGAGTGCTGTGGGAGGTCGCGATTTGAGCCAACTTGGATGGGGATACAGGCACTAAGTGATTCACAAATAGAGAGTTGTATCTAGCCGACCTCGAATGAAACGGCAGGGAGTAGCACGTCACTTTTCCACTTGCCGGCAAGACTAAACATGTACTATACTGCAGGTTCAATTTCCAAGAGACTCGCAATGCCAACTAACGCCGCATCCAAACCGGGCGTTCCACACCACCACACACCCAAACCGGAAGAAGGTTTTCTGCTCTTCCTGGGGAAACGTGTGCGCGAACTGCGCAACCGGCGCGGGATGACGCGGAAGAGGACAGCGCGCGATGCGAACGTCTCGGAGCGGCATCTGGCCCAGCTCGAGACGGGAGAAGGAAACGTTTCGATCGTGCTGCTGCGAAGGATCGCCGCCGCGCTCAACGTTTCTCTGGTCGAATTGTTTGCGCCGGAGGTGGAAGAGTCCGCCGAGAAGCAAATGATCCAGCGTTTCCTTCAGCGCCTTCCCGCGCATCGCCTGGAAGATGCAGTGTTTCACCTGCAGCGCGAGTTCGGTCAGGAGGAAAAGGCGCGGCGAAAACGAATCGCGCTGATCGGACTGCGGGGAGCGGGCAAGTCCACGCTGGGCGCGAAACTGAGCCGGGAAATGAAGGTGCCGTTTATCGAGCTGGACCGTGAGATCGAGAAGGACAAGGGAATGCCGCTGGCGGAGATTTTCTCTCTCTACGGGCAATCCGGTTATCGAGCCATCGAGAAGCGGACGCTGGAACGAGTGCTTCGGGAAAACGAAAAGGCGGTGCTTTCGGTGGGCGGCGGCATCGTTTCGGAAAAAGAGACGTACGAATATCTTCTTTCCCACTGCTACACGGTTTGGATCAAGGCGCAGCCGGAGGAGCACATGTCGCGAGTGATTGCGCAAGGCGATTTTCGCGCCATGACGGGAAGCGATCAGGCCATGGAAGACTTGCGGCGAATCCTGGAGGCGCGCGAGCCGCTGTACCGAAAAGCGGACATGTCGCTGGACACTTCCGGCGATTCGGTGGAAGAGAGTTTTGCGAAATTGAAGCTGGCGATGCAGGTGAATCTCCAGTAGGAGGATTCTGTGGACGTCGTTGCCGCGCAGGAGTCCCTGGCAAAACTGGGATCGGTGGATTTTCAGACGGATCCCTCGCGATACAAACATTGGCGCCTCTCGTTCGAAGGGCCGGTAGCCACGCTGACGATGGACGTGACCGAAGACGGCGGAATCCGTCCGGGCTACAAGCTGAAACTGAATTCCTACGACCTTGGCGTGGACATCGAGCTGCACGACGCGCTGCAGCGAATACGCTTCGAACATCCGGAGATTCGTTCGGTGGTCATCACCAGCGCGAAGAACCGGATTTTTTGCTCCGGCGCAAACATTTATATGCTCGGGCTTTCTTCTCATGCGTGGAAGGTGAACTTTTGCAAATTCACCAACGAGACGCGGAACGGAATCGAAGATTCGAGCGCGCACTCGGGGCTCAAATTCCTCGTGGCATGCAATGGGACGACAGCCGGGGGAGGTTACGAGCTAGCGCTGGCGTGCGATGAAATTATTCTGGTGGACGACCGGTCGTCAGCGGTGAGTTTGCCGGAGCTGCCGCTGCTGGGCGTGCTGCCCGGCACGGGCGGGCTGACTCGAGTGACGGACAAGCGCAAGGTCCGCAGAGACCTGGCGGATATGTTCTGCACGAATCCGGACGGCGTACGCGGACAAAGAGCCAAGGACTGGCGACTGGTGGATGAGGTGGTGAAGCCGCAGCAGTTTGCGGAGCATGTGAAACAGCGTGCGGCGAAACTCGCCGATCAGAGTGACCGGCCAATCGGCGCGAAGGGAGTGGCCTTGCCTCCATTGAAACGGACCGTGGATGACGCGGGGCTGCACTACGAATACGTGGACGCGCGACTGGACCGCGAGGCGCGGAGCGTGACGCTGACCGTGTGCGCGCCAAAGGGTCCGGCTGAGGACACGCTCGAAAAAGTTTTGGATGCGGGCGCGAATTGGTGGCCGCTACAGATGGCGCGAGAATTGGATGATGCCATTCTGAGCCTGCGAACGAGCGAGCTGGAGTTGGGATTGTGGATCATCAAGACGGAAGGCAACGCGGACGCGGTCCTGGCAATCGACGATTTCATCCTGAAGCACCAGGACAATTGGTTTGTGCGCGAAGTGCTGGGCATGATGCGGCGAACGTTCGCGCGGATCGACGTAACTTCCCGCTCGATTTACGCCATCATCGAGCCGGGTTCCTGCTTTGCCGGCACTCTCTTTGAGTTGGCGCTGGCCGCTGACCGCATCTACATGCGCGACACCGAGGAGGGCGCGGGCGCGGCGGTGACCCTCTCGAAGATGAATTTTGGGCCTCTCCCGATGGTGAATCACCTTTCACGCGTTGCGGCGCGTTTTTATCAGGACGCCGCGCTGGTCGAAGCGCTACGCAATCGAACCGGGACGAAACTTTCCGCCAAGGAAGCGCTCGAAGCAGGACTCGTGACCGCGGCGCCCGATGACCTGGACTGGAAAGATGAGCTTCGGCAAGCCGTGGAATCGCGCGCCGCGCTTTCGCCGGACGCCTTGACCGGGCTCGAAGCGAACCTTCGCTTCGGTGACGCGGAGACGCTCGAGACGCGCATTTTCGGCCGGCTTTCGGCGTGGCAGAACTGGATTTTTGTGCGCCCGAATGCCGTTGGCGCGAATGGGGCCCTGAAGGTGTATGGCACAGGTGCGCCGGTAAAATTCAATTGGGAAAGAGTCTAGGAGAAGCGCGCCGGCCTGATTCGACAAGGAGATCGCAATGATCGATTACATGGACAAAATTCCGAACAACGTGGACCTGGGGAGAGACCGCGTGCTGCAGCGCGCGCTAGAGCACTGGCAGCCGGCGTACTTGAACTGGTGGTACGACATGGGGCCGACCGAGAGTCCGGCGTATGAAGTCTATCTGCGGACCGCGACCAGCGTGGAACCGGATGGATGGGCTCAGTTCGGCTACGTGCGCATGCCAGAATACCGCTGGGGAATTTTCCTGCAGCCGCGGGACGAAAAGCGCGAAGTGAACTTCGGAATCCACAAGGGTCAGGCGGCCTGGCAGGAAGTGCCGGGGGAATACCGCTCGACGCTGCGGCGCGTGATCGTGACGCAGGGAGATACCGAACCCGCTTCGGTGGAACAACAGCGCATGCTGGGGCTGTCGTGCCCTTCGCTTTATGATTTGCGAAACATTTTTCAGGTAAACGTGGAAGAAGGCCGCCACCTGTGGGCCATGGTTTACCTGCTGCACCGCTATTTCGGGCGCGATGGGCGCGAAGAGGCCGAATCGTTGCTGGCGCGGCGGTCCGGAGACACGGACAACCCGCGCATTCTCGGCGCGTTCAATGAGCCCACGCCGGACTGGCTGGCATTCTACATGTTCACGTTCTTTACCGACCGGGACGGCAAATTCCAACTTTGCGCGCTGGCGGAATCCGGATTCGACCCACTGGCGCGGACCTGCCGGTTCATGCTGACCGAGGAAGCGCACCACATGTTCGTTGGGGAGACAGGAGTGACGCGGATCATTCAGCGGACGTGCGATGTGATGAAGGAACACAAAGTGGATGACCCGTCGGATGTGCGAACGCTGGGAGTGATCGATCTCCAGACGATTCAGCGATACCTGAATTTTCACTACAGCGTGACGCTGGACCTTTACGGATCGGATGTTTCTTCGAACGCGGCGAATTATTTCACCAGTGGGCTGAAGGGCCGATTCGAGGAGACGAGGATCAAGGACGATCACCTGCTGAGCGAGGCCGCGTATCCGGTGTTCGAAGTGATTGGAGACAAAATCGTCCAGAAAGATGTGCCGGCGCTGACAGCAATGAACGAGCGTTTGCGCGACGACTACATCAAGGAAATCGAGTCCGGCGTGAGCCGTTGGCAGCGCGTGATTGACAAGGCGGGCATACCGTTCCGCCTGACGCTGCCGCATAAAGGTTTTCACCGCGCGATTGGGAATTTCGCGGGACACCACATCGGCCTGACCGGAGAAGTGATGACCAAGGAGGCTTGGAAGAAACGCGCGCCGGAGTGGCTGCCGACGGCGCAGGACTACGCGTATGTCCAATCTCTGATGAGCGGCCGCGTGACCGAGCCGGGAAAATTCGCGAATTGGATCACTCCGCCAACGCGCGGGATCAACAATCAGCCGTTGGAATTTCAATACGTTCGATTCAACTGACAAGTAGCGGCGTGTGGCGAGGGCGGGAAGTCGAGCGGCCCATTCCGGCGCGTGCGGAGTGCACGCGAACGCGGCGCACGTTTGCCGTCCGAGGAATTCGATAAGTGCCAAAAGTAATTTATGTGTCGGCTACGGGCGAATCGCACGAGGTGGAGGTGTCCGCGGGCACGACGGTGATGTCGGCGGCGCTGAAGAATGGAATTGACGGCATCGTGGCGGAATGTGGCGGCGTTTGCATGTGCTCGACATGCCACGTTTACGTGGATGAGGCATTCTTCAAGCGGATCCCTCCCGCCCAGGATACGGAAGAAGCGGTGCTGGAAATCGCGGCCGAGGAACGCCAGCCCACCAGCCGGCTGAGTTGCCAGATCAAGGTCACGGACGAAGTCGATGGCCTGATTGTGCGCTTGCCGAAGAGACAGCGGTGATGGGCAGCGGCACGGTCATTGTCGGCACCGGACAGGCTGGGTTCCAGACCGCGGCGTCGCTCCGTGAAAACGGATATCAGGAGTCGATCACGCTGATCGGCGAAGAGAAGCACATCCCCTACCAGCGCCCGCCGCTTTCGAAGGGATTTCCGCTCGGCACGCAGGATTTCGAGAGCATCGAGCTGCGTCCTGCGAAGTTTTATCAAGATCACAGAATCGAGCTGCTCGCCGGCCAGCGCGTCACGGCGATCGATCGCGCCGAACGGCAGATTGCGTTGAGTTCGGGGCGCCGCATTTCTTACGAGAAGCTGGTGCTGGCCGTTGGCGCGCGCAACCGCACGCTAAGCGTCAAAGGCGCGGAACTCGATGGCGTGCTTTATCTGAGGTCGCTGGATGAGGCGGTTGGAGTGAAGGAGCGACTGAAGAGCGCGCAGGAAATCGTGGTTATTGGCGGCGGATTTATCGGTCTTGAGCTAGCTGCGGTGGCTTGCTCGCTTGGGAAATCGGTGACAGTTTTGGAGGCGCTGCCTCGGCTGATGCCGCGGGTGGTCGCGCCCATCATCTCGGAGTTCTACCGGGTACTGCATACCAGCAAAGGCGTGAAGGTTCTGTGCGGCTCGAGCGTCTTGGAAATTTCCGGTGCGGGAGGAAGGGTGCTGGACGTGGTGCTGAGCGACGGCACGAAGTATCCAGCGGATCTCGTGCTGGTGGGCATCGGCGTGGTGCCCAATGGCGAGCTGGCCGGGGAAGGCGGGCTGCGCGTCGCAAACGGGATCGTGGTGAACGAATTTCTGCAGACGGATGATGAGAACATTTTTGCCATTGGCGATTGCACCGAACACCCGTGCGTTTTCGCAGACGCTCGGATTCGCCTGGAATCCGTCCAGAATGCCGCCGATCAGGCCCAGTGTGTTGCCGCCACGATTGCGGGGCGGCGTAGCGCGTACCGGGCCCTGCCGTGGTTTTGGACCGATCAGTTCGATATCAAATTGCAGATGGCCGGGATTTCGCAGGGGCACGATCAAATCGCCACGCGAGGCAGTGCCGAAACTCGCAAGCTGTCGGTCTTCTACTTTAAGCAAAAGCGGCTGATCGCCATTGACTCGATCAATCGTCCGCTGGACCACATGTTCGGGCGAAAGATTCTCGCGGCAGGAGTACAGTTGACACCCGAGCAAGCCGCGGATGAAAGCGTGGACCTGAGAAAACTCGGCCACGCTTCCGGACAATCCGCGTAGACGCCTCCCATCAAGGCTGAAATTCCCCCTCGGCAAACCTTCCGAGGACACGCTGCGTCCGCCTTCTGAACAGATGTTCATTTACTGAACATCTGTTCAGAAGTTGTTGACACCCCTGCATGGAGCATGGTAGCTGTAGGGAAGCGGCGAGTGCACTACCCTTCCCTCGCGCAAGGCAGGAGGATGAATTGGCGGAGCGTCGAGCCACTACTCAGGGCAATGGGCGCGTACGGGGACGCTACCTGGCGCGCCGGCTCGAGATCCTGCGCGCAGCCGGGAAACAATTCCGCACACGGGGATTTGCGGAAACCGGAGTGCGCGAGATCGCGGCGGCGGCGGACCTCTCTCCGGCCAACCTCTACAACTACTTCCACGGCAAGCACGAGATTGTTTTCTTTTGCCAGGACAATTCCCTCGACCGAATGATCGCAGCGCTTGAGAAAGCTCGCCGCTTGAGGACCAGCGCGGCAGAGAAATTGCGCCTGGTGATTGTTTCTCACCTGCGATGCGTGCTGGACGAAGTGGAAGGCGCCGGCGCGCATCTTTTCGCGAGCGAGTTGCCGCCAAACCTGCAGCGGCGCCTGGTGGCGAAACGCGATCGGTACGAAGGGGGCGTGCGCCAATTGATCGCTGCCGGCAGCCGCTCGGGAGAGTTCGTTTCCTGCGACCCGGCATTGGCCGCGCGCGCGATGCTCGGAGCATTGAACTGGAGCGTGCGCTGGTTCAATCCGGAGGGACCGCTGACGGCCGCGGAAATCGCGGAGGATCTCGCGGACTATCTGATCCGTGGGCTATTGGCGAGGCCGGACGCTATTCGGCGGCGGTCAGCGGACCGCGAAGTGCGAAAACCTGTAAGCGATTCGTTTTTGCGAAAAGGAAGAGCGAACGTCGCGGCCGGATGAACTTTCGGCGAGGTGAATGAACGTGATTACGCTACCAACTGAATCGGAGAAAACGTCGCGCATTCGAATGACGCTGAACGGCGAACTGACCGACGTTAGTTTCGCGCCGTACAAAACGTTGCTCGAGGTGCTGCGCGAGGATCTTGGACATACCGGCACGAAGCACGGATGCGAATTGGGCGAGTGCGGCGCCTGCGCGGTGCTCCTGGGCGGCAAGCCGGTGCTTTCGTGTCTCGTGCTGGCGCTGGAGTGCGATGGAGCGAACGTCCTGACCGTGGAGGGTCTTGGGGCGGACGGAAAACTTCATCCTCTGCAAGATGCGTTCGCCGATCTTGGCGCGGCGCAGTGCGGCTACTGCACGCCAGCGATCCTGGTGACGGCGAAAGCTTTGCTGGATCAGAATCCGCGGCCGAGTCGTGACGAAATCCGGCAAGCGCTTTCCGGAAATTTGTGCCGGTGCACAGGATATTTGCAGATCTTTGAGGCCGTCGAAGAGGCCATGGTCAAAATCGCGAACCAGCAAGTCACGGCCACATAGCAATCGAGCTAGAGGGCGCGCACAGCGAGGCGCCCGAGAGGACCGATGGCAGATCAGAAGAGTACGGCGACACTACCGGCGAAAGACGCAGAGACGAAGCAGGGCAAGCTGCGCGTCATCGGCGTACCCCGGCGGCGGGTGGACGCGCGAGCGAAGGTGACCGGCCAGACGCGGTTCGCTGACGACATTTTCCTTCCCCGCATGGTGCATTGCAAACTGCTGCGATCTCCGCATCCACACGCGCGCATCAAGAAAATCGATGTTTCGCGCGCGCTCGTTCATCCCGGTGTGTATCTGGTGCTGACCGGCAAGGACCTCTCCATCGAATACGGGATTCTTCCGATCAGCCAGGACGAGCAGGCGCTGTGTCTCGATCACGTGCGGCACGTGGGAGATCCGATCGCCGCGGTGATCGCGCGCGAGGAGCTGACCGCGTTCGAAGCGCTCGACCTGATCGACGTCGAGTATGAACTCCTGACGACGATCTCCGATCCCGAAGAAGCCTTGGCGACTCCGGAGCCGCGCATCCACGACTACGGCGAAGAAGGAAACGTCCACAAGCGCGTGGCGCTGGAATTCGGCAATGTAGAACAGAGCTTCGCGGAAGCGGATGAAGTTTTCGAAGATGTGTTTTTTTACCAGGGCAGCACGCATCTTCCCATCGAACAGCACGCCGCGGTGGCCATCAAGGACCCCGACGGAAAGCTGACCATCTGGTCCAGCACGCAGACGCCGCATTATTTGCACCGCGCGCTGGCCAAGGTGTTGGAAATGCCGGCGGCCCACATTCGCGTGATCGCGACGCCGAACGGTGGCGGCTTCGGAGGGAAAAGCGATCCGTTCAATCACGAAATCGTGGTGGCCAAAGCCGCACTGGTGCTGGACCGGCCCGTGAAGATTTGTCTGACGCGCGAGGAAGTTTTCTACTGCCATCGCGGGCGGCATCCGGTGCTGATGAAATTCAAGACGGGCGTGAAGCGGGACGGCACGATCACCGGAATGCATTTGCAAACGCTGATTGACGGCGGCGCGTACGGCTCATACGGCGTGGCGAGCACGTTTTACACCGGAGCGCTGCAGACCACGACGTATCACATCCCGCGGTATCGCTTCCAAGGCTGCCGCGCGTTCACCAACAAGCCGCCGTGCGGGCCCAAGCGCGGCCACGGCACGGTGCAGCCGCGATTCGGCCAGGAAGTGCAACTCGACAAGATCGCGGAGAAGCTGGCGATTGATCCGGCGGAGCTGAGGTTGCGCATCGTGGAGAAATCGGACACGGTGACGGCGAATTTTCTCCGGCTGGGGACCGTTCATCTCGCCGAATGCATTCGCCGGGTGGTGAAATCATCCGGTTGGCACGACAAATTCCGCAAACTCCCCGAGGGCCGCGGCGTGGGGCTCGCTTGCTCGGCCTATCTGACCGGAGCGGGCCTGCCAATTTACTGGAACAAAATGCCGCACTCCGGAGTTCAACTCAAACTGGACCGCGGCGGTGGCATCGCGGTTTTTTGCGGCGCGACGGAAATCGGGCAAGGCTCCGACGATGTGCTGGCGGGAATCGTCGCTGAAGTTCTGGGCGTTTCGACATTCGATATCCGCCTGTTCACCGGCGACACGGATCTGGGCCCCGTGGACCTTGGATCGTATTCGAGCCGCGTCACGCTAATGGCGGGCAACGCCGCGATCCAGGCGGCGGAACGCGCGAAGGCCATGCTCGCGGAAGCGGTGGCGCAACAGCTCGAAGTGCCGAAAGAAAATTTGACCTTCGCGGACAATCGAGTTTTCGACGAAGCAGCGCCGGACAAGTGTGTCACGTTCGCGGAAGCGGTGTGCATGGCGGAAGCAATGTTCGGCACTGTCGGCACGGTTGGTTCTTACACGCCGCCAAAATCTCCGGCGCTTTACAAAGGCGGTGGGGTCGGACCCTCTCCCACTTACTCCTACACCGCCGCCGTCATCGAGGTGGAGGTAAGTCCGACGACGGGTTGGATCACGGTTCCGAAAATCTGGATCGCGCATGACATCGGCCGGGCGCTGAATCCGACGCTGGCGCGGGGCCAGGTGGAAGGCAGCGTTTACATGGGCCTGGGCGAAGCGCTGATGGAGGAGCAGGAATTCCGCCGTCTTCCGAAAAAACTTTCGCACGCGCTGGTGCACAAGTTTCCGTCCATGCTGGAGTACAAAAGCCCGACGTCGCTCGACATGCCCGAAGTGTTCACCGAATTGATTGAGGAGCCTGATCCGCGCGGGCCATTCGGCGCGAAGGAAGTGGGACAGGGCCCGCTGCTGCCGATCATGCCGGCCGTGGCGAATGCCGTGTACGATGCGGTGGGAGTGCGAATCGATGAGGTGCCCATCACGCCGGAAAAAATCATGAAGGCGCTGGCCGAAAAGAAAGCGGGACGCGCTCCGCGTTATGGGCCCAGCCACTTTCCAAATATTGAATGGCCGGAAGCGCTGCGCGTGCCTCCGCCGTGGGAGGGAGGCGACGGCAACGCGGTGAACGAGCCTGCGCGGCGCGCGAAGCCGCGTCCGGAAAAAGAGAAGGTGCACAACTCATGATGCGGCTGCCACTTTTCGCGTTTCGCACGCCGCGCACGTTGGAGGAGGCCGCGCGCATTTTGGAAGGCGAAGGCGGCAACGCCATGCCGCTCGCGGGGGGCACGGACCTGCTGCCGAACATGAAACGCCGGCAACAGGTGCCGCGAACGCTGATGAGCCTGCGTCACATCGAGGAATTGACGCGAACGGACTTGGGAGCTACGGGGTCGCGGCTGGGGGCGTGCATCACGCTCACGGACATCGCGGACGATCCTCGCTTTAGAAACGGCATGACAGCGCTGGCGCAGGCCGCTTCACTGGTGGCCACACCGCACATCCGAAACATGGCCACGCTGGGAGGAAACCTCTGCCTGGATACACGCTGCAATTACTACGATCAGAACTACGAGTGGCGGAAGGCGATCAACTTCTGCCTCAAGAAAGACGGCACGACGTGTTGGGTGGCTCCGGGAAGCCCCAAATGCGTGGCGGTTTCGTCCACGGACACGGCGCCGGCGCTGATGGCGCTGGGAGCGCGCGTGCGACTGGTTTCACGCGGCGGTGAACGCGAGGTCGCGCTAGCCGACTTGTACAACAATGATGGCGTGAATTACATCCGCCGCAGGCCGGATGAAATCCTGGCGGAAGTGCTGCTCGATTCGCTGCACGGCTGGAAGAGCACGTACTGGAAGCTGAGGCGCCGCGGGTCATTTGATTTTCCGGTGCTGTCCGTAGCGGCAGCGGTCCGAGTTTCCGGCAAGGGTGTGGTCGAGGAGGCGCGAATCGTGGTGGGTTCCGCAGCATCGCGGCCATTGGTGGCCGCAGACGCGTCAAAATACCTCATCGGACGTGGGTTGAATCAGGACGCGATCGCCGAGGCGGCGGCGATGGCCGCACGCGTGGCCAAGCCGCTCGACAACACGGATTTCGACATGACCTGGCGCAAGAAAGTGACCGCGGAGTTTGTCAGCAATGCCCTGCGGGAATTGCGCGGCGAAGATATGCGCGGTGAGCGCGAACGCTTGATGCGCCAACCCTCCATCTAACCCCCACAAAAATCCCCGGGCGCGGCGTGCGCCTCTGTTAGAATTCTTGGGCCGCTCCGGGGTGGTGCAATTGGCAGCACACCAGACTTTGGATCTGGTTATCCTGGTTCGAGTCCAGGCCCCGGAGCCACTTCTCTACCCCGACACCGCTTCCCTGTTATCGAGTTGTCCCGGATTGCCGCGTGACCGGCACAGCGGCGCCGGCATCAAATGTTACGATGGTAGTTCGCGCCGAAAGTGCAGGTCGCTCCTGAATGTGGCTGAGAACGGTTCAACAGACCAAACGATTCTTCAAGATCCTGATGGGCTTCACGTTGCTGTTGGCCGGCGCGATCATGCTGGTTACACCGGGCCCGGGCTGGCTCACCATCGCGCTGGGCCTCGCCGTGCTCGCGGCGGAATACGTTTGGGCGCGTCGCCTGCTGGATCGGCTGAAAGAGCACGGCGTTCGCTTGCGCGATGCGATCCGTCCGACGAAAAATCCCACGCCCGATCCCTGAGTCCTGCACCACCATCCTCTTCTATTTTTGCGGCGGGTTGCGCCTCCGGCGCATGCGAGAAACACAATGACTGCAGCGAATTGACGAACTACAGTTCACCTCAAGCGCGAAGTCTTGCGCGAATCCTAACACAACGTTGATGCCGCCACTCGTTGCCGGGGTGCCCGCGGTTTGATTTCGCACCTGCGGTCATTCCCTGTGTTCATCGCGAGGCTTCTGTGGTTTGATTTGCGGCGTGGAGGGACGACCGATGGACGAATGGCGCGGCAAATGGGCGCTGGTGACGGGAGCGAGCGCTGGGATCGGCCGGGCGCTCGCGGAAGAACTCGCGGCGGGAGGCGCGAATCTCGTTGTGGTGGCGCGCCGCCGCGATCGTTTGGAGGAACTCGCGGCACGTCTGCGCAACGAGCACAAAGTGAGCGTCGAAGTCTTGCCCGTCGATCTGACGGACCGCACGGCGCGCGAAAATCTCTTCGCCGCTACGCAGGAGAAAGGGATCGCGGTGGATCTGCTCGTCAACAACGCCGGCTTCGGCGCGTACGGCGAGTTTCCGCAGCTATCACTCGGGCGGCTATTCGAAATGGTGGAGGTCAACGTCTCGGCGGTGATTCATCTGACGCATCTTTTTCTCCCGGCGATGATCGAACGGCGCCGCGGGGACGTGCTGATCCTCTCTTCCACCGCGGCGTTCCAGGCCGTGCCCTACATTTCGGCTTACGCGGCCACCAAGGCGTTCGATCTGCTCTTCGGCGAAGGCCTCGCGGAAGAAATGCGACCGCACGGGATTCGCGTTTGCGTTTTGTGCCCCGGCTCGACGGTCAGCGAGTTCCATCAGGTGGCCGGGCAGCCGGATTTCACCAAGCACCGCCAGGAAGATCCCCGCAAAGTAGCGCGCACAGGCCTGCGCGCGCTTGCGCAAGGAAAAAGCAGTGTTGTTTCCGGATTCGCGAATTGGATGGGAGTGGTCAGCCAGCGCCTGGCACCACGGAAACTGGTGACCAAGGTTGCCGCGGGCATGTTCAAGCCGAGGGAATAGCGGGAACCCCGCCTCGGAAGAGGCGGGCTACATTTTTCGCACTTGCGGCGCTACTCTTCCGCCGCTTGCTGCTTCGCCAGGCGTTCAATCACTGAGAAATCTTCCAGTGTCGAAACGTCGCCAGAGACCGCGCCCTTTTGCGCAACCTCGCGCAGGAGGCGCCGCATAATTTTCCCGCTGCGCGTTTTCGGCAGCAGATCCGCGAAGCGCACTTCCGCGGGGCGCGCAATCGTGCCGATGGTTGCGGCCACGTGGTCCGATAATATCGCGCGCAGCTCCGGCGATGGCGTATGCCCCGCGCGCAACGCGACGAACGCCACGATGGCCTCGCCCTTGATCTCATCGGGCCGCGCGACCACCGCCGCCTCCGCCACCGCCGGATGGCTGACCAGCGCGCTCTCGATTTCCATCGTACTCAAGCGATGGCCGGCCACCTTGATAACGTCGTCCACGCGGCCGAGCACCCACAGGTAGCCGTCCGCGTCGCACTGCGCGGCGTCGCCGGTGAAATAGCAGCCGGGAATGCGGCTCCAGTAGTCGCGGCGGTAGCGCTCGTCGTCGCCGAAAATCGTGCGCATCATCGAAGGCCACGGCCGCTCGATCACCAGATAACCGGTTTCTCCCGGCGGCGTGCGCTCGCCCTTCAGATTTACCACCTTCGCGAGGATCCCGGGCAGCGGACGCGTCGCGGAACCCGGCTTCGTCGGCGTCGCGCCGGGAATCGGCGAAATCAGAATCGAGCCGGTCTCCGTCTGCCACCAAGTATCCACGATGGGGCAGCGCCGCTTGCCGACGGCATCGAAATACCACTTCCATGCGGCGGGATTGATGGGCTCACCGACGGTGCCCAGCAGGCGCAGGCTGGAAAGATCGTGCTTCTCGAGCCACTCCCTGCCCCAGGCCATGAACGCGCGCACGGCGGTGGCGGAGCTGTAAAAGAGCGTCACTTTGTAACGCGCGACGATTTCCCAGAAGCGGTCGCGGCGAGGATGGTCCGGTGCGCCTTCGTACATCACGATCGTCGCGGCGTTGGCGAGCGGCCCGTAAACGATGTAGGTGTGGCCGGTCACCCAGCCGATGTCGGCGGTGCACCAGTAGATGTCGTCCTCGCGCAGATCAAAAAGCAGGCGCGTGGACCAGGCCGCCTGCACCAGGTAGCCGCCGGATGTGTGCAGGACGCCTTTCGGTTTGCCCGTGGTGCCGCTGGTGTAGAGGACAAAGAGCGGCTGCTCGGAATCGAACGCCGGCGCCGGACACTCGCGCGGCACTTTCTCCATCTGTTCGTGCCACCAGAGGTCACGCTCCGATTTCCAGTGTACCGGCTCGCCGGTGCGCTTCACGACCACAACTTTTTCAATGGTCGGGCACTGGTCCGAAGCGGCATCCGCAGCTTCCTTCAGCGGGATCATTCGTCCGCGGCGATAACCGCCGTCGGCGGTGACCAACACTTTCGCAGCGCAATCCTTGATGCGCTCGGCAAGCGCGGGCGCGCTGAACCCGCCGAAGACCACGGAGTGCATAGCGCCGATTCGCGCGCAAGCCAGCATCGAAATCATCAGCTCGGGAATCAGCGGCATGTAGAGCGTCACGATGTCGCCCGGCTTCACGCCCAGTGAGAGCAGCACGTTGGCAAAACGGCAAACCTTTTCGTGCAGCTCGTTGTAAGTGAAGTGGAGCGCGTGACCGTCTTCGGCTTCCCACAGCAGGGCCAGCTTGTTGCCGTGCTTCGCCAGGTGGCGGTCCAGGCAGTTGTGCGAGACGTTCAGTTTCCCGCCCACGTACCACTTCGCGAACGGCAGGTTCCACTCCAGAATCTTTTTCGGTGCCTCGAACCAATCGAGCAATTGGCCCTGCTCGCCCCAGAATCCCTCGGGATCGTCCTTCGCGCGCTGGTAAAGCGCGTTGTACTCCTCCATCGAGCGCACGCGTGCACGCTTCTGAAACTCCTCGGGTGGAGGGATGAGCTTCTCGGCCAGGATTTGCGGATCGAATTCGCTCAATGTTTTTCCTCGTCGGTCGCGCGCGCCGCTCTTGCACACTGCCGCCGCATAGCAGAATATAAGGTACGGACTCCACGCGAAGCGGTCAAGTGATCCGGGTTAGAAATCTGTGATGAGGTTGCCTGTGGAGGAGAAGCAACTTGAAGAAAAACTCCGCCACGAGGGTTTCGCTCATACCTATGTTTGGCAGGACCGCCCCGGCGCTTCGTATCCCGACCACAAGCATCCCGCCGAAACCGCGCACATCATTCTCGAGGGCGAAATGACCCTGACGATGAAGGGAGAAAGCCGGACGTACCACGCGGGCGAGCGATGCGATGTTCCGGCGGGCACTGTTCACGCAGCCAAGATGGGCCCGCGCGGCTGCCGGTACTTGATCGGCGAGCGCGCCAACTAGATAACGATGAGTCGAAGAGTTGGGAAAGCCGCTCGATAGAGGCGGTCGTCGAGAGTGAGGAGACCGTATCCATTCTCCTGGGCATGCGCACCGATCAGAAAATCGGCGAGGATCCGACGGGGTCCGGCTGAGGGATGCCTCCGCCGTCGGGCGGCATATGTCTTGTACGCTCGGCCAGCGCTGCGCCAAATTGTCTCACTCAATTCCCATTCGACAATGATTCCAGTCTCTCTGAGAAATGCATCAAGGAATGCCTCACTGCGGGCCGGAGAAGCGAGTAACTCGGCGAAAACCGTCGCGGAAATAGCCAGTTTACCCCGCCCGAGTGCGTAATCGAGGGCGTTCTGCGCCCGGGCGTTCAGTGTGTCGTTGTTGTCCCAGAGGGCCACAATGACGTTGGTGTCGATCGCGGTGCTCATCGTCCGCGAAGTTTTCGGATGTGTCGGAGGATTGCTTTTCTGCCGGAAGGAATTCCAGGATTTCCAATGCCTCGATACTTTGCAAATGGGCTCTTGCGCCTTACCGGTCGAACCCGTACGCCAGTCCTGTCCTGTTCGAAAAGCAGCTTGTCCCCCGGCCGAACACCCAGAACGCGTCGGATTTCGTGCGGCACCGTAATTTGGCCCTTGCTGGTAATCCGTGCTTGCTTCTTCACTGCATTTCTCCTATTCCTTACTATATCACAATCCTCCTTACATCAGTCGATGATTCGATGAGGGGCAGCCCAACCAGGCACTCAGGCCTCGGAACTCAGACCCACGTCTTCGAGAAGCTTGGGCATGGTTTGCCCAAGCTCAAACGTCACCTGCATCGCCGCGGGGATCGAATCCGCATTGGGCGCCCGGGCCTCGGTCAGCAGCCGCTTGCAGAATTCCCAGAAGAGCGTGCCTTCCATCAGGTTGGATTCGCTCTTCGGCAGCGGCAGAGGGAATTTGTCGTATTCCGTTACCGCGCGGCTCCAACCAGTTTCGAGCGCGCCTGAGTAATCCGCAAAGGAAACTTTTTCCGCACCGGGCTGAATGCTGAAGAGCAGCCGGTACATCGCGTTCCGCAAAATCGTCATAAACTTTCGGCTCTCCTCCGCGCCGCGAGTGACGCCGATGACTCTCCCAGCCAGATAGGTGCTGAAGTAAAGCGTCTCCATGGCCAGAAGAAACTGCTTTTCTTCGTCGCCCGGCCCGGCGTCGCGGCCCAGGATCACCCGGAAATACCTATTGCCGAAATAATTGGCGAGCGGAAGCATCTGCTGGGCAAGCCCCTCAGCCGAGTCTTCTGAAGGGGGCGAGGGAGCGGAGCCTGCGGTTTTCTTCTCTTTGCCGAAGGGCCACATCGTCACGCTCCTCGCGTTACATCCGCATGATGGCGCGGTCCAGCAACTCCACGACGTGGATCACTTCCTGGCCAGTGCCGTGGATCTCGGCGCCCGCGCGCATTTGCAGCAGGCAGCCGGGATTAGCGGTGACAATGACCTGCGCGCCGGTGCCTCGCGCATTCTTCATCTTATCGCTCAAGAGTTCGAGCGACGTCTGCGTCTCGGTGACGTTGTAAACACCGGCGGAACCGCAACACTGATCCGCCAGCGGCATTTCCAGCATCTCGATGCCTGGGATGGCGCGAATTAGCTTTCGCGGCGCTTCACGGATTTTCTGTCCGTGAAGCAGATGACACGAATCCTGGTAAGTCACGCGCAGCGGCACCTGGCGCAACTGAGCGGAGAGACCTATCTCGGCGAGGAATTCGGTGACATCTTTCATTTTCTTTCGGAATGCGATTGCGTGTTCATGGCGGGGAGTCCCGGCGGGAAAAAGCTGTTCGTATTCCTTGAGCGTCGAGCCGCAGCCCGCCGCATTCGTGATCACCGCGTCGAATTGCTCACTCAAAAAGACGTCAAGGTTTTTCTTCGCCAGCTCGCGCGCCGTATCACGCTCCCCCGCGTGCGCCGCGAGCGCCCCGCAACACGTCTGGGCGCGCGGCACGACCACTTCGCATCCGTTCGCCGTCAGGACGCGGATGGTGGCCTCGTTCAGCGCGGTGAAAGTGACCTGCGCCACGCATCCAGCAAAAAACGCTACGCGGGCGCGCCACGCTCCTCGCGCCGGAAAAGTTTGGCCGAGCTGGGAAAAGAAAAACTTGTTGTCGATGCGCGGCAGCAGCCTTTCGCGCTGATCCAGGCCCAGCATTCGCAGAATGCTCGTGCGGCGGGCAAACTTCTGCAGCCCCGAGCGCTGGTAAAAGCGCAGCAGACGCGCCGCCGCCGCGATGCGTCCGGCGTGTGGCAGGAGTTGGCGATAAACCAAGCTGCGCGCCAAGCGCGAGAAAAACGGCCGGCGATAATTCAGCTCGATCTGCGCGCGGGCGGTCTCCACCAGTTTGCCGTACTCCACGCCGGAGGGGCACGCTGTCTCGCACGCGCGGCAATCCAGGCACTGGTCGATGTGCTGCACGAACGAATCGCCCAGCGCGAGCCGTCCCTGATCCACCAGCAGCATCTGACGGATGCGCCCGCGCGGTGAATCGGCCTCGAGGCCCCACAAGCGATACGTCGGGCAGTGGTTCAGGCAGAGACCGCAGTGGATGCAGCGCGCGTAATCTTCATAGAGCGGCCGGTCGGCTCCGGTGAATCCGCTGGCTGCGGCCGAGGCGTCTGGCAGGGCTTTCTCCACGTGTTCAGATGCCTCCTGCAAAGCGGCCCGGCGCGAGGATTCCTTGCGGGTCGAAAACTTTTTTCAGCCGCTGCATCAGCGCCAGATCTCCGCGCGGAGCGCCCCACACGTCCACTTTCTGCTTCAGCGCGAGCGGAGCCCAGGGAAGCGTCGCGGGTGCGCCAAGTTCCTCGCAGGCTTTCATCAACTCGCTCGCGGCGCGCGCGAGCCGTTCCAAAGTGGCGGCATCCGCTACCGCAGGCAGCAATGCAACGTAAACCGTGCCGATACCGCGAGCGACTCCCGCGTGTGGAACTTCGCAGTGCTCTGCAATTCGCCGCGCGGCACCGAGAATTTCCTTCGTCTGGCCCGGAAGTGCGCTGATCTTGACGATCGCCGCCGCGGGCGAGGCCTGCAACATCAAAGGAAAACACTCGCGCAGGCGTCCCCATACCGCGGGCCGCGTCTGATCATCAAGCACATGGACATCGAGCGCCCCGGCCTCTTTCGCCAGGCGAGTGAGATCCGTGACGTGGCGCGCGACCACTTGCTCGTTGCCTCCGATGCCTGCGGCCAGCGTCCACTGCGCGGGCGCAAAAAACGGCCCCGGAGCCGCGAGCGTCGGATCGCTTTGCGGCGTGTGCCGCGCGAAGAGGCCTGTCATTTCCGGGCTGAGTATTTCCAGCGTAATCGGCGCGAGCGGCGATTTAGCGATGCTGTGCCGAAGTTTCAGCGCTTCCTGCAGCCCCGCGAAGTTGGCGAGAAACCCGCAGCTGATCGGCGGAATCGGAAACGTGCGGAAGTTTACCCGCGTGATGATCGCAAGCGTGCCGAGCGAGCCGAGGAGCAGCTTGTGCAGATCGTAGCCGGTCACGTTTTTCACCACACGCCCGCCGCTCTTGGACGCGACGCCCTCGCCGGTGACGAATTCCATGCCCAGAACGAAGTCGCGCGCCGTGCCGTACGCCTGGCGCAGCGGCGAATCCACTCCGGACGCGAGCGTGCCGCCGATCGTGGCTTGCCGGAAGTATGGCACTAGCAGCGGCAAGAACTGGCGATGCTCGGCCAGCGTGCCGAGGAGTGCCGCGACTCCGATGCCCGGCTCAACACCCAGCGTCAAGTCACCCGGGTCGTACGCCAGCACGCGATTCATCCGCGTCAGGTCGAGCGCGATGTCGTAGCGGCTCGGCGGCGCGCCGATTCCGAGTTTCGTCCTCGCGCCCGTGGCGATCAGCGAGAGTTTTTCGCCTGCAGCAAACCGGACCACTTCACCAATCTCCTGCACCGAGGCCGGCAGCACGGCGGCGGCAGGAACAATTTCGTCCACCGCATAAGCCGCAAGTTGCGCGGGATCGCCGATCACATTTTCGCGGCCGGTAATTTCTTCGAGACGCGTAAGCGCTGCGGTGGCGGTCTTCATGCTGGAGTCGAAGCGGCGACGGGCAGCGGCTGCACGCGCACTTCGCCGCAACCTTTGCCGAGGGGAAACACTTTGCCGGGATTGAGAAGTCCGGTGGGATTGAACGTGGCGCGCACGCCGCGCATCAAATCGAGATCGGCATCGGTGAACATCAGCGGCATTAATTCGTTTTTCTCCATGCCCACGCCATGCTCGCCCGTCAGCGCGCCGCCCATTTCGATGCAGAATTTCATGATTT
>JBGQGH010000033.1:0-27568 GCA_041497315.1 Terriglobia bacterium | reverse complement strand
TGGCCAGGGCCAATTCGTATTCGTAATCGTGCACGATATAGATTCCGTGCACCAGTCTGACCTTCCAGATCACGACGGCCATTTCTCCCGCCAATAGCAGCGCGACCACGCGCGTTCCCAGGCCCAGAATCAACATTCCGCCGCCGAAAAACTCCAGCACACCGATGCCGTAAACTGCAGACGCAGGCAGGCCCACGCTTTGGAAGAATTTCATGAATTGAGGCGTATGCGTGAAGAGCTTGGGATAGCCGTGCGACATGAAAATGATTCCGAGCGCGCAGCGAAGGAAGAGCAGGGCCACGGGCTTCAGCCTATCCAGAAAATCCATCGAGAGAATCCTCCCGCCGCAGGAGATCGCGGCCAGGCGCGATAGTTGCCGCATTGTAACAGAAGCGCAGCGGTGCAACGCGCAAGGTGCCGGGTGCGGCGGGACGGCGTCCCGTTTAGTGTAGAATTGAAATGCAAACCCTGGGTGGGAAGAGTATGGCGTCTCGTTCCGTGAAAATTTCCAAATCATGAAACGCACCGGCGGAATTGTACTGATCGTGGTGGTGGCCGTGGCCATCGCTTACGCGTGGCTGCGCCCGCGGCAGAAGAATTACCCCGACGCATACATCGGCGAACGCTCGGCCATCGTGTGGAACAGCCTCGCGGCGGTGCGGCAGCCCGTGGCCACACTTCACTTCGGAGATAAAGTCGGCGTGGTGGATCGCCGCAGCGATCAGGTGCGCGTGCAATTGGCAGGCGGACAGATGGGATGGCTCGACGCTCGCGTGCTGATGGACGCCGCGTTGTGGGAGCGCAGCGCAAAGCTGCTCGAGGCGACGCGCAAGATGCCAGTGCAGGCCACCGGTCGAACGAAGGTGGCCACGAACGTCCGCGTCGAAGCGGGGCGGACAGCGCCGCGGCTCTTTCAATTTGGGCGCGACGTGCCCGTAACCGTTTTTGGCCGCGCCTCGGCGGAATGGGCGCCTGAAGAAGGGACCTCACGCGAGGCGAGCGGTGAAGAAACGAAAACGAAGCACGAAGATTGGTTCCTGATTCGCGGCCGCGCGCCGGTAGGCGCGGGCAATCGCAATGACTCAGCGGACGGCGCGCAGGCTGGCTCGACGGAGGCGGCCGCCGAAACGGTGGAAGTAGCGGGTTGGGTCGTGGCGCGGTTCATCGAGTTCGACCTGCCGGACGCCGTCAAGGATTACACATCGTCTTCGGGGATGAGGGTGCTGGCATGGTTCGAACTGAATAAGGTGCCGGAGGAGCCGCGGAGCGCCGCGGAGAAGCCACAGTATCTCGTCGCGGGTGTACGCGGCGAAAAAGACTACGGCTGCGATTTCAACATGCTCCGCGTATATACCTGGGGCGCGGCGCGCCACCGCTACGAAACCGCCTACGTGGAAAGTGGGCTGTGCGGATATCTGCCCGTTCGCGTGGGGCGCTCATCCTCCGGCGATCCCGAATTCCGTTTTCAGTCGGAGCGTGATGACGCGAGAGAAGAGCGCGTGTATCGCATGCGGCAGACCAGCGTGCGGCGCGTGCGCGAAGCGAACGAGCCGCCCAACCGCAAGCGGAAGTGACGGCAGAAGGCAGTTGGATTGGACAGGCAATCTCAGCTCACTCACGAAAGTGACGCAACATCCGTTTCCGCGGGGCCAGTAACCTCGCATCATGCCGAATACTGATTCCCGATCTCACGGCCGCGCGACTCCCGCGCCAGCTCATTTCCCATCCCTGTTTGCAATTCGCGGGAAGTTGTGGAATCATTTTTTGTGAGTACACCTGAGGGAAAGTCATGGTCACACAACAAATTGCTCTGACAGTTTCAGTGATTCCGACCATCGGCGAAACGGCGGGACGCATCTGGCACGCCCTCGACGACGGGGGCGAGGCACGTCTGGCATCCTTACAGCGGAAGCTGGAAGTCCCCTCGACCCTGCTGCAGATGGCGTTGGGCTGGCTGGCCCGTGAGGACAAAATCGAGATCACCCCGGAGGGGAAAAGCTACCGGATCCGGCTGCACTGAGAACCGATCCCACGTTTGCGCTGTCTCCGAGGTCGCCGAATGGCGCTGCTGCTGAACGAAGGTGAAGTGCGCTCGCTGCTCACCATGCCAGTGGCGCTCGAAGCGGTCGAGGAAGTTTTCCGGCGGCTTGCTGCAGGCGAAGCCGTCCTCCAAGTGCGCCGGCGTTTGCAACTCCCCGACAACGCTTTCCTGCACTATATGGCCGGCGCGGACACCGTCAGCGGCTACATGGGGATGAAGATTTACACCAGCGTGCGCGGAGCGCTGCGATTTCTGGTGCCGCTCTACCGCGCGAAAACCGGCCAACTCCTGGCGTTGATCGAAGCCGACTACCTGGGACAGATGCGCACGGGCGCGGCGAGCGGCGTGGCCACGAAATTCATGGCGCGCGCGGACGCGAACAGTATCGGAATCGTCGGCACGGGCCTGCAGGCACGCACACAGCTCGAAGCGATTTGCGCAGTGCGGCGTATCGAGCGGATTCGCGCGTTTGGACGCAATCCCGAGCGTCGCGCCGAGTTTGCGAATGAGATGAGCGCGAAGTTGGGAGTTCCCGTAACGCCCGCCGCTTCCGCTGAGGAAGCTGTTCGCGGCGCGTACATCGTCGTGGCGGCGACCACATCATCGCGTCCGGTAATCCAGGGAGCGTGGCTCGCGCCGGGGACGCATATCAATGCTGTGGGCGCGAATTTTCCGCAGAAGCGCGAGGTGGATGACGAGACGGTCCGCCGCGCGGCCATCATTGCCGCGGATTCCATCGAGGAGTCCAAACTCGAATCCGGCGATTTGATTGACACGGTGGGTCGCGAACCAGACGGGTGGGCACGCGTGCGCGAACTGGCCGACATTGTGGTCGGGAAGCAGCCGGGGCGAACCAATACCGGCGAAATCACCATCTTCAAATCCAACGGGATTGCTGCGGAAGATGTCGCCGTGGCTGCGCGGATCTACGAACTCGCGGAAGAACGCCAAATTGGCCTGCGGATTCCCCTGTGGGAGCACTGCGGATGATGGCGGACTCCGCCGGAGCGGATCAGCTTGGACGTTTTCTCAGGCGTTCGAACAACGCGGCGTGAAGACGATTGCTCACGTCCTGTGGCAGCGGCACCGGCTCGGAGTTGCAGAAAATCTGGATAGTTTTCTTCGTGGTATCCACCACCAAGCGGCAGTCCTCGCAGGCGGACAGATGCCGCTCGAGATCGGCCCGGGCCGCGGCATCCAATTCCGCGTCCAGATAATTCGAAAGCTCGCGAATCACTCCCCGGCAATTCAATTGGTTCGACTCCCTTGAAAGTATGCGCTGAGAATGGCGCGCAGCTTCAAGCGGGCGCGAAGCAGGCGCGTCTTCACCGCGGGAACGGAAATGCTGAGGAGCTGTGCGGTCTCCCCGGTCGAGATTCCTTCCACGTCGCGCAACGTAAAAACGGTCCGGTAGTCCGGGCCGAGTTGCGCGATCGCCCGGCTCAGGATTTCGTGGAGTTCAGTCTGGGCGTAGCGCTGTTCCGGTGATGGTCCCCAGTCTTGAATCTGATGCGCCACCAGATCGTCTTCAGTCTCCACGGGTTCATCGAGAGAAACCTGGTTTGGCCGGCGCTTGCGCAGCTTCATCAGCGCCTGGTTGACCGCAATGCGCACCAGCCACGTGTAAAAACGCGAATCGCCCTGGAAGTTGGGCAGGTGCTCGTAGGATTTCAAAAACGCTTCCTGCATGGCGTCTTCGGCGTCTTCGCGGTTCTGCGTGATGTGCATGGTCAGGCGGAAAATCTTCCGCTCATAGCGGCTGACGAGTTGATCGAATGCCGAAAGGTCGCCGGCCTTTGCCGCGGCGACTAACTGTGCTTCGTTGTCCGCAGCCACTGCGGGCGCGGCAGCGGAGGATTCGGGAGCAGCGGAGCGGTTCAGTATGCGCGCGCCAGTGCGGTTTTTCATCATGCGGCTATCCAACAGGGTAGCACACTGGTGGCACACGTTAGCGACCCGCCCATTCGACCATACCTATTGGACGCTCGAGAGTGGGCGAAAGATGCAGGATTTCCCTTGCGCACCGTTCACACGCCGCCTTGACAGTGTTGTTCAATTGCGGTAATCATCCAATGAACGATCGGCTCGCACTCCGTGGCTAAAACCGCTCCACAATTGCATCGCGGATCACAGGTGAGATTGCGCCCCATCCTGCGACGTGCTTCGCGTGATACTTTGTTTTTGTGAATTTCAATCCTTGAGCAACGGAGAAACGTCATGCCGAAGCAGGCGGGGGATCCCAAAGAACTCGTGCACTACCGCGTGGACCAGGGCCTGGCCATCATAGAAATGGACGATCCCCCGGCGAACACCTACACCTACGAAATGATGCGGCAGCTTGATGAAGTTATCCTGCGCGCGCGCATGGACGAAATCGTCCACGTCATCGTGTTGCGCGGCGCGGGCGAAAAGTTTTTCTCGGCGGGTGCGAGCATCCCCATGCTCAAGGAAGTGGACGCCATATTCAAATACTATTTCTGCCTCCACGCGAATGAAACGCTCTCGCGCTTCGAACAAACGCCGAAACTTGTGATCGCCGCGCTTAATGGCCACACGGTCGGTGGGGGACTCGAGATCGCCATGGCCTGCGACATCCGCATCGCCAAGAAAGACGGCGGCAAGATCGGCCTGCCCGAAGTAAACCTGGGCGTTCTGCCGGGCACCGGCGGAACGCAACGGCTCTCACGCATCGTGGGGCGGGCGCGCGCGATGGAGATGATGGTTACGGGCCAGACCTTCAGCTTTGAGGAAGCTCTGGCGGCCGGCCTGATACACTACGTCTACGGGAGCGACAACTACTGGGAAGAAGTGATG
Source organism: Terriglobia bacterium (assembly GCA_041497315.1). Lineage (GTDB taxonomy): Bacteria > Acidobacteriota > Terriglobia > Acidiferrales > UBA7541 > JBGQGH01. Next base: position 22,713 of record JBGQGH010000033.1, on the reverse strand, counting down.
TCCTATGCGCGGCAGTTCTGTCCGCCGAACAAGGCTTCGCTCGCCGTCGGAAGCATCAAGCGCGCCGTCGTCAGCGGCTCGGAGATTCCCTTCGCGGAGGCGCTGGCTCTCGAACGGGAATTGCAACAGAGACTCTTCACCAGCCAGGACGCCAAGGAAGGCATCGCCGCATACAGCGAGAAACGCCCGCCGAAATTCAAAGGCGAATAAGGCGAAACGAATGAAGATGACGAGCTCCAGGGGGATTGGGGAATAGATGCGCACACTGCCCGACTACTTGCGAAAAGGAATGAAGCTCGTATTCGTGGGCTTCAATCCCGGCGAGAACTCCGCGCGCATCGGCCATTACTACGCCGGCCGTGGAAACATTTTCTGGCCGATGCTGTACGATTCCGGCGTGGTTCCCGAGCTGCTGGAATACACCGACGACAAGCGGCTGATCGAGTTTGGCATCGGGCTCACCGACCTGGTCAAGCGGCCGACGAAAGGCATCGAAGATATCCAGCGCCAGGAATATGCCGAGGGCCGCTTCGTCTTGGCGCAGAAACTCGAGCAATTCACGCCGCACGTGATCGCATTCAACGGCAAGTTGGTGTACGAGAAATTTGCGCAGCGGCCGTGCAAGCTGGGCCTGCAAAAGGAAAAACTCTACGGCGCGCATGTGTTTGTGCTGCCTTCAACCAGCGGGCAAAACGCAGTTGGCAAAGGACAGAAGCTGCGCTATTTCCGCCAGCTCGCGAAGTTTCTGGATCGTGTGAAGGATGGCCACGCATGACGCAGGCGGCGCAGCACGCCACGCCCTCGCCGGTCGTGCTGGAATCGCGCGAAGGCGCGGTGGCCACGATTGCGCTGAACCGCCCCGACCGCCTGAACGCGCTGAACCTGGAATTGGGGAGCGCGCTCCTCGCCGCGCTTCAGAACGCTGCCGCCGATCCTGCGGTGCGGGTGATTGTCCTCACCGGCGCAGGCCGCGCGTTCTGCGCCGGCGGCGACGTCAACATGCTGCGCGATGCGCGCATCCGCAATGCGGCGCCGGAGTTGGCGGAATTGGTCGGGGCCGGGAAAAAAATCGTGTTGACCATTGCGGACGCCCCGAAACCCGTTCTCGCTTCCGTGAACGGCCCTGCCGCCGGAGGCGGCCTGAATCTGGCCCTGGCGTGCGATCTGCGCATCGCTTCGGAGACGGCCGTTTTCGCGCAGAGTTTCGCCAAACTCGGCCTCTACCCGGATTTCGGAGGCACTTGGACATTGCCGCGGCTGGTGGGGCCCGCGCGCGCGGCGGAAATGTTCTATACGGGCGATTTGATCAACGCTCGCGATGCCGAGCGAATTGGAATTGTGGACCACGTGGTTCCGCAGGAACGCCTGGCGGAAGAGACGCGCACTCTCGCGGCGCGGTTGGCTGCCGCGCCGCCGATCGCGGTCCGCGCGGTGAAACGACTGCTGTTCGGCTCGAGCCGGGAAGAGCTCGCTCGCGCGCTGGACGCGGAAATCGATCAACAGATCAAATGTTTCCAGTCCGAGGATTGCCTCGAGGGCTTGAACGCATTCTTCGAGAAGCGCCCGCCGCGTTTTCGCGGACAGTGAGCGCGCCAAGCTGGCGAGCCGAATTCTGGCGACCGAGCCCGAGTGGATTGCGCCGAAAGGATTGATACACTTAGTTCCCCCGGACGATGAACTCTCCTGCCCAAGCTGGAATGCCCGCGCGCCCCGAACCGTCGGGACTCGGCGAACTGATGGTCGCCGCGGCTTCCCGCGAAATCCGTGATGGCGAACTTGTTTTCGTGGGCATGCGACTGCCCATGCTCGCTTTCGTTGTGGCCAAGCGCACGCACGCGCCGGGCGCGATCGGACTCTACGAGAACGGCATAATCCGCGAGACCCCGGCGGCGGAATTGCTCTACACGATGGCCGATCCGCCGAATCTGCTAGGCGCCACGTTTTGTGGGCAGATGCTCGACGTCATGGGTTTGCTCCAACAGGGCCGCGTGGACGTTGGTTTCCTCGGCGCGGCGGAAGTCGATCGCTTCGGAAATCTCAACACTACTTGGGGACATCGCGAAGGGAAAATTACTCGCCTGCCGGGCTCCGGAGGCGCTTGCGATATCGCTTGTCTCTCGCGGCGCACCGTGGTGCTCCTCGAACACGATCGCAAGCGCCTGGTCGAGCGCGTTGCGCACATCACTTCGCCCGGATTTGGTTCGGGCGATGGCTGGCGCCGCGCGCAGGGATTGCCGGCGCGTTCCGGGCCTTCGGCGGTCATCACCACCATGGGAGTCCTGCGGTTTACGAGTGATGGGGAAGCATTTCTCGCTTCGATCCATCCCGGCGTGCGCGTTGAAGACGTGCTCAGCCGCACCGACTGGACGCTGCGCGTCGCCGACGACCTTACGGAAACTTCTGCACCGACGGCCGCGGAGCTCGCCGTGATGCGGGAAATCGATCCCGACCGTTTCTGGACGAAGCAAAGATGAGAGCGACACTGTGACGCCCGCATCGAAACTCGTCTCCATGCAGCAGGCCATCGCCGAGCACGTGCCCTCGGGAGCGATGGTGCTTCTCGGCTCGCAGCTCGAGCAGATGATTCCCTTTTCAGCCGGACACGAGCTGATCCGCCAGGGCAGACGCGATCTGACGCTGGTCGGGCCGATCTCGGACATTCTGTTCGATCAGATGATCGGCGCGGGCTGCGTCTCGCGCGTGATGGCCGCGTGGGTGGGCAACGTTTCCGCCGGACTCGGCCATTGCCTGCGCCGCGCCGTCGAGCAAAACATTCCGCGAGCGGTGCAGATGGTGGACTACTCGAATTTCACTCTGGCACTCGGACTCCACGCCGGAGCAATGGGCGTGCCGTTCATGCCCACGTATTCCACGATGGGCAGCGACCTTCTGAAGAAAAACGGCAATCTGCGCGAATTTCCTTCGCCCGTGAACGAAGAAAAATTGATTGCGGTGCGCGCATTGCGGCCCGATGTGGCTGTCATCCACGCGCAGCGCGCCGACGCGCAGGGAAATACGCATCTGTGGGGCAATCTCGGCGTCGCGGTGGATGGCGCGCGTGCTTCGCGCAAAGTGATTGTGGTCGCCGAGGAGATTGTCGCGCCGGAGATCATCTCCTCTGATCCCAACCGCACTCTGATTCCGGGTTTTCTCGTTTCCGCCGTTGTGCACGAGCCCTGGGGCGCGCATCCATCGCCCGTGCAGGGTTACTACGGACGCGACCACGCGTATTTTAGCCAGTACCACGAGCAGAGCCGCAAGCTCGAGGATTTCGAAGCGTGGCTCAAGCGCTGGGTGCTGGGCGTCGCGGATCGCCGCGCCTATGTGGAACAGCTTGGGGCGTGCCGCAGCGAGTCGCTGGGCGTGAAAGAGCACGCGTATTCGGCGCCAGCGGACTTTGGATTTTGACTTGACTCAAAACGAGTGAGGAAGGTCGGGCATGGACGACATGCAAATTGAGCCGCGCGAGGTGAAGCAGCGCCTCGATCGCGGGGCCAAGCTTTTGATCGTGGACGTGCGCGAGCAGTGGGAGTACGACATTTGCAAAATTCAGGGCGCTAAGCTCGTGCCCCTCCGCACGTTGCCCGCCAGCCTCACGGTGTTTGAAGGCGCGGAAGACGTGGTCGTTTACTGCCACCACGGCATGCGCAGCCTTGATGCCACGGTGTGGCTTCGCTCGCAAGGAATCGAAAAGGCGCGCTCGATGGCCGGGGGAATCGAACGCTGGTCCACGGACATCGATCCAGGCGTACCGCGGTATTAACGAAACAAATTCAGAAGGGGGAATCGCACGTGGCCCAGCCCAAAGTTCAATTCTTGCACAAACCGACTTGAACCTCCTGCCGCAAAGCAAGAGGTCTCTTGCTGAAGCACGGCGTGGAGTTGGAACTCCGTGATCTTGCGAAAGAACGACTTTCGGCGCAGGAGCTTGACGCGCTGATCGGCCACCGCGATTACCGGATGTTCTTAAACACGCGGAATGAACTTTTTCGGAAGTTGAAGATGGCGGAGAAACCTCCGGCTCGCTCTGAGGCGCTGCTTTTGATGTCGCAAGAGCCAAACCTGATCCGTCGGCCGGTCGTGCTGCGCGGCAAGCAAATCGTGCTTGGGTACGACGAAGAAGCGCTAAAGAAACTGGCTCTGTGACGCGCTAGTAGGAGGTCCATGCAATCGGTGTTTCTGCGTCACTTTCCTTCTCGGGCCAGGGGTTGAGGTCGCATGACGCGCATCATTGACATTCACATCCACATCCAGCCGCTGCACATGTTCAAGCCCGCGGCGCTGGAACTGATCAAGCGCGGGCGGCGCGACTACGCGGACGTCGAGCGCTTCTCCGCGGACCCGGTGGCGTTCCTTAAGTTCCTCGACCAGGTCGGCGTCGAGCGCGCCGGGCTCATCAACTACGTCAGCCCCGACGTCATTGGCTTCCCGCCCGCGGTAAACGACTGGATCGCGAACTATTGCTCTGCGGCGCCAGATCGGTTGCTCGCTTTCGGCTCCGTGCACCCGAAGTTTGTGCCGGATCCCGGTGCGGAGGTGGATCGCCTGGTGAAACTCGGCATCCGCGGGCTCAAGGTGCATCCTTCGCACCAGCATTATTCGCCGAACGCGTATCGCGACGGATTGGGCCCGCTCGCCGCCGTTTACGACCGCGCACAGGCCAATGGATTGCCCGTGATGGTCCACACCGGCACTTCGATTTTTCCCGGCGCGCGCAATGTCCACGCTCAGCCCATGCTGGCCGACGACGTCTCCGTGGATTTCCCGAATCTTGTTGTCATTCTCGCCCATGGCGGCCGGCCGCTCTGGATGAACGAGGCGTTTTTTCTCGTCCGCCGCCATCGCAACATGTACATGGACGTTTCTGGAATTCCGCCGCAGAGGCTCCTGGAATATTTTCCGCGTCTCGAGGAGATCGCCGACAAAGTTCTCTTCGGCACCGATTGGCCGGGGCCCGGCGTTCCGGACGTCCGCGGAAACATCGACAAATTCCTAGCGCTCCCGATTTCCGAACCGGCCCGGGAGAAAATCCTCTACGATAATGCCGCGAGGCTTTTCCCGGTGCGCCAGTAGATGACTGCTGAAGGATCAGGTGGGACCGGCTTGCAGCCTGTCCGCCGGGGAACCAATATGGACGGAAATGAGTTTGTCTCTGCGCTCAAGTCCGAAAACGAGCGCTATCTTTCCAAGCTGAACGATCCGCCTGCGGCGCAAGGGAGTGCGGGGACCCTCGCTCCGCTCCTCAAGATGGCGCTGAAGAACGAAATGGAAGCAGCCGAAATCGCTGCCGAGTGGCTGGGCACGACGCCTGAGCTCGACGCCAAGCTCACGCTGGCTCTGCACGCCGGCGATGAAGCGCGGCATTACCAGCTTCTCGAAGAGTGCATCCGCGCGATGGGGATTTCGCTCGAAGGATTTGACCCGCTCGTGCCGCCGAGCCCGGTGCTCAACTACGTGCGTACGCTCACCACCACGGTCGAACGCATCGCCGCCGCTCTTGTGGCTCGCGAAGCCATGGGCGGCCGGCGCAACGCGCAGTTCCTGAAATTTCTCGAGAGCGCGGACCAGCCTGTCATCGCTCAGCTCTATCGCGAGATCATCAATCCGGACGAGGAGCGCCATCATCTCGCGGGCTGCGAGCTTCTCGCGCGTCTTGCGGCCACGCCGGAAGCGCAGGACGCCGCGCGGCGCGCAGCGCAGCGCTTGCTCGAAATTGGCGACGAGGTGCGCACAGCCGTGATGGAAAAGACCGGCGCGGCCGTTGTGCCCGGCTGTTGAGGAACACAGTGGAGCCGCGGAACTTGTTTTCCCAACTGTCGCGGACAAGCCGCGCCACCTGATGGATCCGAGGCCGACAGGATGGAAGTAAATACAATTGCAGTGATCGGCGCGGGGACGATGGGCCGCGGAATCGCCTATGCCGCTGCGTTCGGCGGCTACCGCACGATTCTCGAAGACATTTCGCCCGCCATGCTCGAGCAAGGCCTCGCGTACATCCGCCAGTCGTTCGAAGAAGGAGTCGCCCGCGGCAAGATCACGCCGGAGCAGAGAGACCGCGCGCTCGCGCAACTCTCAACGGCCAGCTCGGTTGAACAAGCCTGCCGCGAGGCGGATCTGGTGATTGAAGCGGTGCCCGAAGAAATGGAGTTGAAGCTCGAGATTTTCACGATCCTCGACAAGTTCGCCAAGCCCGGCTCGATTTTCGCTTCCAACACTTCTTCGCTCTCGATCACGGAGATGGCCACCATTACGTTCCGGCCGGAGAAATGCATCGGCATGCACTTTTTCAATCCCGTGCCAAAAATGAAGCTCCTCGAAATCGTCCGCGCCCTGGAGACATCCGAAGACACGCTCGAGACCTGCCGCGAAGTCGGCCGCCGCATGGGCAAGGAAGTCGTGGTTGTGCGCGAAGCCCCGGGCTTCATCACCAGCCGCATCAACGCGCTGATCGGCAACGAAGCCTTCGCCATGCTCGAGGCGGGAATCGCCTCGGCGGAAGACATCGACAAAGCGGTGAAGCTCGGCCTAAACCATCCCATGGGCCCGTTTGAACTCGTCGATCTCGTCGGACTCGACGTGCGGCTCTCGATTCTCGAATATCTTCACCGCACGCTCGGTGAAAAATACCGCCCCAATCCGCTCCTGCGCCAATATGTGAAGGCCGGAAGATTGGGGCGCAAGTCCGGGCGAGGTGTTTTCGATTACCCCAGCGGTGCAGCGAAGACCGCGGACTGAGGCACGATGAGCGTCGCGGACAAAATCGTGATTCAGCAGGGCGACTTGACCGAGATGGCCACCGACGCCATCGTCAACGCCGCGAACAACGACCTTCAACTCGGCGGCGGTGTCGCCGGTGCAATCCGCCGCAAAGGCGGCGAAGCTATTCAGGCCGAGTGCGACGCCATCGGCACCATTCCCATCGGCGGAGCGGCCATCACCACCGGCGGCAAGCTGAAAGCGAAACACGTGATCCACGCTGCCAGCATGCAACTTGGGGGTCAGACCACGGCACCCGCGCTGCGGCGCTCGACCGCGCACTGCCTCCGAATCGCTGCGGAGAAGAACCTGAAGACGATTGCGTTTCCCGCCGTGGGCACCGGCATCGCCGGATTTCCAATGCGCGAATGCGCGGAAATCATGCTGGAGGAAGCCGTTGTTCACCTGCAGAAGCCCATGTCGCTCGAGAAGATCTATTTTGTGCTGTTCGACACGGCGGCGGTCGAAGTGTTCAAAGAGATTTGGAAGGCGATGCAAGCGAAGGGCGCCGCGGGCGCAGCGAGGCCATCTTGAACGAACGGATCCTTTTTGTCTGCACCGGTAATATCGCACGCAGCCAGATCGCTGAGGGACTCGCGCGGGCTCTCGCTGCTCCCGGTGTCGAGGTGGCCAGCGCGGGGTCGAGCCTCAATCCGAAGGGGATTCACCCGTTCGCTGTTCAGGTGCTCAGCGAAAAGGGAATTGACGCCTCCGGCCAGCGACCCAAGAGGATCGGTGATGTTCCGGGCGAATTCGATTACGTGATTACTTTGTGCGACGACGCGGCGCGGAATTGCCCCGTGCTCCCCGCTCGGCGGGAGCGCATCCACTGGTCCATTCCCGACCCGGCGGTGGCGGGTACAGATCCGCAAACTCAACTCGCGTTTTTTCGCGAGATCCGGGACGACATCGAGGGCCGCCTCCGCGAGTGGCTCGCCGCGCATCAACTCCTGCGCGAAAACCGGTGAGCGAACTCCTCGAAAAAGTCCGCGTGGAACTAACGCGCTATGAACATCCGCTGTTCTCGTTCGACGCGCGTGCCGCGGCGGAAGGCGTCGAAGTCATCATCTGCTTCCGCGCTACCGAGATTCAGGTCCACGAATACGTGTTCCTGATGCGCCCGCGCGAAATAGAAAACCGGCAATTCCCGTGGACCTTCCAGAAGCAGCTCTACGACTGCCTGCACGACTACGTCATCGAGATGTTCACCTCGAACCCGCAGCGGCAGGACGGATGAGCGCGACGGGCCAAGAGGCTCCGCTCGCGCGTTTGCTTGCAAACCGTATCCGTGAGCGCGGTCCCATCACCTTCGCCGAGTACATGCGCGAGTGCCTCTACCATCCTGAATTCGGTTACTACAGCCGCGCGGAGACGCGCCGCTTCGACGACTTTTATACCAGCGTGGATGTGCACCCGATCTTCGGCCGCCTGCTCGCGCGGGAGCTCACGGAAATGTGGGAGCGCCTCGGCCGCCCCGTGCCATTCTTCGTGGTCGAAGCGGGCGCGGGGGTGGGCCGATTGGCCAAGCATATCCTCGATTTCGCCGCGCGGCAGTTGCCGGAGTTTTACTCCGCCGTGCGGTACGTTGCCGTCGAACAATCTCCCGCGCGGCGCGCGGCACAAGCAGAAAACATCGGCGCACACATCGACGCCGGCCGTGCCGTATCCACTGATTCGCTGCCGGCGGAAATTTCTGCCGGTTGCATTTTGTCGAACGAGTTGGTGGACGCACTGCCAGTGCATCACGTGGTGCGCGAAGGCGGTGAGCTGCGGGAGATTCATGTAAATACTGGCGCCAGCGGTTTCTGCGAGGTTGCTCGTCCGCTTTCGACTTCCGCCCTCGCGGAGTACTTCGCAGCGCAGGGAATCGCACTAGCGGAAGGACAGCAAGCCGAAATCGGACTCGATGCATGCGCATGGATTGAAGATGCGGCGAAGCGGCTCGCCCGTGGTTTTATTCTCACCGTGGACTATGGTCACGAAGCGCGCGAACTCTACAACGAGCTTCACATGCGCGGCACGCTGCTGGCGTATCAAGAGCATCGCGCGGGAGAAGATTACTATCGCGCACCGGGCGAACAGGACTTGACCGCGCACGTGAATTTCACCGCGCTCGAGCTCTGGGGCCGCCGCGCCGGCCTCGAACGCACGGGCCTGGTGTCTCAGGCGCGGTTTCTGCTGGCGCTGGGGCGCGCCAACGAATTCGCGGACTTATACGACGAAGGCCAAAGCGAGGTGGAGCGACTTCGCTCGCGCCTGATGCTGAAAACCCTCATCTTTCCCGAGGGAATGGGAGAGCGTTTTCAGGTTTTCATCCAGCACAAGGGGATCGATGCGCCGCACCTGACGGGGCTGGAGCCGTTCTAGCGCGATGGGATCAGATGGAGAAGTGAATCACAGACTCCCGGGGCGCTGCGCGACTTCTTCCTTGTAGGGCTGCGCGAGGTACTTGTCCACTTCCGCCTGAGCGCCGCCGGTGTCATCGTTGGTCTGCTTCGCTTTGCTGTATTCGTTCACCGCGCGTTCACGCTGGCCGCTGATGTCGAAGATCTTGCCTAGATAGATGTGTGACCACACCTCGACCCACTTGTAGCTGAGGTCGAGATCACCATCGATCGCTTCGCGGAACGCGTTGGCAGCGGCTTGATAATTCTTTTCGTAGAAAAATGCTTCGGCGATGCGGAAGTGGGCCAGCGAATTATTCTTCTGCACGCCCAGCGCCTTCTGATAATTCTGGATCGCGTCGTAATACCGGCCAATTTCGGCCATCTCTTCGCCCCGGGCGATCGCGGCGCGCACGCGCAGCTTGCCGCTGGCCTTCAGAATATTATTGTTGGGATCGAGCGTGATGCCGCCCGCCTTCGGCCTGCCGAAAGTCTCGACGGTGAAATCAGAATCCGTGCCGATCACTTCCACGGTCTTGAATTCCGGATTCCCTTCGGTATCCACCCTCATTTCCACGTTCATGCGGAACGTTTCCAGATCCTGCTTCACCTTGCCGATGATCTGGAAGCCGCGCTTGATGCGGTAAACCACGTACTCGACCTTGAATTCGGGAATACCGGTGGAGTTCAACCACTGCGCGAAAAACGCGTTGAGGTTCGGCGCGGCATCGGCCTTGGCCTGCGCTTTCGCCATGGCCAGTTTCTTGAAATCCTCAATGCTCGCGGACTTGCCTTTGAACTGGGAATAGTAATCGTGCAACAGCGCGCGGGATGTATCGTCTCCGAGCTGCGCGCGGAGCATGTGAAACACCATCGCTCCCTTGTTCAGCACCACCGAGCGGTAGTCGCTGGTGAACGGCGACAAACGGTCCGCCTGCGCGATCGGCGCGGCGTCTTCGTACATCAGGGCGCCGACGGCGAATTCTTCGAGCACGCGATTGAAGCCCTCTTTGCCGGCGAGCTGCTCGACGTAGAGGCCCTCGGAATAGCGCGCCAGTCCGTCAGTCACCCAAACGTCGGCTGCCGAAGTTGGCATCACCTGGTTGCCCCACCACAGCCGCGCGGCGTATTGCGCCAGCGGCCGGTAGTTCACGTGCGCATCCCACTGACGCTGGCCAAACAGGATGAGGCCCGGGCCGGTGAAGCCCTGGGGCGCGCCTTCGGGCAGCGGGGCGAGAGTAATGTTTGGATCCGGGAGCGGACCGAACTCGTTGGAGAATTCATTGATGATCCGGGAGAGCACTTCCGCGTGCGCCGCGGCCATGCTGCTCATCGCCGGGCGTGTGTAGATTGAAAGGCGGAGTCCTTCGGCGGGCACCGGGGACATTTGCAGATTGCCAGCGACAAAGCTGCCGGAGGCTTCGGGTTGATCGCTGTGAAAAACAAACGCAGTGCGCGGCCCGCTGGCGGCGGCAGGCGCCGCCTGCACGGCCGGGGCTCTGCCCGGTGCTGGAGCAGCAGGTTTGGGAGCGATAACCGCAGTGGGCGGAGAAGGTTTCCCTGTGCCGGCTACCGAAAAGCCTACCGGCACCTCGATGCTGAACACCGCCGTGTAACGATTCCACGGATATCCGGTCAGAGGGAACCAACGCGCGGGTTGCAAAAGGAATGCGTTGTCCGCCTGAATCGCAGCGAGACGTATGCCCTTGATCGGACTGTTTTCTTCGTTTGCGAGGAGCCCGGAGTAAGCGAATGTCAGCGAAACTTTGTCGCCCGCGGCGGCGGGCTGCGCGAGGTTGACCCGTACGACGAGAGGCGAATTCTCGTCGCGTTCAAAACTCAGGGGCCGGCCGTCCGCGCCCAGCACGGAGGTGACTTTCAAATTCGGGTGGAGTTCAACTTCCACCACGCGCGAAGCCTCCCGCACCTCGAAGTCGACTTTGGCGCGAGCCGTAAGCGTCTGTTCAGCGGGCGCCAAGCTGGCCACGATGTCGTAGTGAATCGCGCGGAAGGCAAGTTTTCGCGTCGTCTGCGCGCGCGCGGCGGCGGCCGGAATCAGGCAAGACAGCAGCGCGGCGATTAGAATGGCCCGATATGTTCGCAAGATTAGGCCTTTCCTGGCTTCATTCCCGCCTTCTAGGATACCAGACTGGGGCTTGCGAGTTGCCAGACCCCTTCACGCTCACAGCATACCGGCGATGATTCCGGCGGCGCGATCGATGGCGCCCGCGGGGCCCAGCCGTTCACGTACCTCACGCAGCCCGCGCTGCATTTCATCCCGCGCTCCGGGGGAATCGAGTAGTCTGCGAACCTCTTCGGCAACGCGAGCCGGAGTGAAATTCTCCTGGATGAGTTCGGGCACCACGCGTCGGCCGGAAATCAGATTCACCATGCTGATAAAGGGCGCATGCACCATTCGACGCAGTACGAACGCAGTGGTCGGCGAAAGCCGGTACACCACGATCATCGGCGTGCCCAGGAGCGCGGCTTCCACGGTAGCCGTGCCACTCGAGACAATGGCCGCATCCGCCGTCGCCAGGGCGTCATACGTCTGACCTTGCACGGTACGCACGGTCTGCTCCCAGCGCACCTGGCCGGAAACTTGGCAGGCCGAGACGCCCGGCGCAAGCGCGAGCACGAACTGGTCCACACCCGATTGCCGGAGCAATTCGGTAGCTTCGAGCATCGGCGGCAGGTTGTGCCGGATTTCCGCTTCGCGGCTTCCGGGGAGCAACGCAACGATCGGGCGCGAAGCGTCCAGTTTGTGCTGCGCCGCAAACTGCTGCCGCGAGAGAGTTGGCTTCACCGAGTCCACCAGAGGATGACCGACAAAATCCACGGGCACGCCCGCATCGCGGTAAAACTTTTCTTCGAATGGGAATATGCAGATTACGCGTTCGACGAGCCGCCGGATGAGATGGATGCGGTTTCGCCGCCAAGCCCACACCTGCGGGCTGATGAAATAGACGATGCGCACGCCCATCGGCCGGATTCGCCGTGCTAGCCAGAGATTGAAATCGGGGAAGTCCACCAGGATGGCGAGCTTCGGCCGGCGGCGCTTGGCTTCGTCGCCGAGCTTGCGGTTGATGCGGAAGGCTGTTGTCCAGCGGCGCACGATCTCCGTCAGGCCAACCATGGAAATCTCGGTGCGATCGGCGACGAGCTCCACGCCCGCTTCGCGGAGGCGCTCCCCGCCGAGGCCGAAAAGGTGGACGTCTGCGCGCGAGCGAAGGGAAGTGGCAAGTTGCGCGGCGTACATTTCGCCGGAGGCTTCGCCGGTGGAGATGAGGATTTCTTGCGTGGTCATGATATTGCACGTGAGGCCCGCGGCAACGAATGCGATGCGCCTTTAGTCATCGGCGGGAAGCGCCGCGTCGGAGGATTGGCCCGCTGCCGGGATCGGGAGGCGCAACTCCTGCTCCTTGTACTGGAGCTGGTAGAGCCGGTAGTAAATTCCGCGCACGGCCAGCAATTCCTGGTGCGAACCGTGTTCGCGCAGGCGGCCCTTGTGGAAGACCAGGATGCGGTCGGCGTGCTGGATGGTGCTGAGGCGGTGCGCGATTACGAGCGCGGTGCGGCCGGTGAGCAAGCGATCGAGCGCCTCGCGGATCAGCAGCTCGGTTTTGGTATCCACGCTCGAAGTGGCTTCGTCGAGGATCAAGAATTGTGGATCGTGCGCCAGCGCGCGCGCAAAGCTCACGAGCTGCCGCTGGCCCACGGAGAACGTGGCGCCGCGCTCGGTGACCGGAGTGGCCACGCCATTGGGCAGGGATTGCAAGAAAATTCCCAGGCCCACTTCTGCGAGCGCGCGTTCGACGCGGTCGCGGCCGATGCCTTCGGTGCCAAGCCGCACGTTCGATTCGAGCGTGCCCGTGAAGAGGAACGGATCCTGCAGCACGATTCCGAAGTGGCGGCGTAGCTCGCGAATATCGAGCGAGCGGATGTCCACTCCGTCCAGCAGAATTTCGCCACGCTGGATTTCGTAAAAGCGCAGCAGGAGCTGAATCAGTGTGGTTTTGCCCGCGCCGGTGTGGCCGACGATGGCGGCGGTCTGCCCGGGGGCTACGCGGAACGAGATGTCGCGGAGTACCCAATCATCTTCGGAGGGATTCGCGCCACCGCGATAGGAAAACCACACGTTTCGGAATTCGATTTCGCCACGCGCCTGCCAGGTAGTGATTTTGGATTCAGCGCGCGCCGCGAGCGGAGAAGTCTGCACCACCATGGTTGTCTCGGCCTGCAGCGGCTCGTCGAGCAGCTTGAAGATGCGCTCCGAGCTGGCCATGGCGGTTTGCAGGATGTTGAATTTGTCGCTCAGGTCCTGGATGGGCCGGAAAAAGCGCTGCGCATACTGCATGAAACCAATAATCACGCCCACGGCGATGGAACCTGCCAGCACTTTCAAGCCGCCAAACCAGAAAAGGAGGGCGACGGCCGCGACGCTGAGCAACTCTACGCCCGGATAGAAGAGTGCGAACGCCAGGATGGCGTCTTTATACGCCTCCATGTGCATGCGGTTGAGTTTCTCAAACTGGCTTTGTGATTTTCTCTCATGGTTGAAAAGCTGCACCACGCTCATCCCGCTGATGTGCTCCTGCAAGAAGGAATTGATCTTGGCGATGGCCGTGCGAATGCGCCGGTTGGCGTCGCGGACCTTGGTGCGAAAGAGCATGGTCACCAGGAGGATGGGCGGCAGCACCGAGAGCGTGATCAGCGCCAGCTTCCAATTGATCTTCAGCATGATGGCTACGAAGGCGATCAGCAGGATCGAGTCGTTCAGAATGGCCACGACGCCCGCGGCGAAAAGATCGTTGAGCGCGTCCACGTCCGTGGTGACGCGCGTCACCAGGCGTCCGACCGGCGTGCGGTCGTAAAAACTCATAGGCAGGCGTTGCAGGTGATCGAAAATTTCTTTGCGCAGGTCATACATCGTGGCCTGGCCCACGCGCTGCATCACGCGTACCTGAATGTATTGCAAGACGAAGCTGGCCACGAGAGAGAAAAGGTAAAACGCGGTGATCCACCCGAGAGCGCGAATGCCCACCGCGTAGGCGAGACGCCCGTCGATGACCGGCGTGAAGTACTTGTCCACCGCAGTCATGAACAAATAGGGCCCGACGGCCTCGAGCGGCGTGATAGCCACGGCCATGGAGAGAGCGAGGATGACGCCCCACTTGTACGGGCGCAGGTATTGCATCAGGCGGCGCGCCAGCTTCGCGTCGTACGATTTGCCGAGTTTTTCCTCTTCGTGAATGTTGCTCATGCGCGTTCGAGCTCTTCTTCCAGCAGCTGCTTCTGATAGAGGTCGGAATAGTAGCCGCCCTGCCGCAGTAGCTCGTCGTGCGTGCCGCGCTCGACAATTCGGCCGTCGCGCAGCACCACAATCTGGTCGGCGTGCTTCACAGTGGAGCAGCGGTGCGAAATCAGGATCGTCGTCCGCGCGCGCATGACGTCCTGCAATCGCCGCAGGATCTTCTCTTCCGTGTCCGTATCCACGCTGGAAAGCGAATCATCCATGATCAGGATTCTCGGATCGCGGATGACGGCACGGGCGAGGGCGGTGCGCTGTTTCTGCCCGCCGGAAAGAGTGATGCCGCGCTCGCCCACCATGGTCTCGAATTTCTGCGGGAAGCCTGCAATCTCGTGGTAGATGTTCGCGACCACCGCGGCCCGATCGACCTCTTCCTGCGATGCTTGGGGCGCGCCGAAGGCGATGTTTTCTCGAATCGTATCGCTGAAAAGAAAAGTTTCCTGCGGCACGAACCCGATCGCGCGGTGCAATTCGGCGAGCGGCCATTCGCGGATCGGGTGTCCGTCAAGATAGAGCGATCCCTCCGGCGCTTCCCACAGACGGGCTACGAGCGCCGCGAGCGTGGACTTTCCGCTGCCGGTAGGACCGACGATGGCCAGCGTGGAGTCCGCCGGCACGCGCAGGCTGATGTCGCGCAGAACCTCGGCGCGATCCGCCCCATTCGTTCCGTCAACATTCTTCGCCCCGTTGCCGTCGAGCTTGGTGGGATAGGTGAAATTCAGCCGGCGAAATTCGATTTCTCCGCGAAGTTTCCTGCCGGCGAGAACGGGTATTCCCGCATCACTGATCTTTGGTTCGGCGGACAAGACATATCTCAGCCGGCCCATGGAGGCGGCGCCGCGCTGAAGAATATTGGTGACCCAGCCCAGCGCCACCATCGGCCAGATCAGCAGCGCCATGTAGGAGTAGAACGCGATCAGCGTGCCGAGCGAAATGCGGTGGAGCATCACCAGACGTCCGCCCTGCCACAGCACGATCATGAACGTCGTGCCGATGAGCATGGTGAGCGCGGGCATGAACATGCTCCACGTACGGATCAGCTTCATATTTCGCGCGACGTACTCGCGGTTCGGCGCGTCGAAAGCCGCCCGCTCCGACTCCTCTTGCGCGTAAGCGCGGATCACGCGAACGCCGGCCAGGTTTTCCTGTGCGCGAGAGGAGAGCGCGGCCAGCATTTCCTGAATCTTTTCGTACAGAACATGGATCAACTTGCCGAAATACCACGTCACCACAGCGACCACTGGCACAGGGAGCAGCACCCAGAGCGTCAATATGGGCGAAAGCTTGATCATGAGCACGATGGCCAGGACCATGGTCACAAGCGTGGTGGCGCTGTACATGATCCCCGGGCCCAGCACCATGCGCACGGCATTCAGGTCGTTCGTGCAGCGCGACATCAGCTCGCCGGTGCGGTTGCGAACGTAAAACTCCGGCTCCATGCGCAGGAGGCGGGTCAACAAATCGTTGCGCAGGTCGTATTCGATGTCGCGCGAGACGCCGATGAGAATGGACCGCGTCCAGTACGACAGAATCCCTTTGAGAACCACGACCGCGACCAGCGCCAAACAAAAGACCACCAAAGTTTGCCGGCTGGATGGGTGGTAATAGGGAATCAGAGGGCCGACGACGGGCCGCACGATGCCGCTGGAGAGCGCGCGGGCCAACGGCGAACCGGAGAGGGAATCGGTGAGCGCGCCAACAAGCAGCGGGACGGCGTTGCCGACCAGGCCCATGGCCAGCAGTACCAAGAGGCCGAGCGTCACTCCGCCCTTGTAGCGCGCGACGTAGGGCAAGAGGTCGCGCAGGTGTCTCCACGAGGAAACGCGCGGGCGCTTCGTCGTTTGGGTTGCGGCGGTTTGTGCGGTTGCACTCATCTCAGCGGCATATTGGGCACTTCGAGCGCCGGCGATTCCGGCAAAAAGCTCACATAATTCCGATCCATCGAGCGATAGCGTTTCGCCTGCGAATCCCAGCGGACGGCAATCGCGGAGGGGTGCTCCGTTGCCGCTCGCTGCAGCGGCGCGAAATACATTAACAAGCCTTTCTTTGGGTCTTGTTCGTATTGGAGCCGCCATCCGTTCACCGGAGCGATCGGCGTGCCGCCCAGATAGCCGTTGGGGTTCTTGAGATGTTCGTCGCAGCGAAAAACTTCGCGCCATTTGCCGGCGTTATTTTCGACGATGACGGCGCGCGTCAGCAAGTTGCCGGGAACGGCACCCGTGGGCGTTTTGGGCAAGCGGTTGATGACCAGAACCTGCTGGTTTCCGTTGTGTGCGAGATCGCCATACACGAGAACCTCAGCCTCCGCGCCCAAGACGGTTTGCGCGACCGAGGAAACATCCGCCGGAATGGGTGGCTCAGCAGGCTTCGGCGCCTCTTCCGCTTGCTTCGGCGTTGGCGTTTGGCCACACCCGCCCATCAGCGCAAGCGCGCAGACTCCCATGGCCAAGAAAAACAGACGCATCTTGGAACTCAACTTTCTAAAGACTTGGGAAGGCCAGCGTGATTTCGAGCACTTTGCCCGTCGAACGCTCGCAGGAAACTTCCAACACCTGCGGAACATCGGATCCTGCCCAGTCGAATGCGTAATACAACAATTCTAGCTCGCGCGTCCCCTTCACGGAAGGCCCGTCGGAATCCGGCTCGCCGTAGATTTCGATGACGCGGTCGCGAGGATCGCCGAGTCGCAAGCCGCGGCCGGTCATCCAGTTCCGCCAGTTCAGGAAATCGGCGCGCTTGTCCTTGCAATCGCCATCGGTCGGGGCGATGGCGGAGATGGTGACGCTCAGGATCGTTCCCTTGGCGTCCAGTCCCAGCTTTAGCGAGCGGCCGTGGCAGTCGTCCAGCCACTCCTTGATCTCATCGGCCTTGTCCTTACCGTTGTCCGCGGATTTGTCCTTGCCTTCTTCGGGCTTCGCCTTTCCCTCGACGGACTTCGCGCGGGCGCGCAAGAGCTTGCTCTTATATCGCTTCTCCGCAGCGGCAAAGGTGTCTTTCCCGGGGCGCAGGCCGGCGAGGGTCAATTCATTCGCCACGTGCGATTTGGGCGCAGGCTCCTGCGGCGCGCCGGCGGCCGCGCCTGCCAGCGCGAGAGATGCGGCCATCGCGCTAGCGTACAGCCAGGATTTCATCCACACGCGCTTCAAAGTTCTCCTCTCCTTCAGACCACAGCCGCCAATGATCGATGGGGATCGCTTCCTCGATGGCCCGCATCCAGTCCATCAGTTTTTTCATGTTCTCCTGGGTCTTGCGGTGATATTCGCGCAGGTTCTCCCCGACTGACATAATCATCTGGAAACGGGCCTCCGCGGCATCCTGCGGAGCCGCTGGCGAGCCCGGGTTCGGCCCCAGCATCCTCGCGTGGCCGGTAAGCAGGTGTTCGAAGCCGATCTCCGCCTGGAAATGACCGGCCTGTGCCCACACGCCTTCGTCATACTGCAACCCGTGGCAAAAGATTTCGAGCCGCTGCGGCGCTCGTTGCCAGCGCACTTTCTCCATGTCGTAAACCCAGAGGTCCCAAAATGCCTCGGCTTCGAAAATGCAATCCGCGCTCAAGTACTCACGCACCATGGAAATCCATTCCCCGGCGCCGATGGGATCGGCGCGTAAGTCCATATCGATCAGTGGCGTCTCGCT
Source organism: Terriglobia bacterium (assembly GCA_041497315.1). Lineage (GTDB taxonomy): Bacteria > Acidobacteriota > Terriglobia > Acidiferrales > UBA7541 > JBGQGH01. The sequence continues at coordinate 4,626 of JBGQGH010000033.1, read as the reverse complement.
GGGTTCTACCGCGCGAACCACCAGGCTGGTGAGGCCGGGGAACTCGGCGGAATATGGCACGGTTTGCAGAACTTTGCCGAACTGGTCGAGCATCGTGGATTTGGAGAACTCCCTCGACCGCACGCCCCAATACGCGCGATTTGCCATCGCGACATTATACAGGTTTGGGGCTTGTTCCTAAGACGCACGCGGCTCCACCGCAGGTTACGCCCTACGGATTTGCGGGCGTGTCGTGAGAAGACGACGGGGAACTGAAGCTGGCGGAAAGCTCGAGCAGGCGTAGGCGAAGCGTTTCGCCGATGCCAGTGAAGACCTCTCCGGCAACATTGCGGAGGCGGTCCTCGGCTGTGTGCGCGACGTTTTCGACCAAGCCCTGGGTCTGCTTGCTGAGCCCGGCGACAGCGGTCACCAGGAATGAGTTGGAGGCGTTTTCCAGACGCTCCTTGTAGCTTTCGAGCGAACGATCCTCGATCTGCCGGACGGACATCTCGAACTGCCGCTCCTGTGCGGAGCGCTGCTTCTTCCAGGTTTCGATAAGAGGAGCGAGCTGCGCTTCCAGGTCGCGCCGCACCTGTGTTGCGCCCTGCTGGAGCTGCCGGCCCATATTCTCCTCGAAGTCTGCAAACGACCGCGTGGCCTCGGCGCCGATTCGAGAGAGAGTGTCCTCGCCGATGGCTTCGACCCCCGCGCTGAATTGTTCGACGGCGCCCCCAACTTCCCGAGTGAACTGCTCGTATTTCTCCTGCCCCCTAGCGCGGATATCTTCCTGGAAGCTGGACGCGACTTCACCGGCGACGGCGCCCATCTGTTCGCGGGCTTTTTGCAGAGACTCCGTCAACGCCTCGCCCAACTCCCCCTCCGAATGTTCGATGTAACTCCGGCTGTAGTGATCTAGTTCCGATGCGAAGAGCGCCGAAAACTCGCCCGCTTTCTTGCGCAAATGTTCCTCGGCCTGTTCGGTGCCTTTCTCGATCGTGGCCTGCATTTGCGTCTGCACCTTTTTCTCGTACCAGGTAGATGCCTTCAGGAGGGCCTCGAACGTCGTGTGCGACGTCTCAGTGGCCTTGGATTCCAGGTCGGCGAGCCACCGCTCCTTGGCGACTCGGGCGGCTTCCTCGAAGTCGCGCTCGAAGCGGCCAAGCATCTCCTGCAACTGTGCTGCCGCTTCCCGCGCGGACTGCTCCGAACGCTGCCGGATGCGGTCCTCGTGCTCCCGCAGCATCTGCTCGGCCGCGGACGTTTCCGCAGACAGGGTGACGACCAACTCCTTCGCGCGATCCACATGCGGAGTGAGCTGCGCTTCCATCTGACCGGCCAGGCGTGAAAGCGTCTCCTCTCCGGCAGCTTCGATGATGGGTTGCAGTCGTTCTGCCATTCCGGTCACTGCGACCTCGGCGCGGCGGTTCAGTTCGGCGCTCTCCGTCGTCAGGATGCTCTCGAAGCGCTCTTGCAGCTCTTCGGCGGTTGTCCGGCTCATGGCATCGAGGCTGGCCGCCTGGTTCTCCAAGCGGCTGGCGGAATCCTGGATCTGTGCCAGAACCTCTTGGGAGCGGACGGATTCCCGGTCGAGCGTTTCGCGCAATTCCGCCAGAGCGTTCTGGGCTTGCCGGGCCACCTCTTCGAAGGATCGCCGCTGAGCGGCCAGCCGGAGGGCCAGTTCCTGGTCGAATTGTTGCGCGGCCGCTTCGGTCTGCTGCGAGAGCCGCTTGGCGGTCCGCTGGGCGGCGTCTTCGAGGGAACGCGCGATCGAATTCTGCCACGTGGCCGCGGTCGCTTCGCTGTACGACTCCAGGCGCGCCCGCCAAGCTTCGTGAGCCGCGGCTGCGGCAGCCTCGACTTCACTCTTGGTCCGTTGGGCAGCCTGATCCAGATCCGAGAGGTGCGTGAAGACTTCCCGCGCTTTGGCCTCGATCAATAACTCAATCCGTTTACTCGCCGCGCCGGCGCTCTGGTCCAATTCCTGATTCAGACGGCTCAAAACGCTCTCGGCGCGCTCCGTGCCGGTGGAGATTTCACCACTGAGCTCCTGAATTCGAGCCAGAGATTCGCGGAGGCGGGTGTCGAGTTGTTGCTCGAACGTCTCGAGGTGGGATTGTTTGATCTTGCCGGCGCGCGCGAGGAACTCGTGGCCCGCGACGTCCATTCGCTTTTCGGATTCGCGGTCCCACTGCTCACGCAGCGATTCCAAAAATTCCCGGCTCGCCTGCGCCATCTCTTCTTGTGACTGGCGAATCTGCTGGTTCGCTTGTTCGGCGAGGGCTTGATGTGCCGCCTGCTGAGCGGTTTCTCTGAGTTGGCTTTCGACTGCGGCGAGCAGCGGCCGGGTCTCTTCCGCCACCGCCCGCGTGGTGGCCTCGCGCACCGCAGCCTGGATCTGCTGTCTTGCCTCCACCACGAGGCGCGCCATCTGCCGCGCCAGCATAACGGAAGGATCGGTGCCCGGCGACGGCAGCACTCTCAGGTTATCGAGTTCCTCGGCCGGAGCTTGGGTTTCCTCCGTGCGCGCCTCTGTCTCGGGCTCCGTCAGCAATTCGGCTGAAAGAATTTGCGCCACAGCGTCCTCATTAAAAGGAGTCCAATCGGGCGGAGGAAAGGCAATGCCCCAGATATTCCCAGTCACTTCCAATTCCACGGCCACCTGAAAGAGTTCGCGAACCGTTCGCGGCCGTTGAATCCACGTCACGCGTCCCCGCAGGCGCCGCGGCGGCAGGCCGCTTTGCGGATGGGGCACTTCGAGGGTCACCCACATGTTTTTCAAAACGTAGTGCTTGGACTGATAGCGGCCACCGTGACAGTTGATGGCCTGCGTGGAGGTGCGTTCCTGGAAGGGCCGCCCGAGCGCGTCCACGCCGGTCACGACCAGAGGCACGGCCTGAGCAATGCGCGTGCTGCGGCGCTTGGACGACTCAATGCGGGTCTCAGCTGCGTTTTGCACCCTGGATGGCCCCTGATGATGCAGAAGACTACCATTCTCCGTACGCAACGTCGAGGGGCCACGAGCGGTGCGCGAGAGATTGCTCTCCGGCTATTGCCGACTGTCTTACCTGGGACCTGTGGCTGCTGAGCGGCGTGACCCCAGGAGTGCTTCCTTGATTTCTTTCGCGACCCACAGCGGACCGACGAGGAAATAAATCGGGCCTTGGAAAAATGCAGGGTGATTGCCTTCGATGCGGTGTCCGAGGAAAAGCAGCGCCCAGCCGCCGACGAAGAACGCTAAGGCAAGCATCCAGTGGCCCAGGATCAGCAGAACGAGGCTCGCGAAGATGGCCGGAATGCCGATGCCGTGCAACAGACGATTCCAACCGGAGCTATGCTCGTGGTCGTAATGCGCCATGTAATCGCCCAGGCTCGCCATCGCAATCCTCCCCTTACAAACTCACGCTCATTCGCGGACAGAATCTAACACTTGAAGTCCTGGTAGGTCGAGTGGCGATCGGAGCCGTGCTCGAGGGCGAGGTCTCTCCGCTCGTAATCGAGGTGCAGCGCGGAGACCACCATCATGGCGTTCGCGTCAATCATGCGCACCGTGAAAGGATGCTCCGGATCGCTCTGCACGTTGGGGAAAAGTTCAGAGACGATCAGGTGACGGCAGGCCAGTGGCGGGTAATCGCCCAACTGTTTTTCCGCCACTAGGCCCGACGGACCAAAGAGTTGCAGCTTCGGCGTGCCCGTGTGTTCTTCCTCGAATTCAATGTTCATCAGGGCGAGCAAGCAATCGCGCTTGCGGTTTTCCGCGCGACCGATTACGTGGCAGCCGGAGACGATATAGTCGCTGGCCACGCCGCCGCGATTATCGGCCAGGCGGTAACTCTTGTGCACCGGCCCTCCGGGTCGGAAATGCGTGAACGCCACGCGGCCCCAGTTCGTCGCGCGCACTTCGACTTTGAGCAGCGAGTGCGAAGTCTTCGGAATTGTGGCCACGCCGAAGCCGCCGGAAAAACCCTCGGCCATCGGCAGGCTGCGCGCATCCACGCGGCAGCTCTGGAATTCCGTGAGGCGCACCAAGCCCTGGTCGGTCACCGCCGCGGGCATCACGCGCTCGGGAAACTTTTCATCCTTGTTCGAAACCCAGGCGATCATTCCTTCCGATGTGGTGGCAAACGGCATCATCCACAGCGCTTCTTCGAGCCAGCGGCTCGCGCTCAGGTAAAAACGCGACTCGAGTTGCAAATCGCCAAAGCGTTTCCCGGAAAATAGCATGGGGCAATAGAGCAGCGCCGACGCGGGGAACGATTTGTTCGGGCCGTAGGGCGTGGCGCGCGCCGGTTTCACCTCCGCCTCGGCGGAAAAGTGCAGCGGGTGCTCCACCGTGAAGCTCTCGCCCTTGCGGCCTTTCATGAATGTGTAGGCGAAGGAAACTCTTTCGCTCTCGTTGCGCACCACGATTACGCCGCCATCGGCCAGCTTGGGTTCGCCGAGGGGTTTCATCGCCAGCGCTTCGGCGGGCGTGGACACCGGCTTGAGGTCGGCCAGCGATCCGTAAAGCGTAGTCTGGTGTGGTTGCAACACGTACGGGCGCTGGACCACGGTACGCCCCAGGCGATCCACCACCCGCACGAGGCCGGAGGATTCTTGATCGTTCGGATTGAAGAGCGCGAACGCGCAGTGGTACTCGGAAAGCGCGGG
>JBGQGH010000032.1:0-27733 GCA_041497315.1 Terriglobia bacterium | reverse complement strand
CCGCGGGATTCCTGATCTCGTCGGGGATGGGCCAAGAGCTGGATCTGCCCAAAGGCTCAAAGCTCGAACTCGAATTGACGCGGCCGCTCTATCTGGCCAGGGAATAGGAAAAACTTCGCGCGAAGGCGCTGGGCCCTTGCACTACCGTGAGGCCGCCGCTTCTGGCGGCCTCGCGCTTTCCGGGGGCCTGAGAAGAACGCAAAGAAGTCGCCCGCGCCGCTTGGCTTTCGATTCTCCTGCTGGTAGATTCACAGGGAAGGCGCACCCAGCTCGTCCTTCTTCGCTCACTCATGGCCGACGAAAATAAGACAGTGCATCGAGGCTGGAACGCAACTGCCACCGCCCATTCTGCGACCGGGCCAGCGGACCGCGTCCTGATCGTGGAGGACGAGGAAAACGCCCGGCAAGGCTACGAGGCGTTGCTGCGCCGCTGGGGCTGCGAAGTTCTGGGGTGCAACAGCGCGGAAGAGGCCCTGGCGCGTTTTTCCGAATTTCGCCCCGCCGTGCTCATCGCCGACGTCGAGCTGCCGGGGATGAACGGTCTCGACCTGCTCGGCAAACTCGGCGACGAACTCCAGAACGTGCCCGCCATTATCATCACCGGTAAAGGCAGCGAAGAGCGCGCGGTGGCCGCGATTGAAGCCGGCGCGTTCTGGTATATCGAGAAACCCTTGAAAGCGGCGGTGCTTCACGCGCTGCTGGATCGCGCACTCGGCAAATCGCGCGACCGCCGCCAGGTGGCCGCCCTCACACGGCAGCTCCGCGAAGCCGGCCGCCTCGGTGAGCTGGTGGGGGGCTCGAAACCGATGCAGGAAATCATGCGCATCGTGGAGCAGGTCGCGCCATCCTCCGCTTCGGTGCTGATTACCGGCGACACCGGCTCGGGCAAAGAAATCCTCGCGCGCACGATTCACCGCCTTTCGCCGCGCTCGGAGCGGCCCTTTGTGGCCATCAACTGCTCGGCCATTCCCGAATCCCTGATGGAAAGCGAAATCTTCGGCCATGAAAAAGGCGCGTTCACTGGCGCCGCCGAACGCCGCATCGGCTGCTTTGAGCTGGCCGATGGTGGCACCCTCCTGCTCGACGAAATCGGCGAGATGCACGCGCCGACGCAGGCCAAGTTGCTGCGCGTGCTGGAAGACCACAAGGTGCGCCGCCTGGGCAGCAAGTCCGAAACCCCGGTGGATGTGCGCGTGCTCGCCTCAACCAACAAAGATCCGGATCAGGCTGTCGCGCAGGGCGCACTGCGCCAGGACCTTTACTTCCGCTTGAACGTCTTCCACATTCATCTGCCGCCGCTGCGGGAACACAAGGAAGACTTATCGCAACTTGTCGAATACATTTTGGCCGATGTAAACGCGAAGCACGGCCGGAAGGTGCGCGGCGTGAACACGGAAGTGATGGATCTTTTCCAATCTTATCCCTGGCCCGGAAACGTTCGCGAACTGCGCAACGTCCTGGAGCGCGCCACCATCGTTTGCGACCGCGATTTGATCGGACGCGCGCATCTGCCCGCGGAGTTCGGCCACGGTGGAGCCGCGATGTCCGGCAGCACCGGGCTTTCCGGCTTGCGCTTCCCTGTCGGCACCACCGTGGATGCGGCCGAGCGGGAACTGATCTTCCAGACGCTGGCGGCCACGAACAACAACAAGACTCGCGCGGCCGACCTGCTTGGCATTAGTCTGAAGACGCTGCACAACAAGTTGAAGGAATACGAGGCCGCGCCGAAATCGGCGGGCCAGAGCTGAGGCGGCTCGCGCCATGCACCTCCGCCTGAAAACAAAAATCACGCTGACTACGGCGTTGCTTGTCTTCGCCGGCGTGTTTATCACCGCGCTGCTCGACCTCGGCACAGTCACAAGCCGGTCGGTGCGCAGTGCCAATGACGACGCCCACGCCGTGGCGCAGGAAATCTTTCTGCAGGCGCAGCACGCCCTCGCCGACGCCGCGAACGAAGGCACGCGGCCGGAGTCGTCCGCTCCCGAAGACGTCCGGGAATACGTTCGCAAAGCGCTGGATCAGAGCGAAGGGCTTACCGCGCAGGTGGAAAACGCGCTGGCCCATTCGCCGACGATCTACGAAATCTCGATTGTGGATCGCCGAGGCACGGTCCTCATTTCGAGCGACGCCACGCTCCCGGGCCGCATCTCCCTGCACCGCGCCCCGCTTGATGACCTGGTGAAGAGCAATTTTTTGCGCCAGCTTCGCGTGATTTACGGTCCGCCGAGCGTTTATGAAGTGACCCTGCCGATTCAGATTGCCGGCCAGCTCTTCGGAGAGATCCGCGTGGCCTCACAGACCGGCCTGCTTCGCGCGGACGTCCAGCCGGCGCTGCGCTCCGCAGGGCTCATTCTTTTGATCGGCGTGCCGCTGGCCACGATCTTGGCCGCGCTGGTCAGCAGCGCTTCATTCGCTCCCTTGGCGCTCATCTTCGCACAAGCTGACGCCATTTCCAAAGGCCAGTTCGACCAGAAACCTATCCAGAGCGGCGACGAATTCGGCCAGGTGAGTACGAAAATCAACGAAATCGGCCAGCAACTGCGCGGCGTGCGCGAGATCTTCAGCACCTTGCGCGAAAATTTGAACCAGGTGATGGCCGGGCTCGAAGACGGTCTGCTGCTCTTCACACGAGACGGCCGCGCGGTGATGATCAGCCCGGCGGTCGAGAAATTCCTGGGCACGCCGAGCGATCAATTGCTGGGCCGCCGCGCCGCGGAGATTTTTCCGCCGGGGCATCCGCTACATCAAATCCTGCGGCTCGATGGCGAGGCCCCTGCGCCGCTAGCCACGACTGAATTCCGGCTGGCCGGTCCCGGCGATCCCGCGGGGCCCAGCCGCCGCATTAGCGTGAGCGCGCAGGCCATCCCCGGGGAAGGCGATCACGCCGCGGGACAGATGGGCGCGCTGGTCACTCTGCGCGATCTAGAATCACTCGATCGCATCGGTTCCGAGCTGCAGGTTTCGGAGCGCCTCGCGGCGCTCGGCCGCGTCACCGCCGGCGTGGCTCACGAAGTGAAAAACCCGCTGAACTCCATGCGCCTCTGGCTCGAGAACCTGAAAGAAAGCCTGGCCACGGATTCCGCGGGGCTTCCCGCCGAAGCGAATGCCGGCGCGAAGCAGGCCGTCGCAGTGCTGGACAGTGAAATCGACCGGCTGGACCGCGTCGTCAAACGCTTCCTCGATTTCACGCGGCCTGTGGAGCTGCACCTGGAAGAGACTCAACTCGCTGATCTGCTGGGAGAAATTCTGAGCGTGGCGCGCCCGCAAATTGAGCGCGCCGGCGTGCAGGCGGAATCCGAGTTTGCGGCAGACGTTCCCCCCGCGCGCGTGGACCGCGGGCTGATCAAGCAGGCGATCCTGAATCTCCTCTTGAACGCCGCGGAGGCCACGCCCGCCGGCGGACGAATCACCGTGCGCCTGGCGCGGCGCGGCGATCTCGCTGAAGTCAGCGTAGCCGACACCGGTCGCGGCATCGCACCCGAATACCGCGCGCGCATCTTTCAACTTTTTTTCACGACGCGCAAGGACGGCAGCGGCATCGGACTGGCCAGCACATTCCGCATTGTGCAGCTTCACAATGGTTCGATAGACTTTGACTCCGAGGCGGGACGTGGAACGACGTTTCGCATCGAGTTGCCGCTGGCCCACCCAGTCGAGTCCACAGCGCGGGCCGGCCGAGTCCTGGCCAGCAAAACGTGATGCCCAGCCTACGCACAACTCGCCCAGCTCGCGCCGCGCGCAACGCGCGTGCCGCGATGCTGCTGTTTCTTTGCACCATCTCGTTCGCGGGTGCCGGCTGTCACAAACGCACGGTGCAAGCGGCGCCTCCGGTTTCAACTCCTGCGCCTCCGACCGACACCGCGCCGCCGCCGACTACAGAGCCGAAACCCACACCGCCGCCGGAGACACCCCCCACTCCGACGCCGCAGCCACCCTCACTCGTTGTGCCGCCACCCAAGCCCGCGCCGGTGAAGCCGCACCCGGCGCCCGTAGAACCGCCGCCAACTCCGAAACCGGAGCCCCCGCAGATTTCGCCGCAACTCACTCCGGCGGAGCAGGCCGAGGCAGAGCGCCTCACCAAGAAAGACATCGACACTGCGGAGAACAATCTCCAGGTGGCCTACGGCAAGCTACTTAACGCCACGCAGCACGACTTGGTCGAGAAAATCCGCGGCTTCCTGGGACAGTCGCGCGAGGCCATCCGCGCTTCCGACTGGGTCCGCGCGAAAAACCTGGCGCAGAAAGCCCGCGTTCTCTCCGTGGAGCTGGTGAATTCCCTCTAGCTGCCGGGATATCCCCGTGAGCAACTTCGACGTCGCCATCATCGGCGGAGGACTCATCGGCGGCTCGATCGCCTTCGAGCTGGCACGCCACAAATTGCGCGTGGTGATCTTCGACGCGAAGCAGCCCGGCGGCGAAGCCTCGTGGGCCGCGGCCGGGATGCTTTCGCCCGCGCCGGATAGTCCGGACGCGATTCCGCTGGTGCCACTGGGCCGCGTGAGCCTGGACCTCTATCCCGATTTCATCGCCGCGATTGAAGAGGCCTCGGGCCGGAAAACTGGATTCCGGCGCGAGGGTGCGCTCGAAGTTATGTTCGCGGGCGAAGCGGGGCGCGAGTTGAGCACGCTGGTCGCGCTCCATCACGGGCTCGGTCTTCCCGCCGAGCCGCTGCGCCTCGAAGAAGCGCATGAGATGGAGCCGGACCTGGCCCGCGACGCGCGCGCGGCGGCGTTCATCCCCAATGAAGCGTGCGTGGACAATCGCGCACTAACCGCGGCGGTGTTGGCGGCAGACGCGGCTTGCGGGGTGACGATTCACGGCGACACGGAAGTGACCGGGCTGCTCCGCGAAAATGGCCGCTGCGCCGGAGTGATCGCGCGTAGCCAAAGAATTGCCGCGGGACACGTTGTGCTTGCCGCGGGCTGCTACTCCGGCGGGATCGCCGGCCTCGGCGCGTACGCTCCCACGCGTCCGGTGCGCGGGCAGATGCTGGCGTTGCTTTCACACACGACGCGAATCCGCCGGGTGCTGCGGTCCGAGCACGGCTACATCGTGCCGCGCGACGACGCGCGCCCGCAAAAGCTGGTGGCGGGCAGCACCATCGAGAATGTTGGCTTCGAGAAGAAAACCACGGCGTCGGGAATTCAGAAAATCCTCAGCGCGGCGCTCGAACTCGTGCCGAAACTCGCGGAGGCGGAAATCGTCGAAACATGGTCGGGCCTGCGTCCGGATACTCCGGATCACCTGCCCATTCTCGGGCCGACGGAATTAGAAGGATTGCTGATCGCGACGGGACACTATCGCAACGGAATCTTGCTGGCTCCGGTGACCGCGAATCTGATTCGCGAATGGATCATGGAGAAACGGACATCGCTGCCCGTCGAGGCGTTCAGCCCGCTACGGTTTCTCCGCGCCCGGCCGTCTTCTGCGGGGAGTTAGAACGGCGACTTGCTGCGCGTGGGCTCGCGATTCGGCGCGCCGGGAATGGTCGAAGCGCGGCCGGGGTCCGTGAAGTTGATATAGCTGGCGTCGAGATAGAGCGCGCGGTCGAGGACGATATCCAGGGTCGTTCCGCGCGGCAATTCGAGTTCCGGCCCGCGCGTCAGCAGCACAGCGGCAAGCCCCACCGCCGCGCCCACGCCCGCGCCGATGCCGGCTCCCTTGCCGCTGCGCCCTGCGATCGCGCCGATGCCTGCGCCCGCCGCGGTCGTTTTCATCACTGTGCCGACGTCGGCGGCCTTGTCGGTATCGCCCTTCACCTTGCCTTCACTATCGGTAGATTCATTGCCGCCGGTACCTGCGTTGGTGGGGACAGCATTGAAATTGACGGTGTAGCCATTGGGCAGGATCAGCGTGTTCAGGCGTACGCGCAATTCACCCTGGCCCATCACTTTTCCCGGCCGCTTGGCTTCCAGGATTTCGCCTTGCACGTAGGAGCCGGCAGGAATCAGAATCTTGTTGTCCTGCACGATGGGGAAAAGCGTCTCGAGGTAAATCGGATCGCCGGGGCGCGCGTTGCGCGTGGTGACGGCGTTGTGCAGAACGAGAGGCAAGCGCGTCCCGCTAGGCACGGTGATTGTGCCCGCTGACTTCTTCACCACCGGCTTATCGGCGGGTTCCTGTGGGGGAACCACCTGCTGCGCAGCGGTGGCCGCCGGAGCAGCCTGTTGGATGTTCGGCGGTGGTGGAGGAGTGGGCCCAGACTGCTGCGCCGCGAGCGGCACGGCCAAGGCCAGCGAAATCGCCGCCGTCCAAAACCAATTGGATCGAGATGCTGGGTGTCTCATCGCGCCCTCCTGCGGGAATCTCCATCACTCAGATGCCAGCCTGGGCAGACTGGATGCTCCCGGGATCGCGCCGTCTGGAGAGTCTGACTCCCCACACATTCATTATAGCATGGGCGTCTAGCCCCCCTTTTTAGCGGCTTTTTGCTTTGACGCTTTCGGGCGGCGGGGATAGGCTGAGGACTCTGTTGGGAGGCTCCGAATGGCCAAGCTCGCTCTGGTGTACGGAATGCGGCTCTTTCCTTCCGAGGATCTAGGCGAAGTGCAGGAAGCCACGCTGAAGCTGAAGAACGGCCGCTCCGCGCGCGTGACTATGCACCTGATCGAGGGATCGAAAGAGGAGATTGAAGCCACGCTCCGGCGGTCGATCGAGGCTTTCTTTGAAATGTATCCGGAGATTTAGCGGCCTAATGCTGTCCAATCCGTACGTCCATCGCGAATGCGAGCAGGAAGATGTTCGTCGCATGGCCCACAAGCCATCAGTTCGTGCCTCAGTACACATCCAGGTCGCGGGCGGAGGCGACTTTGCCGGAGTAATGTTGGCGAACTTCGTCGAGTAATTCCCGCCAGGCGCGGTTGAGTTGTTCCTCATTTGAAATCTCGCGCATGTACATCTGATGATAGAGGATCAGCAGGCCGGGCTTGGCGGCGGAGGCTTCGCGGGCCAGTTCGACCGTGGAGGTGTGGAACGACCGGAAATACTTCTGCCAGCCGGGCGTGCGAGCCGGGAAGTGGGCTTCGCTGTAGACCTCGTGGAGCAGGACGTCGCAGCCGTTACACGCTTTCGCGATCGCGTCCGTGGGCCCGGTGTCGCCGGAAATTATGATGGTGCGGTCGGCAGTCTCGAAGCGATAGCCAAATGACTGGTCCCAGGACCCGTGCGGCACGAGGAACGCTTTCACGGTCACGTTTTTGTCTTTGTAGACCACGCCGGATTCGATCTCGTGCGCGTGCACCTGGTAGCCGGTCGTGTTGGCGTGTTCCAGGCCATTCGTGCGCACATCAACATCTTTCGCCCAGGCCTTTTCGATGTGATCGGTCATCTCTGACAACCCGCGGGGACCGTAGAGTTCCAGCGGCTCTTTCCGCCCCAGCACCCAGGGAGTGAGAATCAAATCCGGAAGCCCGACGGTGTGATCGGAATGCAGGTGAGTGAGGAACGCAACCTTGATATTCATTACCGCGAGGGCTGCAATCCCCTTGCGCCTTGCCGCCGCCGCCCGGCGCACAACACCCGGCCCGCAATCCACGAGATACGCGGCGCCATTGACCACGATGGCGACAGACGGCCCGGAAGTCTCCGGCACGGCGTTGGGGTTTCCCGTGCCGAGGATGACGATCTGCGTCTTGTTGGCTGGCGGCTGCGCAGTGGTTGGAACCTGAGCGGCAGCCATCAGCAGAGAGGCGATGCTCCAAACGAATAACAAGAAAAACGCACGTCGCTGCATAGATCCTCTCTCTAGTCCGGCAGGGATTCAGCGGTTGGTTTGCGTCCGCGACGACAGAATAACGTACCAGTCAGGCGGATGGGAAGCGACGGATCGAGTAGGTAGAACTTAGAAGAGGGCGCGTGGACCGAGTGATAGAAACGGCATCAACGATTGCCAAACGTCTCGGGATCGATGTCCGGCCCCGGCATGGGCCCGTCCGAGACCAGAACGACGCTCTGTCCGGTGAGTTCGAAACGCTTGCGGCATTTCCGGCAGGCGACCAGTTCGTCCACGCGGACCATGTACGAGCGCGCGGCGTCGAATTTCTTGCGGTCTTCCGCACCGGCTCCGCCGGGCAACTGTTTTTTCTTTGTGCGCACGATCCAGCGGATGGGGTAGGCGTCTTCCTTGCGGCAGCTCGGGCAAACCAGCATGAGGCTCTTGGTTTCCGGCTTCTCGGTGTAGAAATTCCGCTCGTCCATGTGCGCCCCTTGCGCGGTCAGTCCGCCGCGGCCGCATCCATTGTAACAAACTCGAAGCCCGTGTCCCGCCAGCGCGGCAGCCAGTGAGCGAGCGCTTCGACGACGTGGCCGCGATCACCGTTCTGAGCGCGATAATCGCCATCGTGCATGACCACGATGTCACCGTCGCCGGCACGATTGAGGCGCCCAATCAGGCGCGAGGCCGGCTGCGGCTTCCAATCCCAGCAGAGGACCGACCACATCACCACGCCCAGAACGCCTTCGCTGCGCCGCACGGCCTCAAGCTGCGGCCCGCGCGCGCCATAGGGCGGCCGCATCCAGTGCCGCGTCCGCACATCGGATCGCGCGCGGAGGGCTTCCCCGATGGATTCCTCACACCGGCGCAATTCTTTTCGAATTCGCGAGCTCGAAAGCCAGATCAAGTCCGGATGTGTATCGGTGTGATTTCCGATGGCGTGTCCGCGCGCGGCGATTTCCCGCACGAGTTCGGGACACTCCCGCGCGAATCTGCCGATGAGGAAAAACGTCGCGTGGGCGCCGTGCTGTTCGAGCAGATCCAGGAGGCGCGGCGTCACGGCGGGATTTGGGCCGTCATCGAACGTAAGCGCAAACATCTTGCGGCCTTCGACGCGCGGCGTCCGGCACACGGTGGGCCCGAAGAGCTGGGCCCGGGGATGGCGCGCAGCCCAGGTCAATGTGCCGGCGACACCGGCGACGGGGAGAGCGCCCCAAAGTGCTGCCTCGATCACGGCTGGTCCTTCTTCGGCGGCGGGGTTGCTCCCACCACTTCCTTAGCTTGCTTCGTGGCGTGGTCCGGCTGGGTTTCGATCTCCACGGCGATGCGACGGGGCTCTCCCTTCCCTCCCGGCGCCGCTTCCTCGCGATATTTTATTTTCGCGTGCCAGCCCTGTGCGACCTGCCCTTTTACCTTGGTGTGTTCGTCCATCTCGATTTCCATGAGATTCGAACCGCCCAAGCCGGTTTTCTGCAGGGTGAGCACATTCCCAGCCACTTTGCGCAGCTTTCCGGACACGCTTTTCGTGACGTCAGCTGGCGTTGAAATGCAGATCAGCGCGAGCGCGGCGCACATCAGCGCGAGTCGCGCAAGGCTCCGGCATTTTCCTGAAATCGCCTGGATTTGGACGGACTGCATTGCTCACCTCCACCCCTCGCCGCGCGTCTATTCTCGCATGTTGAGGTTCCGGTGTCAGTGTTGCCCATCTTGGTAACCTTGACGCTCAGGAGTACGTCTAAACTCATGTCTCAAAGCCGCGTATGTGAAGAATGCGGCGCTGCGTTCATCGAGCCGGGCGGGGATGGAAGCAAGTGACAGCGCAGTGCGTTGAGACCAGTCGAGAAGGGTGGGCCTCTGTGTCGTTCAAGCGTTTTGCAACTTTCAACGCAATCATTCTTGCGATTCTTCTAATCTCGAGTTTCTCCGCGCAGGCACAGGAACCGTCCGCCGCGCAGGCCACGGTCCACGCCGCGGGAATCGTCCAGGTGTCGGCGGGCATACCGGTGCCCGGGGCCAGCGTGCGCTTGGTGCACACAGCCACGGGGCAAGCCTGGGTGAGTTGGACAGATGAGAACGGCAAGTTCGATATCCCCGGTCTGCCACCAGGAAAATATCGCGTCGAAGTGGACCAACTCGGCTTCCAGACAGCCACCGTTGAAACCGAATTCAATCCGCAGCCTGCTGCGCCCGCCACCGGCTCTGCCGCCCAACCGGCTCCCTTTGTAGTAAGGATGCGCGTTGCGGCACTCGCCGCGCCCGTGGCGCAAGCTCCCGCGCAGCCGCCAACTGGCGCGCCTCCGACACCTGCGGCGGGAACTCCGCCGGCAAATGGAGAGCCCGCAAAGCCTAGTGCTTCCGGCACGGCGCCGAATTCCGGAACACCTGCCACCGCAACTGCGGATAAGAACGCACCGGCTCAGCCTCCCGCCGGAGCAAAACCGGGCCAGCCACCTGCTGGCAATCGTCCTGGAGCAAATGGACAGCCTCCAACCGGTTTCCGGCAAACGAACGTGGGCGGCCAGCAAAGCGGACTTACTCCTACCGAAGTCACCCCTCCCAACACGGGTGATTTCGGCGCGCTCGGTGATGCCGCGTCTTCGGACGCGATCCTCGCGCAAGGAACTGTGGGCCGCGGAGCAACGGCCGGCGCGGATATGTTCATGGTGATGGCGGGAATGGCAGGGATGGGCGGCTTGGCAGGGTTCGGGCCAGGTATGGAAGGAATGGGTGGAATGCCTGGTCAGGGTGGCCCGCCTCCCGGAATGGGAGGAGCGACCGGCCAAGGCGGTCCGGGTGCACCCGGGGGCGGCCTCCCCGGCGGAATGGGAAACATCATGATATTCAATGGCGGCCCGGGAGGGGCTGGCGGCGGACAACCCGCCAACCGCGGTGGCCAGCAGGGCGGACGAGGCGGTCAGGGCGGCCAGCAGGGGGGCAATCAAGGCGGCCAAGGCCAGGGCGGGCGCCAGCAAAATGCGCAACAGGGCCCGCAGCGCCAGCAATTCGGTGAAGGCGCGGGTGGACTCTACGGCCTGCAGCGAATTCTTCGCCAGCAAGCCAACCGCGTGCGGTTCAGCGTTTTCGAGCGCTACGGCAATTCCATTTTCAACGCGCGGCCGTATTCACTGACGCAGACGAATCCGCCCAAGATTTCGAGCTACAACTCTGCGTTCGGCGCGACGCTGGGCGGCCCGCTGATCATCCCCAAGGTTTACAATGGGCGCGACAAGACGTTTTTCTTCATCAGCTACACCGGAGGGCGCTCGCGCAATCCGGTGGATTCATTCGCCACGGTTCCCACAGACCCCGAGCGCGGCGGCGATTTCACCGACCGCGGATTGCTGCTCTACGATCCCGCGTCAAGTTCCAGCGGCCCGCGCACGCTTTTCGGCTCCGTCATCCCGACTGGCCGGATTAGTTCGGTGGCGCTGGGTTTGCTCCCCTTCATCCCGCACGCCAACTTGCCTGGCTTGGTGCAGAACTTTCATTTCCAGACGCGGATACCCACGGCCACTGATTCGTTCAACGTCCGTTTGATCCACACCATTTCGCAGAAGTTCAACGCGCAGGTGATTTACAGCATCAGCCAGAGCCGCTCGCACAGCTTCGCCAGCTTCCCCACGCTCGAGGGCAACAGCGACACGCGCGGCCAGAGCTTGACGCTCGGACTCACGCAGACCTACTCGCGCCGATTCATCAACGACACACGCGTGATCTGGAGCCGCAATCGCTCGAATTCACTCAATAATTTCGCGTTCAACAACGACATCGCCGGCAACCTGGGCGTCACCGGTATTTCCGCCGACCCCATCAACTTCGGCGTGCCCCAGGTCAGCTGGACGAATTTCACCGGCTTGAACGATCCGGTGCCGGCGCTGCGGCGCAATCAGAGTATGCGCACGCTCGACAACATCTCCTGGATCCTGCCCAAGCACACTTTCCGGTTCGGCGGGGAGTTGCGCCGCATTCAAACCAACACGATTTCCGATCCCACGCCGCGCGGCCTCTTTTCTTTCACTGGCCTTGCTTCGGCGGGCCTCGATCCCTTCGGCAAGCCCATCACTGGCACGGGGAACGACCTCGCCGACTTCCTGCTGGGTCTGCCACAATCAACCAGCATCCGCTTCGGCAGCTCCAGCACGTATTTCCGGAGCTGGGGCATCGTGGCCTACGCGCAGGACGACTGGAAAGTGCATCCGCGCTTCACTCTCTCCTACGGACTGCGTTGGGAAGCGCTGACGCCGCCGAGCGAACTGAAGAATCACATCGCCGACCTGGTCGTGGACCCCACGTTCACGCAGGTCGCCACGGTCACGCCCGGCCAGACGAATCCGTTTGACGGCACGGTTCTTCCCAGCTCCCTCGTCCACGGCAATTACAAGAGTTTCATGCCGCGCTTCGGAATCGCCTGGCGCCCGAAGATCAAGGGCCTGGACCAGAAACATTCGACCGTCATCCGCGCGGGCTACAGCATGTTCTATAACCTCTCCATCTACAATCAGCTCGCCACATCATTGGCCAACCAGCCGCCCTGGGCGCAGGCGCAGACGCAGCAGACGAGTGCGACGCAAATCCTGACATTCCAGAACGGATTCCCGGCCGTGCCGCTGACCACGGCGAAAAATACGATTGCCGTGGACCCGTTCTACCGACCCGGCTACGCGGAGATTTGGAATTTCGGGATCGAGCAGCAGATTACGACGCAGTGGTCGCTGAATTTGACTTACACGGGCACGAAGGGAAATCACCTCGATTTGCAGCGCGCGCCGAACCGGCTGGCGCCGGGCTTGGTGCAGTCTCCGACGATCGTGAACGCCCTCGGGTTCACTTACGACACGAGCGCCGCTTCCTCAATCTACAACGCCCTGCAGGTTCACCTGCAGCGTCGCTTCAACAGGGGACTCCTGATCCAGGGCACCTACACGTTCGCGAAATCCATCGACAATGCCAGCTCCATCGGCGGCGGCGCGCCAGTTGTGGTCCAGGACGACCTGAACCCCCAGCTCGATCGCGGGCTTTCGGCCTTCGATATCCGCCACCAACTGCGCGTGAACTATATGTACGAATTCCCGTTCGGCGAGCGCAAGCGCTGGGCGCGCAAGGGCTGGCAGGAACACGTCTTCGGCACCTGGTCGGTTAATGGGAACACTTCCTGGCAGACTGGATCGCCATACACGGCGCGTGTGCAGGGTTTCGTTGCGGATAACAGCGGCGCGGGCAACAGTTTCTCCGAGCGCGCCGACCAGGTCGGCGACCCCAATACGGGCCTGGGCCTGCCGCTCAATTTCTTCAACACCGCCGCCTTCGGGCAGCCGCCGCTGGGACGCTTCGGCGATGCGGCGAGGGGCACTATCACCGGCCCGGGCGCGGTCACGGTCAATTTCGGCCTCAGCAAAGGCATGCGCTTCGGCAAGGACGGCCAGCGGCGCGCGGATTTTCGCTGGGAGGTCAATAACCTGCTGAATCATCCCAATTTCGGGGGGCTCTCCACGGTGATCAATTCTTCCACCTACGGACGCGTGTTGGGCGTCCAGGGCATGCGCACGATGGGTTTCCAACTGCGGGTGAACTTCTAATGCGACGCCTCCTGACAGCACTCACGGCCGGCGCTCTTCTTACCTCCGTGCTCGCGGCGCAGAATCCGCCGCCCGCGCAACAGTCCCAACAACAGGTGGACACGCGCAAGGCCCCTCCCCCGCCGCCCGATCAGACACCGCCCCAGGGCAAAAGCGTCATCCGTTCGTTCGCGGACCTGGTGCAGATCGACGTGCAGGTCCTGGACAAGAGCGGCAAGCCGGTGAAGGGCTTGAAGCTTGACCAGTTCCACCTCGATGAAGACGGCAAGCCGCAAAAGGTCACCGCCTTCGATTACTACGACATTGAGAAAATCGAAACCGCAGGCAACGGGGATGACTCGCAGCCTATCGTTGTTTCTCTCGGCGCCATCGCCGAGCCGGAAAAAATCCGCGAAGCCGTGCGCGACCGCCGCCTGATCGTTCTGTTCTTCGATATGACTTCCCTGCAGCCCGAAGACCTGCTGCGTGCAGTGGATGCCGCGAGGAAATTTCTCCGTGAGCAAATGTCGCCCGCGGACCTCGTCGGCGTGGTTTCCTTCGGGAACCAATTGAAGATCCTGGCGAACTTCACCAACGATCGCGCCTTCCTGGACAAAGCCGTGGCGCGCCTCATTCCCGGCAAGGAGTCGCAGCTTGCCGATCTCGCGCCCTCTGCCGCGGATACGGTGACGGAAGACAACAGCTCGGCCTACACAGCCGACGATACCGAGTTCAATGTCTTCAACACCGACCGGAAACTCGCCGCCATACAGGGTCTCGCCGATTTGCTGCGTCACATCCCGGGGAAAAAATCCGTTGTGCAGTTTACCGGCGGCATCACCCAGACTGGAGATGAAAACCGCTCACAACTTCGCGCCGCCACCAACGCCGCCAATCGCGCCAACGTCGCCCTCTACACCGTGGATACGCGCGGCCTGATGGCCGCCATCCCCGGCGGCGATGCCAGCACCGGCACGCCCAGCGGCACCGCGATGTTCAATGGCGCGGCCGTTTTCCGGCAGGTCCAGGCGCGCCAGGATTCCCGCGAGACGCTCTCCACCCTGGCCAGCGATACCGGAGGAAAATCCTTCTTCGATGTCGGCGACTTCGGCCAGATTTTCAAATCCATACAGAGCGACACGTCCGGCTACTACATGCTGGGCTACTACAGCTCGAACACCGCGCAGGACGGCCGCTGGCGCGGCGTGAAGGTCCGCCTCGATTTGCCCGGAGCGAAGATCCGTTTCCGCGAAGGCTACTACGCGCCGAAAACATTCGGCGTTTACACCGCCGAAGACCGCGAGCACCAGCTCGAAGAGGCCATGCGCTCGTCCACGCCACGCGTCGAGCTGCCCATCGCTCTAGAAACCGCGCATTTCCGCATCGGCAAGAACGAAGTCTTTATGCCCATCGCCGCGAAGATTGCTTCGAGCGCGCTCCAGTGGGCCGAAAAGCGTGGGCGTCGCGAAGTGCAATTCGATTTCGTCGCTGAAATCCGCGAAGAGGGCGCCACAGGACGCATCGTGGATACGCTGCGCGATACCATCACCGTGAAACTCAATCCCGACCGGTACCAGCAAGTTCAGCAGCAGGCCATCGTTTATCAGGGCGGGATGATCCTGGGGCCGGGGAGTTACCGGCTCAAATTCCTCGCCCGCGAGAACGAAACCGGGCGCGTCGGCACCTTCGAAGAAAATATCACTCTACCCTCGGCAGAGGCCGACCGGCTCCAACTTTCCAGCGTGTTGCTCTCGAGCCAGCTCCTCGTCGTCCAGAAGAATTCCGAAATCGAAAAGAAAGCCCTGGCCATGGACGCGCGCATGAAGAATTCGCCGCTCGACGTGGGCGGCCAGCGCATCGTCCCCAGCGTCACGCGCGTTTTCACCACGCAGCAAAACATGTATGTTTTTTTCCAGGCTTATCTGCCGTTCAAAGCTCCGAGCGACAAACTCCGCGCCGGTCTGGTCTTTTTTTCCAATGGACAGCGCGTAACCGCGACGCCGCTGCTGGAGCCCGCGGAATTCGACGCCAAGACCCAGACTGCGTCATTCCGCATCAGCGTGCCGCTCGACGAACTCAAGCCCGGCCGCTATACCGTCCAGGCCGTGGTCGTCGAAGCCGGCAGCACCCAAGCGGCGTTCGCGCGCGCCTATTTCGCGCTGCGCACGCCACCGGTAGCCGCGCCCAAGCCGGCGGCCACCGGCAGCGCTTCCGAAAACTAAACCCCGCGGCGAATCCGCAGTTCCCGGCGGAAAAGGATAAGGGACGGGCCAAATCGCCCGTCCCTCTCGTTTTAGGAACTAGATCACTGTGCGGCGATCATTCATGCCGCAGGGCTGAGGCCGGATCGATGCGGCTGGCCCGCAACGCGGGCAGGAGAGAGGCTAGGAGCGTACACGCCGCAAGAATCGCGGCTGCGGCTGTGAGCGTCGCCGGATCGGCGGGGCTGACGCCATAGAGTAGGCCGGCGACAAGCTTGTTCAGCCAGAGCGAAAGAAGCGCGCCCAGCACGATGCCTGCGAGGGCGAGCCGGGCTCCCTCGCCGGTCACCATCACAAGAATGTCCCGCGGCTGTGCGCCCAACGACATCCGCACACCCATTTCGTGTGTGCGGCGGGTCACCGAATAGGCCACCACGCTGTAACAGCCGAAAACAGCCAGGGCGAGCGCCAGTCCGGCGGAGATTCCCACCACAATCCCACGGAAGCGTGGCGCCGACGTCGAGTCGGCGATGACCTCATTCATCGTGCGAACATTGAAAAGCGGTACATCGGCATCGATCTGGCGTACTCTTTCTCGAATGCCTGCGATGAGTGCCCGCGGGTCGGAGCTGGCGCGGACGACCAGCGTCATATTGAGCGCCTGGGCTGGCAGGTAATACTGCGGCTCTGGTTTCTCACCAAGGCCTTCGAATTTGACGTCACTTACTACGCCGATCACCTCTCGCGGTGGCCGTGCCGACCCCGACTTGACAATCTTGCCCAGAGAATTCTCTCCTGGCCAGGCCATCCGCGCCATCGTTTGGTTAATGACAATCACATCAGCGTGAGAGCGCAGATCCTCCGCCGTGAAACCACGTCCCGCCAGAATGGGAATCCCCATGGCCTGGAAATAATCCCCACTCACGTCGAACGCGGAGGCCGTCCTGCGGAAGCTGCCTGCCTCGAGGTACAGTCCGCCGCCGCTCTTACCACCGAGAGGGAGACGGTTCACGACTCCCACGGCGCTGACACCTGGGAGTTGTGCAAGTTCCTCGGAAAGACGTTGATAAAACCCAGCGACGCGCGAGAAGTCGGGTTGTTGTTTGGCCGCACCTTCAGCGGCTGTCGCGCGGGCCGGCAAGTATTTGGCAACGGGCAGGGCGAACTCCATGCTGATGACGTTCTGGGCTGCAAACCCGGGCGAAGTGCGCAATAGGTTGTCGAGGCTTCGGATCATCACTCCCGCACCCATCAACAACGCCAGCGTCAATGCGACCTCCACGACAACAAATGCGCCGCGGAGCCGTTTCCGGAGTGCGCCGGTGGGACGCGCCGAATCTTGCTTGAGGGCACGCGTCAAGTCATGCCTGACTGCCTGCAGCGCAGGGGCGAGCCCGACGAGCACACCTGTGAGCAATGAGAGTCCCACCGCAAATCCCAGAGCGCGGAAGTCGAGATGGATGTCAGCCAGCCGTGGAACATCTTTGGGCCCCAAGAGCTGGATAACCCTGACGCTCCAGAAAGCCAGCAGAATGCCGGCGGTGCCGCCCAGCGCAGCGAGCAGGGTACTCTCGGTGAGCATCTGGCAGAGGATGCGCGCACGGGAAGCTCCCAGGCACAGCCGCACGGCGATTTCCTTTTGCCGCGCCGCCGCGCGAACTAGAATCATGTTCGCCACGTTCACGCAGGCGATCAGAAGCAGGAACGCTACTGCGCCGAACAGAGCGAAGAGGCTCGTGCGAACGTCTCGGACAAACAGTTCCTGTAGCGGTGAAGCGTGGATAAACATTCCGGCGCCGCGGCGTTCCGGGTGGAATGTCTTCGACTCGAGTTGCAGCAAACCCCGCAGTTCCACATTGGCTTGTGGCAGCGCGACGTCATCGCGGAGGCGCCCGAGCATTGCCCATTGCAGGCCCGCGGGGAGATCGGGTTGTTTGTCGGATCCCAGGTCCACCGCACGAATAGCATTGATATCGCTCCCCCGCCGGGGAACCCAGACATCGGTGTGCCCTGGATAACCAAAACCCGGCGGCATCACGCCAACGATCGTATAAAAATTCCCGTTGAGTGCGAGCACCCGCCCCGGGGCGTCCCGATCACTCCCGAACGCGCGAGCCCAGAAGCGGTGACTGAGGATAACGATTTCACTGCGGTCCGGCGTCTCATCGTTCGTGGAAAACGTGCGCCCAAGCTGCGCGCCGATCCCCAATAGCGGGAAGAAGCTCCCGGAAACCGTGGTGCCGTAGATGCGCTCGGAACGGCCGGCGCTGGAGAAATTGACACCACCGCTCCCGTACTCCGCCAAACTCGAAAACGCGTTCCCCTGGCCCCACCACGCCAGCGAATCGCCATTCGGTATCCGTTCGGCCCCGCCGATGACCACCAGTTGATCCGGATTCTTGAACGGTAGCGTCTGGATCACCACGCCATCTACAATTGTGAAAAGTGCACTTGTGCCGCCGATGCCGAGCGCCAGCACAAGAATCAGCGCCACAGCATAGCCGGGGCGCTTTGCAAGCATGCGCAGTGCGAAGCGCAAGTCTTGCGCGAGGGCCGTCGTGTGCACCTCCCTGACCTATGCCGCAATGTTAAGACTTCTGCAGACGCGATTTCAATGCTCGCGCGGCTCGGCGGCGGCGCCGCGCACGGCGCGCAGATCAATCCCAAGCTGCTGGCATTTCTTGTAGAGGTGGCTGCGTTCAAGCCCGAGCGCACGCGCCACATTCGTCATGTGGTGGTTGTGGCGCTTCAGCTCCGCGAGGAGGACTTCCCTTTCGAACGACTCGACGCGTTCGGCCAGCGTCCCCGTACCCGTCGCCGGCGCGCCACCCGCGCTCGTTTGCGGCAGGGCCGCGCGCACTTCGGCGGCGCTGATTTCGTCGCTATTTGAAAGCAGCAAGAGGCGCTCGATCACGTTGCGCAATTCGCGCACGTTTCCCGGCCACGCGTAGCGTTTTAGTTCCTCGATCGCGTCCGCCGCGAATTGCTTCTCTTTCCAGCCGTTCTGCAGCGCCACTTGCCTCGAAAAATGCGCGGCGAGGACCGGGATGTCTTCTCCGCGCTCGCGCAAGGGCGGCAGAGTGATGGGATACACGTAGATGCGGTGGTAGAGGTCCTGCCGAAAAGCATTCTGCCGCACGAGTTCCTCGAGGTTGCGATGCGTGGCCACAATCACGCGGACGTCGACACGGATTGGTCGGTCGCCGCCCACGCGCTCGATCTCGCCCTCTTCGAGCACACGCAGGAGTTTCGCCTGCATGGCCAGCGGCATGTCGCCGATTTCGTCGAGGAAGAGCGTGCCGGCCTCGGCCTGCTCGAATTTTCCGGTGTGCCGCCCCGCCGCGCCGGTGAACGCGCCCTTTTCGTGGCCAAAAAGTTCGGACTCGATCAATTCCGCCGGCACCGCTGCGCAATTGAGCGTAATGAACGGCCCAGCGTGCCGCGGGCTTTTCTCGTGCACCGTGCGCGCCACCAGTTCCTTCCCCGTTCCTGTTTCGCCCAGGATGCAGACGCGCGTTTCGCTTGCGGCCACGCGATCCACCTGGGCCATCAGTTTTTCCATCACCGGCGCGGCCCAGATGATTTCGTGTTTTCCGAGCCGCTGGCGCAGCCGGCGATTCTCCTCTTCGAGGCGCGAAATGCGCAGGGCGTTTTCGACCGTCACCATCAGCTTATCGGTCGAAATCGGCTTCTCCAGGAAATCCACGGCGCCCAATTTCGTCGCGCGCACGGCCATTTCCACACTGGCCTGGCCCGAAATCATCACCACCGGCACGCCGATTCCCGCGGACTTCAAATCGCTCAGCAGCGCGAGACCGTCCTTGCCCGGCATCACCACGTCGCACAGGATTACATCGAGTTTTCGTGCGTTCAGCAGCTCCGGAATCAGTTCGAGCGCCCGCGCCGCGGTGTCGCACACCGCGGCTTCGTGGCCCGCGAGGCGAAACGCGCGCGAAAGCGATGCCAGCGTGTTCGCGTCGTCGTCAATCACCAGGAGATGGATTTTGGATGCCATTCGAAGACTATACCTTCGCGTCGCTGGATTCGGCGGCAGGCGCCGGCGGCACGACCGGCAGTTCGATCCGGAACGTCGTGCCGTGCCCCGGCTCGCTTTCCACGCTGATTTTCCCGCCGTGATCGCTCACCACCGATTGCACGATCGCCAGGCCCAGCCCCGTGCCGTGCTGCTTGCTCGTGTAGTACGGTGTGAAAAGCCGCTCGCACTCCTCGCGCGTCAGCCCCGCGCCCGTATCCGAAACCTCGACGCGCACCACGCTGTCGTGCGCCTGCGTGCGCAGCGTCAGCGTTCCGCCCGCGGCCATAGCGTCCATCGCGTTCAAGACCAGATTCTGCAGAGCGCGGTGGAGGAGTTCGGGGTCCGCCTGAATTTCCGGCAGCACCGGCGTCAGAAAAAACTCCGTCGTAATCGGCGGCCGCCCTACGGCGCTGAATTGCGGTTCGAAGAGGCGCACCGCCGCGCGCACCGCCTCGTTCATGTCTACGTTTTGCAGATGCGGTGTCGGCATGCGTGCGAAATCGCTGAAGCGGCCCACGATCGCATTCAGATTGGCGAGCTCCGCGCGCAGTGCCGCCGTGGATTCGCGGAATACTTCGTCGAACTGTTCCGGGCTGCCCTCGCGCGCGCGCTGCAAGTTCTCCACCGTAATCTGCAGGGGGAAGAGCGGGTTTTTCAATTCGTGCGCCAAGCGCCGAGCCAGTTCGCGCCACGCGGCCACGCGTTCCACTTGCACCAGCCGTTCGCGTTGCTCCGCGAGTTGCCGGATCATCTCGTTGAAGGCGCCCGCAAGCTGGCCCACCTCATCGCGCCCGCGCGTCTCGACGCGCGTCGTCCAATCGCCCGCGGCCACTGCGCGTGCTCCGGCTGCCAACTGCTCCAGCGGCCGCGTCACGCGCGCCGAGACCCACCATCCGAGAATCAGGCACAGCGCCATCGCGCCGCCGCCCACGCCGAGCGCCAGATTACGGATAGTTTGCGAGAGCGTCACCAAATCGTGCCGCGAACTTCCCACCAGCAACACGCCGAGCAGTTCATCGCGACGCCCGCGCAGCGGGATGGCGTGGAATGTTTCCGCGCTCGCCGGATCCGTGGTCCAGGTGAGGGTCTGCACGATGGGCGGCGAGCCCGGCGACGATTTACGCACCGCGTCCACCAGCGGCTGTAATCTCTCCGCTTGTTTCACCGGCCCGGAAGCGTCAGTCAGCGCTTCGGCCACAAACGCCGGTTCGAGGTTGCTGTAGAGCAGCGCACGCATCCCCGCTGGCAGCACCAGCGACGCCAGGAATCCTTTGTTCAGGCGCGCGCCGCCGATGATGTAAAGGTTTTTTCCTCCTACGGGCACGGTACGCACCGCTGTGAGCGCCAGCGCCACATTGTCCGGAAGCTCTTCGCGCCGGAGGAATGCGCCCTGCGCGTTCCAGTTTTTTTCTGCGGTCACCCACTCATTCTTGTAGCCGAACCGCGCCGGCCACTGCGCCGAAGAAATCCGCGCGCCATCATTTCCCGCCAGCTCCAGAAAATTCAGTTGGTAGGATTTCGCCAGCCCCGTGGCGTCATCCAAATAAGCGGACGGGTCGGCCTTCTGGCTGCTCAGCTCGATCGCCATCCGTGTCGTGGCTTCGGCATCCGCGATTCCGCTGACCTTCCGCACCACTTCTTCGCCGCGCGCCGCAAACTCGCGTTGGAATTGCGCGACGAGCGCGGCGGTGCGCTGTTCGTCCAAGCGCTCGAACGCGCGCCGCGTCGTCGTGGAGACACCCCAGGCCACCAGTCCGACGGCGGCGGCCACCGTCACCGCGAAGATCAGAAGCAGTTTAATGCGGAAGCTCATCGAGGTGTTCCGCTTGGCGACGATGAAGACGTTCTTGATTCGCCAGTCGATGGATCGAGCCACACATCCGGCAGTCGCCATTCGCCCCAGCGCAGCGGCAGCCAGTTGCGCACCTGCGGGCCAAGCCCGACCGTGTCCGTCACGTACGCCAAGGGAATCACGCGCCCGCTTTCCAACACTCCACGCTCCGCGGCATACAATTGCTCCGGATCGCCGGCTGCTCCTGCCGGCAGCGTCAGTTGCTCACCCATCGCTTTTACCAAGGCCTCCAACGCGCGCGCCGCGTCCACCGATCCGAGTCGCAACCGCACGAGCCGCACATCAGTAATTCCCGAAGCGCCCGCGACCACCGTCTGTACGGTGAGTCCCGCATCGCGCGCATTCAGTGCCACGCGCTCCGCCACCGTACGCGCCAGCGCGTCGGTGCCATCGTACGCCAGCGTGATCGGTCCGGGCGCCGGAGAGAGGTCGCTCACCGTTTTTCGTGCTTGTTCCACGTTCGCAGCCGTCTCAAACAGAAAAGCATACCCTGAGAGCCACTGTGGCAGAAGGCTTCCGGCGGGTTCGCCCTGACGTTGCAGCAAGACGTTTGCGATTGCGGCTCGGTCGATGACCTGGCCGAGTGCCTGTCGCACACGCGCATCACTTACGGCGGAACTCTTTGCATCAATCACCAACGCCAGAATTTCCACTGGCGACGAGGACCACACCTTGCGGCCCCCTTGTGTCGCGCGGCGCACCTGGGCAGGTTCGAGTTCCACCAGGTCGGCCTGGCCCAATTCAAAATCGATCATCTGCTGCGCCGAGCTGACGCCTAGTTCAATCGAAACACCATCGAGAAACGGTCGCCCGCCCCAATAGTCCTCGTTGGCCGCGAGGGTCAGCCGGCGTCCCGTCTGCCACTCGGTCACCCGAAACGGCCCTGTTCCTGAAACCACGCCGTCGCTGCCCACATGAAAAACAAATCGAGGTCCTTCCGCCAATTCCATCAAAAGCTCCGGCACGGCTTTTCCCGCCTGGATCGTAACCGTGTCGCCGGATGCGCTGGCAGTCTGATCCGGGCCGTGCCACGCATTCCACCACTCCGCGACCACTTCTGGAACTAAGGGGGCGCCGTCATGAAACTTCACATTAGGCCGCAATCGAAGTTGCCAGCGCTTGAACGCGCCATCGTACTCCCAGGAAGTCGCAAGCGCCGCCGCAGGCTGGCCGTGCTCATCCAGGGTTACCAGACGGTCGTACACGAGCGCGTAGATCTTTGTCGCCGCCGCAGCCTGCACCCTGTCACCAGGAATTTCCCGCGGGTCGAGCGAAGCGACACTCGCGCGCAGTTCGATTCGCAGCGTGCCGCCATAGTGCGGCCGCGTCGTCGCGGCTGCATTCGCGGCAACCAACAGGAAACTACTTGCCGCAACTAATCGTAAGCCGATATGCCTCATAGTGTTCTGTCTTCAGATTCCGAACTACTGCGCGTACTGACGACTCGTCTTCCGAGGTCCAGAGTGCCATCACGGGCCCCGCAAACTGAATCGACATGCCTACCACTACCGCTTGCCCGTCAACGATTTCATACGCCTGCACCGCGTCCGGTACGGTCCAATCTCCGGGCCGGGTGGCCAAAACCTGGCGGCCACTCCCGCACTTCGACGTAATTCCGGCGATCTCGCTCCCCCATCCCGCGATTTTTTTACGCGTTTCCCAGTGGTAGGTATAGAGCGTTGCCTGACCGTCAAGACCTGCCAGGATTACTTGCCTTGAACTTCCACCTGAGAGGCTCGAGGCCGTATAATAAAAGTCGTCACTCCATTGACCATTCCACCCGCGCCAGGCTTTAAAAAAGTTCCGAGTTTCGAAGAATTCGCCGAGACCACGCCAGCCGTGACTCCGCATCAAGGCCTGCACTGACGTGGGAGACGCGGAGTCGATGCAATGCCACAGCAAATCGTGCTCAAGACCCTTCTGACAGTATAGGCCGGGCATTGAAAGCTCAATCTGCCCGCCGCGGGACTGAATCCAGCCCCGAGCATCCCGCGGCCACGTTTTTTGGCTCGGCAGAGGCTGCGAGAGGTAAAGCTCCCAAACCTGGTCTCTCCTCGCGTATACAGCCAACCGTCCGGACTCGAGCACTACGAGCGCCGGCGAAGCATCGTCAAATCGGGCCACAGGGGCAAAGTCCAGGATCCCTCCTGCTTGGTCGAGAACCAACTCCTTTTCGATCAGAATGCTCGAGGGAACTTGCCCGAGGACCTGCGCCACAATTCGCGGGACGGAAGTGATCGCGACCTGCGGTGCGGTATCGCTCTGGAATTTCACGACGATCAAGAAGTTCTCAGGATTCTCTGTCAAGCGAACGTGAATTGAGGGCTCACCCTCGCTCCCTCGGTGGCCCAGCGTTGCCAGCTCGCTCTCGATCGCCCGACGTACCTGCGTCGCCTGCGCTGCGGACAGAGTCGAACTATTTATGAACTCGACCGCGACGCCCTGCTGGGCGGGCAACGCGGCAGCGATCTTCCTCGCCAAATTGCGCGCCGCATCCTCCAGGGAATCTGCCCAGGAAACTCCCGGCACTGCCAGGAACAGCAGCAGGAGCAGAATCGCAATCAAGAGAAGGAGAATTCGGCGGGAAGCCATCATCGGTGTGCGCCACACATTTGTCGGAAAGGCATCTTAGCACAGCGCCAGATGCGCCCGTCGCGATGACGGCGTGGGCGTCAACATCTTGAAACATCTTCCTCCCCTGGTTCGTATTCTCAGGCGTGCGAAGGATGCCCGTCGGTGGTAGCATCTTTCGCTTGCACCGCAGAAAACTTGCCGTTCAGTCTTGCCGGGGAGGGGAATACAGATCATGAATCGCAAAATGATGGGAGCGCTGGTTTGTGCGCTCGCGCTGGCCGTGGTGTTTGCTGCCTTTTGGACCGGGAGTCCGGCAAGGGTGGCCGTCGTCTCCGCCGCCGCGCCGGAAACTCACCTGATGCGCTATCCTGACATCTCCAAGGACAGTGTCGTCTTCAGCTATGCCGGAGACCTGTGGATCTCGCCGCGCGCCGGCGGCTCCGCCCGGCGGCTCACCGCGCATCCCGGCGACGAAATCTTTCCCAAGTTTTCCCCTGACGGTAAGTGGATCGCCTTCACGGGTGAGTACGACGGCAACCCCGACGTCTATGTGATCTCTGCCTCCGGTGGCGAGCCCAAGCGCCTCACCTTCCATCCCGCGAACGATCTCGTTCTCGGCTGGACGCCTGACGGCAAGAAAATCCTCTTCCGTTCGGACAGTCATAGCGCCAGCCCGCGATTCGCGCAGCTCTATCTGGTCCCTGTCGAAGGCGGCATGCCGGAGCAATTGCCGCTCGTGCGCGGCAGCCTTACCAGTTTTTCCCCCGACGGCCAGAAGATCGCCTTCCTCCCCACTTCGCAGGAATTCCGCACCTGGAAGCGCTATCGCGGCGGCTGGAGCCCAGCGATGGGCATCTACGACCTCAAGAACAACACTTACGAACAATTGCCCAAGAACAACGGCATGGACCTGTTCCCCATGTGGCACGGGAACTCGATCTACTACATCAATGACATCACCGGTGTCATGAATCTTTACCGCTACGATCTGGGCTCGAAAAAATCCACCAAGCTCACCGATTACAAAGAGTACGACATCAAGTGGCCCAGCCTTGGCCCAGACGCCATCGTCTATGAAAACGGCGGCTTGCTCTTCTCCTACGACCTCTCCAGCGGAAAAATCAGCGCCATCCCCGTCAACGTCGCGAGCGACGACATCAACGCCCGCGCCGAAATCAAGTCCGTCGGCGATCACATCGGCTCCTACGCGCTTTCGCCCACCGGCGTGCGCGCAATCTTTGGAGCCCGCGGCGAAATCTTCACCATTCCCGTCGAGCATGGCAGCACGCGCAACATTACCTCCAGCCCCGGCGTGCACGAGTTGAATCCGGCCTGGTCGCCGGACGGCAAGTGGATCGCCTATCTCTCCGACCGCTCCGGCGAATACGAGTTCTACTTGCGCCCGCAGTTGGGCGGCGACGAAGTCCGCGTCACCTCCGACGGCGCTGTCTACCGCTTCGGTCCCGTCTGGTCGCCCGACAGCAAGAAACTTCTCTTCTGGGACAAGAGTCTGAAGCTCTGGTACGTGGACATCGATCAGAAAAAGCCCGTGCAGATCGATCAGGACGACCTCGCCCCCATCGCTGACGGCGCGTGGTCGCCGGACAGCCGCTGGGTGGCCTACTCCAAGACGGGGGCGAATTATTCGAGCGCGCTGTTCCTTTACTCGCTCGAACAGAAGAAAACCTTCCGGGTCACCAATGGCTTTTACAACGACGCGAACCCCTCCTTCGATCCCGATGGCAAGGCGCTCTACTTCCTCTCTCAGCGATTCTTTTACCCCAGCGGCAGCCAGTTCGACGCGCGGTTTAACTACTACAGCACGACGGGCATTTTCGGCGTCACGCTGAAGGCCGACGAGGCCTCGCCTTTCGCGCCGCAGAGCGACGAAGAAAAAGAAGCCGCCGACGCCAAAGCGGAGCCCAAGAAAGATGGGGCCGGGGACGCCAAGCCCGCCGCTCCGCCATCGGGGGCGCCGGCAGCGCCTCCCGCGGCCGGCGCAGCACCGCCGGCAGCCGCAGGTGCGGAGGCCGAGAAAAAACCCGACGAGAAAAAGCCGGATGACAAGAAGGACGAGAAGAAGGCCGACGACAAAGCTCCCAAGCCCGTTCAGATTGACACCGACGGGATTGAGCAGCGCACGTTCCAGGTGCCTATTCCCGCCGGTCTTTACGCGTCGCTTCAGGCGCGCAAGGACAAGCTTTTCTACATCTCGGTGCCGATCGAAGCTACCCAGAACGGAATCCCCGGCCCGCCTCGTCCGAGCGCAACGCTTCACCTCTATGACGTGAAGAACCGCAAAGACGCGCCGCTGCTCGAAGGCATCAGCAGCTACGACCTGAACAAGGACGGCAGCAAGGTCATCTACCACGCCGGCCCAGTCTACGGCGTCGCCGATGCCGCCCCGGGCCGCGCCAAAGTAGGTGACAGCCGCTTGAACACCGCCAGCATGGAGGCTCTGGTGGACCCGCGCGCGGAGTGGAAGCAGATGTTTCACGAAGCCTGGCGCATCGAACGCGATTTCTACTGGGATCCCAAGATGGGCGGAATCGATTGGGACAAAATCGGCAAACGCTATGAAGCGTTGCTCCCCTGGGTCGCGCATCGCAGCGACCTCAGCTACATTCTCGGCGAGATGATTGCCGAACTCAGCACCAGCCACACTTACGTCGGTGGCGGCGACTTCCCCAATCGCGCGCACATCGGCGTAGGTTTGCTCGGCGCAGACTACGTGATCGATCAGGGCTTCTACCGCTTCAAGAAAATCTTTCACGGTGAGAATTGGAATCCGCAGACGCGCGCCCCGCTGGCCGAGCCCGGCTTGAAGGTGAAGGAAGGCGATTACCTGATCACGGTGAACAGTGTGCCGGTACGCACGTCCGAGAGTCCCTACGCCTATTTCCAGGGCCTCGCCGGGCAGCTTGTCACGCTGAAGGTGAACAGCAAGCCCAGCACGGAAGGCGCCTGGGACATCAGCGTGCGTCCCATCGGCAGCGAGTCCCAGCTTCGTTACCTCGATTGGGTCGAGTCGCGCCGCAAAATCGTTTCGGACGCCACCGGTGGCCGCATCGGTTACATGCACGTCCCGGATACGAGCATCGAGGGCCTGATCATGTTCGACAAATACCTGGGCGCGCAGCTCGGGAAGGACGGCATGATCATCGACGAGCGCTTCAACAGCGGCGGGTTCATCCCCGACTTTTTCACCGAAAAACTCGGCCGCCGCTTGCTGGGCATCGTCGCGCCGCGTGACGGCAAAGACATCCCCGTCTCTACACAGGCCGTATTCGGTCCCAAAGTGATGGTGATTGACGAACTGGCCGGCTCTGGCGGCGATGCCTTTCCTTACTTCTTCAAGCGGGAAAAGATCGGTCAACTCGTCGGCACGCGCACCTGGGGCGGACTCGTCGGCATCGGCAATGTTCTCCCGCTGATGGATGGCGGCGCAGTCACCGCGCCCGGCTTCGGCTTCTGGGTCCCTGATAACGGTGGCCAATGGATCGTCGAGAACCACGGCGTGGATCCCGACCAAGTCGTCGAGCAGCGCCCCGATCTCGAAGTCAAAGGCCACGACCCGCAGCTCGAAAAAGCTATCGAGCTGGCTCTGCAGGGTCTGAAGGATTACAAGCCGATGCCCGCGCGCCCCGGCTACCCCAAAAAGAACTAGAAGCAGTCTCATAAATGCCTCGCGAGGATGAGGAGGCAGCCGAGTTGGAGCATGCCCAGGAAGTTGGCCTCCTGATATTCCCAGCGGGTGACGAGGCGGCGGAAGTTATGGAGCCAAGCAAAGAGCCGCTCCACTTT
>JBGQGH010000031.1:0-27882 GCA_041497315.1 Terriglobia bacterium | reverse complement strand
TTGTGTTTCTCGTTGTACCAGGGCACGTAATAGTCGGGCAGCTCTTCGAACGCGTTCAGCGCCACCACGTCGTCCAGATCCATCGCCACCTTGCTCGCCTTCAATCCCTCGGCGATCCCCTTCAACTCCGCCTGATACTCCGCATCAATCTTCGGCCAAAGCATCTCTCGCGCCGCGGTGCGGAAGAATTCCCAATCCCTCTTGGTGCTGTGCGTCGCCGAAAGTTTCACCGCGGCAAACGCATCCGCAATCTCCGCCGCCAGCAGCCTTCCATGCGCATAGCCGATGCGGTCCGGCGCGCCTTCAAGGTGAACGTAGATCCAGCCGCCCTGTTCGAAGCGGTACGCGCCCGCAAGGCGCGGATCCTGCGGCAGCGCCGCCGCGCTGGGTGTGACGCTGGCTGCCGCTCCCCCAAGAGCGATCAGAAGCCCGCACGCAGCGAGCGCGAGGAATGGCACCAGGGGCAAGCGGGCGGGCCGTGTGCGGTCTTGAAACATGGAATGGTTCCTCCTCGGGCGATTCCGGGACGGACGATGAATCGCTGCCGAGTCTATCCGCTTCGAGGATTTCCTTCAATCGGTGGGATGGGTCATGCCCTCAGCTCTTCAAGTCCTCTTTGGCCTGCGCCTCCGCCTTCTTCGCTTCCGCTTTGGCATCCACCGTGGGATCGAGCGTGTGAATCACCTTCGACAGATTATCCATCAGGATCATTCGCGCCTTGATCTGATCGAACGGGATCCCGGTATTGCGCGCGGCGTGCAGCGCGGCCGCAAACACCTCCATCTTCTTGAAATCTTTCGCCGCCGCCTGAATGTCCATCCCCTGCGGCAGGAGCGGCTGCAGCTTGGCCACCAGCTTGGGGTTCCGCACCAGCTCTTCCCCCAGCGTCTTCTTGTTCCCGCCAAGAGGGTCCTTTTGGGGCGTCGCCGCCGCGGCCGGCACCATCGCGCCGAGCAACGTCACTGCAAAAAGTGCCACGAGTGTGAACCGTAGTCGCATGGTGATTGTCCTGCGCTTCTTTCGCATTGTCTGATTCTACTATTTCCTACGACGATTCCGCCTCAGGTTTGGTAGGGGCGCTGCTTGCTGCGCCCGCTTCCCTCCGACGATTGTCATTCCGAGCGAGGCCGCCTCGCGGCCGACGAGGAATCTCTCTTCGTGCTAGGCACCGGAACACTACCTTGGCCGCGCCGGTTTCGGCGCGGCCCCTTTATTCTTCCGGCGCGCAACATCGCGCCGGAGGAATCTCCTTCCAGGGTGCAAGGGGGCTTGCCTGCCGCCCGCCTGCCGGAGGAACGGCTGGCAGGCGCCATTTCAAATCCGGCCTTGCAAACTGAATAGCATAACCGTAAATTCATCTCACTGAGAACGACGTGTCCCGAATCGGCCAGATTGCGCGGCGCATCCGGAAAGCCTCAGGTTCCCACTTCTGGGTTCAAGAGCTGGAGCTGCTCCCGGACGGTGACGGCTTTAACGCTCAAGCCGATTCGGCAGACCGAGTTGTAAGGGTCACGACCGAGCTCGCAGCTGCGCTCACTGACGACGAATTGGCATTCGTAATTGCTCACGAATTCGCTCATTTCGAAATGGACCATCACAAACAGACAGTTGATTTAATCGATCAAAAGTTGAATGCCCTGAAGGAAGTACTCAGCAAGATGGATGCCCGAGCGAAATCTAGGGGCGCCGGTTTTCTAAAACGCGCAGGCGCCCAGATAGCGGGGGTCGGACTTGGTGCAGGCGCGCTGTATTTAGCCGCAAGACTTCAATCCCAAGACCACGAGACGGAGGCAGATGAAAAAGCCTTGGAGATTATGCACAAGGCCGGCTTCGACCCCGATGCAGCTGTAAGCGCACTTGCCAAGCTGCATGGCGGTTACATTCCTGACGTTGGATTCCTCAGGAGTCTCACTCTCACCCATCCTGCACCAGACTCAAGGGCGAGGCGCTTGGCTTCAACTGCGAGAGAGCTCAAGGGTTTCGGATAGAAACATCGCCCGGCACCCTACGTGCCCATTTTGCACGTCGGGATTTTTGTTCTACCTTCCTCGATTTCCTCATGCGCCTACCCTTAGCTTCTCACCCCGTGCTTCCGGCGCTTCTGGACAAACTTTCCTACACAAGAATAGTCTTGACACTCCATATATAAAATCTATAATCCTCGACGTCGCAAAATCCGTCTCCTGCCAGCTTGGCTTGAAGACGTAAAAACAAACGAGGCTATATGGCTAAACTGTCGTTCGCAATTCCCGTTCCACCCCCGCACGTAAGAAAGCTCCAGGATCCCACAAATCCAAACGTTGTTCGAAGTGTTGGCTACTGCGCATTTGAGCGTTTGCCTTTCACAATTCCTATGGACCCCAACCCCCGGCAGCCGACCGAGAAGTCATTGCATTCTAGCTTGGCCGATGACATCCGTACGACTGCAGTTGAGTCCCGTGGGCTCTTCCATCTGGTTAACGCAGGCATCTTTGTTCTTGCTGACTCCGTCGATTACAACAACGAGAAGGGCCTTCTGGTGTTTGTCGTTGACACCGAGCGTGGCCAGGGACTCTACAACGGAGGTCACACTCTCAAGTTGATCGAGGAATTGGTCCAAAATGGTTTCAAACAGATGGACGACAGTACGCAACGCCAATACTGCAATTTCGACATCCAGGTTGGCGTCGATGCCAAGAATCTGGCCGACATCGCTGAGGGAAGAAACCGAACTGTTCCACTAAAGGAAAAGACTCTCGCAGAATACCAAGACAAGTTCGAGTGGCTGAAGGAAGCGCTGAACAACAAACCCTACAAGGACCTAATCGGCTACGTCGAGAACCATGACAAGCCAGAGGACATTGAAAGGGTGATTTGTCGACTGACTGCCGTCAATTGCCTCATCTATGATAAAGACACGCAGCCAATCGTCGCATACACCAGCAAGAAGCGTTGCTTTGAACTTTTCATCAATGAACCGGATAGATTTAGACCTCTCTCTCCCGTTGTGCCCGACGTACTTGAGTTGTACGAACATTTGATCGCTCATGCCAAAGACCACTACCTTGCACATGTGCCGGGCGGGAAATTCGTCCAGTGGGAAGGTGCAGTAAAGCAATTACAACGGACCACGGACAAACTCCCCCTAACGGGAGAAGAGGTCAAGTACAGAGTCGCTGACGGATGGCTAATACCACTCCTAGCGGCCTTCCGCGCCCTGCTACAGGTGAAAGATGGAGAGGTTTCTTGGCTCGTCGACCCGAAGGTCATCTACAAGAGGATTGGAGGACGTCTTATCCGAATCCTCTACGAGACGCACACAACCCTTGGGAAAAACCCCAACGCAGTGGGTAAGTACGAGAATGTTTATCGCCAACTCTACGCGGAGGTGGAATCCGAACTAAAATCCTATCTCCTCGAAAAGTACAAGGCCGCGAATGCATGAACGGTGGGAAGGGAGCCGCTTTCTGGCCGCGGCTCCCTTTCATCAGACTTAGGCAACGGCGCGTCCGGTCGCCCCAAATGGAAAGAGTAAACATTCAGTCTACGTCCCGCCACTCCGCTGACTGCTCCGACATTGTGATCCGCGACGGGCAGCAAGTTCGACTCGTATTTCGACCGCAAATCGTCGACAACCCTTCCGATTCTGCCGCCTGCGTCCGCGGGCGCTTTCTTTATCAGCGCAAAGGCCTTAGAGAGGCTTGGGAGGACTTCGACGCGAAACCGCTCTCATCCCTGAAAAAAGGCGAACAGTTTCAATTGGAGATCAAAGCCGGCGAACTGCTCTCATTCCTTCACGACTTAGCCGCGCTCTATCGAGTGCACGGCAGGGAGGGCGTGCCCCAAGGCCGCGTCGAGTTCCTAAAGATTGAACAAAACCTGGCAACGTTCCTGCGGCTCGGCGAGGCGGAACTCAATGAATTCCTGTCGGCAAATCAGGCAGATGCGATCGAAACCCTCCGCCGAGTGCTCAAATGGATCGCCGAGCGTCCAGAAACTGCAGATCAGATCGCAACCCCCGAGTTTGATCTTACGGCGCTAAACGCCCTGGTTGGCTTGGCAAACCTCCGCGCGATCCTTAAAGTCTGGACCGATAATTCCCAGAAAGACGAAGAAGAGTCTTGGCAGAAAATTTTGGCCAAACATACTCTCGTTTTATCCCAACTATTCGCGTATCCAGTCGTCGTGATTAAGGACAAGGCATACGTCGGCGGCAAGCGAGTCGACAACAGGCACGGCAACCTCGTGGATTTCCTCTGCAGAATTGAGTCTTCAAGGACAGCCGTTCTAGTTGAGATCAAGACGCCACAAACATCACTCTTGGGCGGAGAGTATCGACAGACCGCCTTCCCACCCTCCCGGGACCTTTCAGGAGCCATATCGCAGGTGCTGGAATACCGCGAATCCTTGATGCACGAAGTCCATACCCTAGCTCACGACCAATCCATCCAGATATCAGCGGGTGAACCTCGATGCGTGATTATTGCAGGAAATGCCGCCCATGAACTGACCGACGACAAACGGAAGCGTTCGTTTGAGCGGTTTCGTGAAAGAGTTGCAGGAGTGACGATTCTCACTTTCGACGAGGTTTTCAGTCGCATCGACAGCTTGCTCGCTATATTCGAGAGCTCTGAGCAAGGTTCCGGGCCGATACCGACGAGTGCCCCTTTATGAGAACCTTGAGCTGCCCCGCGCGCGCGCCTATTTCTACTTCATCAGACCTCATTTCACTTCTAGTCGGGCACTAGGCCCTTAACAATCGCCGATCTCGAATTCCCACACCTAGGCAGAGCTATCCCGCCACTCAAGGCTCTCCACCCACTCTTCAGTCCTGAAAACTTTGACCCGTCGGTTATAATGGGAGTAGAGGCCTGCCCGCCGCTTGCCTACCGAAGGCATGGCAGGCGGGCCCAAGGTGCGTCTGGGCAAGACATCTCCATGCGAAACTCGGCGTTCCCGGCCAACTCGGCTCGCATCCAGACTCGTACACTATCCGTCCGCCCGCCCGTGGCCCCTGTTCTTCCGTCCCTTCAACCTTTGAACCCTTCAACCCTTCAACATTTCTCCGTGTTCGTCCCCACGGATCACGGCGAATTCATCCCGAGCTTGCCCGCTGTGGCGGGCGTAGTCGAGGGACGGATCACGGGTCAGCTCCGATTATTGTTAACTTCCAACTCCTTACCCGCCATCACTTACGCAACTGTCCATAACTGCAGATTCTACGGGACTTTAAGTCTATTCCCTGCCACTCTTACGCGATACCCTACACCTAACTCCTTACCCGCCATCACTTACAAATACAGGGGGGGTGGGGGGGTACGTCCAAGAGTCTGCAACCTATTGAAAACAAACGGGGGCGTCTCCGCCAACGCGCGATTTTCACAGTCCAACGGTCGAATCCACACTCTCGCCTTTCACGAGTCACCAGTCACGATTCACGAGTCACCTGTCACCAGTCACGAATCACGCGTCCGGATTCACGAGTCACGAGTCACGGATCACGAATCACGGGAGTCCTCCTAGCCATGTCCGCTCAAGCCGTCAAAATGCGCGCCCGCGGATTCATCTGCGTCAGCGCACATCCCGAAGGATGCCGGCTCAATATCGAGCACCAAGTCCGCTCCATCACCGAGCATCGC
The DNA here is from genome assembly GCA_041497315.1 of Terriglobia bacterium. Taxonomy (GTDB): domain Bacteria; phylum Acidobacteriota; class Terriglobia; order Acidiferrales; family UBA7541; genus JBGQGH01. Next base: position 22,264 of record JBGQGH010000031.1, on the reverse strand, counting down.
CCCGCGCAAATCGCCGGCCCGCGCAACGTCCTGGTCATCGGCGCTTCGACCGGCTACGGCCTGGCCTCGCGCATCGCCGCCGCCTGGGGATTTCAGGCGCGCACGCTCGGCGTTTTCTTCGAGCGCCCTCCCGACGGCACGCGCACCGCGACGGCGGGCTGGTACAACACGGTTGGCTTCCACCAGCACGCAAAAAAGGACGGACTCTTCGCCGCCAGCATCAATGGCGACGCTTTCTCCGACGAGATCAAGCGCAACGCGCTCGAAAGCATCCGCGCGAACATGGCCCCCATAGATTTGGTGATCTACAGTCTGGCTTCGCCCAAGCGCACGCATCCGCGCACGGGTCAGGTCTTCAGTGCCGTGCTCAAGCCCATCGGCGCGGCCTACACCAACAAGACGATCGAGCTCGACTCCCAAAAAGTGAATACCATCACCATCGAACCGGCCAACGAACCGGAAATCGCGGACACCGTCGCCGTCATGGGCGGCGACGACTGGAAACTCTGGATGCAGGCGCTGCTCGACGAAAATCTGTTGGCACCCGGCGCGCGCACGCTGGCCTATTCCTACATCGGCCCGGCCGTCACTTGGCCGATCTATCGCGACGGCACCATCGGCCGCGCCAAGCAGGACCTCGAAGCCGCCGCCGCGGAACTTGACGCCACGCTCGCGAATCGCCTGGGCGGTCACGCCTGGGTCTCTGTGAACAAAGCCGTCGTCACGCAGGCTTCTTCGGCCATTCCCATCGTGCCGCTTTATCTGAGCCTGCTGCCGCCGGCCATGAAGCGCCTCGGCCTCGAAGAAAATCCCATCGAACAGATGCGTCGGCTCTTTTTCGATCATCTCGCCGCGGGAAAGGCGCCCGTGCTCGACGACAAGCGACGCATTCGCCTCGACGATCGCGAACTCCGCCCCGAAGTGCAGGCCAGTGTCACCGCAGCCTGGCCAAACGTGACCACCGAGAATCTGCTCACCCTGACCGACTTTGAAGGCTTCCGACGCGAGTTTCGCAATCTTTTCGGCTTCGACGTGGATGGCGTGGACTACAACCTGCCGGTCGAAACCGAGTTGTTCTGGTGAACGCGCCCGCGCCACCGACGTGGGATTCACAGATGGCTCGGGATGAATTCTTAGGGCATCCAGTGCGGCACAACGTAAGCGTAAAGAGTGGTGACCAGCGCGATTGCCGCGACCAGAATTAAACTGTGCCGCAGCGTGAAGCGGAAGAGCTTCGACTCATCGGACGATGGCATGGCCGTGGCCGCCGCGGCCACCGCGATACTCTGCAGGCTGATCATCTTTCCCATCACGCCGCCGCTCGAATTCGCCGCGGCCATCAGGACGGGGTTCAGGCCTAGGCGCCCAGCAGTGATCACCTGAAGATTTCCGAAGAGCGCATTGGCGGAAGTGTCCGACCCGGAAAGAAAAACACCTAGCCATCCCAGCAGCGCGCTGAACGGCGGGAAGAATTTCCCGGTCGCAGCAAAGGCCAGGCCGAGCGTGGCTGTCGCGCCGGAATAATTCATCAGGACGGCCAGGGCGAGCACGGCAGCGATGGTGATCACCGGGAAAAGCATCTTGCGGTTTGTCTCGACGAAGCTCCGGGCAAACTGGCGCGGCCGCATCCGCAGCACTAGAAACGCGGCCAGCACCGCGGCGAGAAAACACGCCGTGCCCGAGGCCGAGAGCCAGGTGAAATTGTAAACCGCGGGGTAAGGAGCGGCGTGCGGCGCGATGGGCGGCATTCGCTGGATCTGGTTGTGCAGCCCGGGCCAAGAAAACGAAATGGTGAAATGGTCGAGGGCTGTCTTCACTCGTACGATTCCCCAGAGCACGACCGCGACTACGAGTAATGCGTAGGCACCCCAGGCTTCGAGCAATTCTTTCGCGGAGTGACTCGCCGGGCGCGACGTCGAGGCCTCCACGCCTTCGAGCACGAAGGAATCGCGCGGCTTCCACACACGGAAGAGCAGCACGAGCGCCGTGATCGCGGCGAGCGAGCTGAGGATGTCCGTCAACTGTGGCCCGACCAGATTTGAAATCGCAAGCTGCATCCCGGCGAACGTCACGCCGCAGACGATCGCGGCGGGAAGGACGCCGCGCAACGCCTTCCACCCGCCCATCACCAGCACCAGGTACCCCGGCACAATCAGCGACACCGGCGCGCAAATGCGTCCCACCGCAGAGCTCAGATGATCGAGCGGCAGTCCGGTGACGGCCGCTAGCGTGACGAGTGGAATCCCGATTGAGCCGAACGCAACCGGCGCCGTATTCGCCAGCAAGCAGAGCGCCGCCGCATAAAAAGGGGAGAATCCGAGCCCGGCCAACATCGCGCCCGCAACCGCGACCGGCGTCCCGAAGCCTGCCGCACCTTCGATGAACGCGCCGAACGCGAACGCGATCAGCATGGCCTGCAATCGGCGATCGGGCGTCAAGCTGCCCACCGAATCACGCACGATCTGAAATTTTCCCGCGTCCACGGTGATGCGGAAAAGAAGGATGGCCGCGAAAACCACCCAGCCGATCGGAAAAAGTCCGAACGCCGCGCCGTACGCTACCGCACTCAGCATCGTCATCACGGGCATGCGGTAGATTGCAACGGCGACAATGGCCGCGCTTGCAAGCCCCGCCAAGCTCGCCACCCACGCGGGCTTGCGCTTCACGCCCATCAAATAGAGGAGCACGAAGATTGGCAGCGCCGCCGCCAACGCGGAAAGCGCCAGGCTATCGGCCACTGGTGTGTAATTCTGTTGCCACACGCGATTTCGCCGGTGAATGCGTTACTTGATCTCGTTCTTGTAAACTTTCCCGCCCTTCATTACGAACTTCACGCGCTCGAGTTCGGTGATGTCGGCGAGCGGATCTCCCGCGACCGCGATCAGGTCCGCAAGTTTCCCTGCTTCGAGCGAGCCGATCCGGTCGCTCCAACCAAGAAGCTCCGCGGCCACGGTGGTTGCGCTGCGAATCGCCTGCATCGGCGTCATGCCGTACTCGACGTAGTAGCGAAACTCGCTCGCCTGTGCCAATACTTTCCAGTCAAAGCCGCCGGCGTCGGTGCCCAGGGCAATCTTGACCCCCTTTTGTAGAGCGCGGCCAAACGCGAGGCGTTCGGTCTCCACCATTTTCGGCCAGTTGCCGCCGCGTCCCGGCGCGACGTACGCACCCACCGTGATCGTTGGCACCCAATACATGCCCTTGCGCATCATGATGTCGATCAGTTCATCCGTCAGGCCGTCGCCGTGCTCGATGGTATCTACTCCCGCGCGCAGCGCCGCTGCAATCCCATCGGACCCGATGGCGTGCGCGGCCACTTTTTTCCCAAGGCGGTGCGTTTCCTCCACAATCGCGCGCGCTTCTTCGTCGGTGAAGTTCACCCAACTGTGCAGCACGCCGTCAGCCCCGTAGAAATAACGCCGGTCGGAGTAATACTTGATCCAGTCCGCGCCGTGCATCACCTGTTCGCGAACCGCGCGCCGCGCGTTCTCCGCGCCGTCCACCACCTGCACCCCGTGCGACATCTCGAGTTCCCACGAATATCCCTGCAGCGGATACATTCCCGTCGGAGCCATCGCGCGTGTGGACACTTGCAGCCGCGGGCCGGGGACTTCGCCGCGCTCGATCGCCGCTTTCACGTCCGCGTCTGCGTACATCGCGCCTTCGGTTTCGACGTCGCGCAGCGTGGTGAAACCGTGCTCGAGCGCAATGCGTGCGTTCCGCGCGCCCAGAATCGCTCGGTAGGGGATGGACTGCTTCAGAAGCTGCTCGTCGTACTCCTCCGCGGTGATGTCGCCGTTGAGAAGAAGATGCGTGTGCGTATCGATCAGTCCCGGCAGCACGGTGGCGCGCGAAAGGTCCACCAGCTCCACACCCGCGGGTGGCGCGCCTCCGGGAGTGATCGAAACGATGCGGTCGCCTTCAATCAAGATCAGCGCGTTCAGAATCGGGCGGTCGCTCTTCCCGTCGATGAGTTTCCCCGCGCGGATAGCCACGCGCTTCGGGGTCTGGGTTTGAGCTTGAGCCAGCGCAGGAACGGTAAACGCCAGCAATAACAGCAGGAAGAAGCAGCGGCGTAGCATTGGTTTCTCCTTGATGAAGCAGCGGGAGTATAAGTCAGGAATCCTCAAACTGCGCCAGGTTCTGTCGGTCTTACCGGCAGGAGAAGGAATGGTAGGCCCGTGCGGGCTCGAACCGCAGACCTCCACCGTGTCAAGGTGGCGCTCTAACCAACTGAGCTACGGGCCTGTCCTCTAACCAAACTCAATGCCTTGCTGCGCTCTGCCGCCGACCTGGCCAACCGAGTCGGCCCGCTCTAACCAACTGAGCTATGGGCCTATTTCTTCACACTACTTTAGCATAAGCCGACAGCGGGAAAGAGGCGCAGGGAGCGGCCTTCGCGCCTTCGTGGAAGTCTTGAAACTTCAGCGTGAGTTCTATGGCTCCGAGCCCTCCGCCGCGGGCGGCGTCAGAGGCGGTAGCGTTGCGACGATCAGCGTGACGCCCTTTTCCGCGAGCGAGCGGTTGAACGCCGGCACATCCTTCTCCATCAGGGCGCGGTACTCGGCCTTCGCGGCGTTAATGTCCTTCTCGATCATCTCCAGCAAGCCTTTTGCGGTATCAGTCGGACCGTAATCAGCGCCGCCGGCTACGTCACCCGCTCCCGTGCCCACCTCGCCGTTTAACCACAGAAGATTGAAATAGGCCTTGTACGCCGACACGAAATACTTGTCGTCACTCGTCGTCAGCGCTTTCGAAACCAGCTTGTACTCGACGTCCTGGATCTTCTGATTCATCCCCTGCACGGACTTCAGTAGGTCTGCCTTCTCTTTCGGCCCGCGGAGCATCTTCTCGATGTCGTCGAGCTGTTTGCGCAGCCATTCCATCTGGTTCACCATGTCGGAGACAGCGCTCACATCGTCCAGGATTCGCCGCTGGAACTTTACGGACTCTTCGATATCCGCCGGCGTCCCCGTCGTGCGCGGATCGCGCAGCACCTCAATCGTTTGCGTATACGATTGCCCGTCCACCGTGAGCTTCACCGTGTACTTGCCCGGCGCGACGATGGCTCCCAGTTGGTTCGCCGACATTCCCCAATGCGTGATGGGCCGCGAATCCTGCCCACGAAATCTCGGCTCCTCCCAGATGTGGGGATTCTCCGGAGGCGTCGTGCGCAGCGCGATCAGGCGCGGGCCGTCGTAGTGCAGGTCCCAGGCCATTCGGTTGAGGCCCGCACGCCCCGGCGCTCGCAACTCACGGACTTTGTTCCCCTGTGCGTCGCTGATTTCGATTTGCACAGGCGCCTGCGGAGCCGCCTTCAGCGAATAATTCAGGAAGGTTCGCGAGTTGCGCACGAATCGGTACGCGGACTTCGGCGCGAAGAACCGCACCGCGGCATCGGAAGGGTCCTGCGCCATCTGCTCGAGCGGCGTGATGTCGTCCAGGACGTAAAAGCCGCGACCGTAAGTCGAGATCACCACATCGTGGAAATGTTTCTGCACCACGATCCAGGAAACTGGTGCATGGGGCAGTCCCGCCGCTAGCCCCGTCCAGTGCGCGCCGTCGTCCAGCGAATAATAGAAGCCGTTCCCGGTCCCGGCGAAGAGCATGCCTTTGCGATTTGGGTTCTCCGTGATCGCGCGGACGTACGAGAGCTGATGCTTTGGCAAATCACCCGTCACGGATTTCCAGGTCTGGCCGAAATCCGTGGTTTTGAAAATGTATGGATCGCGGTTGTCCATCAAGTGGTAGTCCACGGAAATGTACGCCGTGCCCGGATCGAAATGCGAAGGCTCGATCTTCGTGATGGTGCCCCACGGAGCCATGCCGCTGATGTTTTTCGTGACGTCGGTCCACTTTCCGCCACCGTCTTTCGTGTGCCAGACCTTGCCGTCGTTGGTGCCCGCCCAGATCATGCCTTTCTGGATTTCCGATGGCGCGATGGCAAACACCACTTCGCCGTAAAACTGGCCCAAGTTGTCGCCGACGATTCCGCCGGAGGGAATGATCCTGCTGGGCTCCTGCGTGGAGAGGTCCGGACTGATCACGCTCCAGCTTTGGCCGCCGTTTGTCGTCTTGAAAATCACCTGGCAGCCGTAATAGACGGTGTTGTGGTCGAAGGGATCGATGGCCAGCGGCGGCGTCCAGTGGCAGCGGTACTTCGTGTCGTTTGGCGGCGAATCCAAAGTGTGCAGCCACGGACTCACCGAGCGCGCCAGCTTTGTCTTCGCGTCCCACCGCGTCACTTCGTCGCCGTAACACGTTGCCCACACAATGTCCGGGTCGGTCACGTCCGGCACGGTGAAGCCCGATTCGCATCCGCCCATCCCGTGGTCCCAGCCCGGCTGCCCGCCGGCCGCGCTGAATCCGAATCCCGCGAACGAAGTGCTCGGGCCGCGCATGTTTCCGTCGTCCTGCATGTTCCCGTAGACGTAGTAAGGAATCTGATTGTCCACGGCCACGTGGTACATCTGCCCGACCGGCAACTGCACGCGGTTGAATCCGCGCCCGTGCACGGTGGTGATGTTCATCCCGCCGTCATTCGTGATGACGAACCGGTTCGGGTCGAGCGGATCGATCCAGATGTCGTGGTTATCGCCACCCCACGGCATGGGGCGAAACGTCTCGCCGCCATCCACTGAAAGGTGGAAGCTGCTGTTGGACACCATCACTTCGTTTTCGTTTCCCGTCGAAACCGCCAGGCGGATGTAATACCCCGCTCGCCCGATCAGCGCGCGGTCCCAGTTCACCACCCGCCAGTTTTCGCCGCCGTCGTCCGAGCGCCACAGTGAACCCTGGTCCGCCGTCTGGATCAGTGCGTACACGCGGTCGGAATTCGTCGGCGCCACGGCCACGTCAATCTTGCCCAGAGGCGATCGCGGCAGCCCGTGTCCCTGAATCCGTATCCACGTCGTCCCCCCGTCGCGGGACACATGGATTCCGCTTCCGGGCCCGCCGCTGAGTTCCGCGTACGTGTGCATCTCCACCTGCCACGTCCCTGCGAACAGCACCCGCGAGTTGTGCGCGTCCATCGAAAGCCCGGAGCATCCCGTGTTTTCGTCCGCGAACAGCACGCGCTCCCAGGTCTTGCCGCCGTCCATCGTTCGGTAAACGCCGCGTTCCTGCTGCGGGCCGGTCATGCGCCCAAGCGCGCACACGAAAACGATGTCAGCGTTGGTCGGATGCACCACCACGCGGCCGATGCGCCCCGTCTCGGCCAAGCCCATGTTCGTCCAGGTTTTTCCGCCGTCGGTGGACTTGTAAACACCGTTGCCCATCACATCGACGTCGCGGATGGCCCACGCTTCTCCCGTCCCCGCCCACACTACTTTGGGGTCGGAGGGCGCCACGGCGAGCGCGCCAATCGCCGCCGCGAGCTGGCTGTCAAAAATCGGTAGCCACTGGTTGCCGCCGTCCGTGGATTTCCAGACGCCGCCCGAAGCCGCTCCGGCGTAGTACGTGCTCGGGTCGCCGGGAATTCCCGCCACCGACGCGATGCGGTTGCCGACCGTCGGCCCGAGGAAACGGAATCGCAGGCCGCCCTGGTCCTCTCCCTGCGGGCCTCGGCGCTGTTGTGCGAACCCCGCCGCGGCGCACAGCGCCGCGCCCAGCACCGCCACGGACAAATTGCGACACCACCGATTGACGCCTCTCATGCTCTTCCACCTCATTTGAGTTTTGAGTTCGGCCACTCGTACTTCGCAGATTGTCTCCGCACACTCTCTCGCCAGACGGGACGCCACAACTTTGCAGCGCGTTTCAGATTGTTCTTGGCCAACCGGATTCATCTCTTACGCCGAGGCCAGCCACTTCTACTTGTCGTGAAGTCCCTTGTCAAGTTGAGATGCGCAGCGCTTTTTGTGCGTGGAATGGTGATTCACGCCCAAGTTCGCGTCTGAGAATCCGTCCAGCCAAAATGGACTTTTCGCCCGCCCCTATCGGCGCTCGCAACCCTCGCCAGAGACCGCACTTCGCCGCAAAATGAGATCTAGAACCGCCATGCTTCACATCCTTCCAGCAGCCACGCCCGAATTGGTCGAAAACGCGCGCTCTCTTTTCCTCGAATATGCCGCGTCGCTCGGCGTCGACCTCTGCTTCCAGAATTTCGATTGTGAACTCGCCTCGCTTCCCGGCGATTACGCCCCGCCGCATGGCAGGCTTCTTCTGGCTTATTGGGATGAATACAGGAAGGAAAACCTCGCTGGTTGTGTGGCCCTGCGCAAACTTGACGACTCCACCTGCGAGATGAAGCGCCTCTACGTCCGCCCCGCGTTCCGCAGCAAGAAGATCGGCCGCGCGCTCGCCCTCGCCGTCATTGCAGCCGCGCGCGAAATCGGTTATCAGCGCATGCGCCTCGATACGCTGCCTTCCATGACCGAAGCGCAATCTCTCTACGCCGCGCTCGGCTTCCGCGAAATCGCCGCTTACCGCCACAACCCCGTCCCCGGCTCCCGATTCCTTGAGCTCGCCCTTCGTTAGGCCTCAGTGGCACAGGCCTATGGCCTGTGCGCTGTCTCTGTGTTCCTCCGCGTCCCCACGTATGGTGTCTCCCTGCTTCGCGCAGGCTCTCTCGCCGACGCCACGAAAATCGCGCAAGGGGCTCCGCATGTCTCCCTCGGCGGAAAAATTATCGTGCGGCCACTGACCGATATTTGACGCGGAGTGACCTAGATCAGTCGGAAATTGATCTCGGCTGTGGTGCGCACGGGGACTGGTTTTCCATCCGGGCCTTTCGCAGGTTTGAATCTCCATTTACTGACGGCCGCCAGCGCTTGCTCGTCCAGCCCATGACCCGCGGACTTCACAATTACAATATCGGTGGCCTTTCCAACAGAAGTAATCGTCAATTGGAGTAGCACAACTCCCTGCCACTTGTCAGAGCGCGCTTGGTCTGTATAGGAAGGCAGCGGGCAGGCCTGGCACTCTGGAAACCCCACGCCGCCGGTCCCAGGTAGATAAACCCCGGTCTCCGGGTCCTGAACGGGTGCGTCATTGGAGGTTGACATTTTCGCCGGCCTGTCGAGCCGAGCGCTTGGCCCTACTAGCCGTCGCCGACCGGCCCCAAAGTACTCGATGTCGATGGATAGTTTGAGCGATTTACCTTTTTCCTCGACGTGACCAAGCACCACCGCATCAGCTCCGGCTTTCAAGGCGGCAAGCAAGTAGGCCTCTTGGGACCTTAGATCCAGCGTCTGAAGATGAAGGTCCTTCAGAAATGGGCGCAGGTCAGTCTCATGAAGAATCTTTAAGGTCGCGCCACTCTGCGCGAAGCTAAGTTCGAATTGCTCCCTTAGCAGCTTTGGTAATCCATGGAGGCGGGCGTCTAGAGTCGCGAATGGAGCCACTGCAACTGTCTTCGCTCCTGTCTTCGAAATCTGTTTGGCAACCAATGCAGCGAGGGTGTCGATGTCCTGTGCGTCTTCTCCGAGTAAGGAGAGAACGAAGACGCCAGTGGGCAGAATTAGTAAAAAGAGTGTCAAGCAAACACGAATGAATGCGTAGGCAAGAGGCCGGCGGGTGGCATTTTGTTTCTCTTTTCCTCGGCGCATTGCGGGAGGATACCACCCTTATAACTCACTAGGGCGTTAGAATCTGCGGGAGTCCGATGCTTCAGCGCCTACAGTGCCTAGGTTCGCGGAAAGAGGCCCGTGAGCAAGCTCGAGGATTTCTGGCGCTCGAGTTCCGTGTGAATCCGTGTCCATCCGTGGTTTCAAGGCCGTCACTCCAGGCGCAACAATCGCGCTGGGTTTCCGCCCAGAATCGCCACCCTATCTTTTTCCGGAATCGGCAGACCGCGAATCGCTTCGAGCATCGCCGGAATGCTGCCGATCTGATGCGGGTAATCGCTCCCGGCAAGAATGTGGTTCGCGCCGGCGAACGCGATCGCGCACAGCAGCGCGTCGCGGTCGAAGTTCACCGTGTCGAAGTAGAATTCCTTCAGGTATTCGCTCGGCGGGCGCGGAATATTCGCGCGGCATTCCCGGAACGCATGGAAGCCGCGGTCCAGCCTCTCGGCAAGATACGGAATCGCGCCGCCGAGGTGGCTCAGCACCCAGCGAATGTGAGGGAATTTCTCCGGCACTCCCGCGAAGACCAGATGCGCCGCTGCGAGCGTGGTATCGAAAAGGAATCCCACCAGCGGCATCAGCCAGTATTCCGTCATGGCCTGAACGTTCACCGGGTTCGTGGGATGGATGTACAGGACCGCATCGAGCGAGTTCGCCGCCTCGTAGAGTGGCCAGAAGCGCGCATCCGCGAGCGCCACGCTGTTCACGTTGCTGAAGACCATCGCGCCGCGCATGCCGAGCTTCGTCACCGCTCGCTCCAGCTCCTTCACCGAAGCGGCCGGGTCGTTGAGCGGCAGCGTAGCCAGCGCGGCGAAACGGCCCTTCTTGCCGGCAACCACCTGCGCGAACACATCGTTCACCAGGCTCGCCAGGCGCGCGGCCGTAGCCGCGGATTCCACGTGCGTGCCCGGCGTGGTCAGCGAGATCAACTGCGTGTCCACGCCCAGCTCGCGCAGCACGCCCTCGCGATAATCGATGTCCCGGTGGCCGCGCACGGCGATGTTGTAGTCGCCCGGATAGTGCAGCCAAGGATCGCCCTCGGCGTCCGTCGTAATTTTCACGTTGCTGCCGCCCGCGCGCAGCGCATCGAGATACGCCGGCGGATAGTAGTGGTTGTGAACGTCGATGATTGCCATCAGTTGCCCCTTTGTGATTTCGCAGCCGAATCCGCCTTTCGCGCCCAGAGATAGTAAACCGGCAATCCTGCAGCGACCAGGAGGAGTCCGGTGAAGCTTTCCTTCGGATCGGCCACGACCTGATTGATCACGATGGCCGCGCACGCCGCGGCAAACAGGACCGGAACCACTGGATATCCCCAAGAGCGTAACCGTGGCGCGTAGTCCGCGCGCCGCCGCAGGCGGAAGAGTCCGATGGTCATCACCGCGAAAAAAAGCCACTCGGTATAAATCACACGCGTAAACAACCAGCGATACGTTCCTACCGCTACCAGAACGCTCGACCAGACGGCCTGCAGCAAGATCGCCGCGTGCGGCGTCTGGAAGCGCGGATGCACCGCGCCGAGCCAGCGAAACGCCAGACCATCCTTGGCCATCGCGAAGTACACGCGGGGGCCGGCGAGAATGATCCCGTTGAGCGAGCCGAACGACGACATGATCACCAGGGCCGAAACCGCGCCCGCTCCCCACGCGCCCACCAGCGCGTTTGCTGCGTCCGCCGCCACGCGCTGGGAAGAAATAAGCTGCGCGAGCGGCAGGACGTGCAGGTACGCAGCATTGAGCGCCACGTAACACCCGGTAACAACGAGCGTGCCGATGAGCAGCGCGCGGGGAATTGTCCGCGCGGCGTCGCGTGTCTCGCCCGCTGCATATGTGACCATGTGCCAGCCGCCGAATGCATAGAGGCCGGCGATAAGCGCGAGAAGGAATTCGCGCAGCCCCGGCAACGCTGCAGGCGGCGCGGCCGGCGCAACCGCACGGCTCGGCGCGCTGAGTGTGAAAACAAAAATGAGAATCAACGCGACAGCGAGCACCTTCGCGGATGTCAGTACGGTCTGCACGGCGCTGCCTTGCCGCACGCCGAGATAGTTGACGACGGAGAGAAGGAAAATCACGCCGATGGCCACGGCGCGCGTGCCCGCGTCGCCGAGCGGCGTGAAATAGCCAACGTAGCGCGCGAAAATCACCGCCGTGGCGGCGATGATTCCAGAGTGAATCACCCAGAACATCGCCCAGCCCCACAGAAATCCCGCGGCGGGCGAAACGCCTTCCTTCAGAAAGATGTACACGCCGCCCGTCTGCGGGAACGCCGAGGCGAGTTCGGCGCAGACAAGTGCGCCGCAAAACGTCAGCACGCCCGCGAAGACCCACATGGCCAGCATGCCGGGAATGCTGGGGATATGCCGTCCAATCTCCGACGGCTGCACGAAGATCGCGGCGCCCAGAATGATGCCGACGACCATTGCCGCCGCGGGGAAAAGGCCCATCGCGCGCTTGAGCGCGTCAGGATTTGCGGGGTCAGGCCGGGCGTTGGAAGTTGGGCGCTCCGGGAGCACGACGCGCAGGCCTCCTCGCGGGAACGTTTACGAATGGTGAGTGAGACGGCGAAGTCTATCGTCTCTCGACGGCGCCTTCAATCTCTATCGGCGCGCCGCGGGGCGATCGAGTGCCGGCTTCGAGAGCCTGGGACTAGCCCCGGCGGAGCGGCTTCCACTCCGTGAGGAGATTTTGCGGCGGCCGTATGGGCGTGCAACGCATTCGCGAACGCCCACGCGCGCGGCTGCGGGATCTTCCGGTTAGTTCGCACGGGATGGGATGCTTCACCAGCAGGTCCACGAACTCATGTACGTACTGCGGCACCTCGCGGCTGCGCAATGTCGCCGCGCTCCAGGTGCGCCGAAAACCGTCGCGTCCCAGCGGCAGCGCGCGGACGGTCCCGGCGCGAAGCTGCGGCGCGATGGCCCAGCGCGCCAACATGCCGATGCCCAGACCTGCCTTCACCAGTTCGAGGATCGCTTCGGTCAACATCACCTGGCGGACGTTGCGCGGCACGACGCCCGCCGGGGTGAGGAAGCGCAACAGCAGGGTGCTCTCCTCTTTCGGGGGATAGATGATGACGTCTTCGCCGATGAAGTCCTCCGGCTCCAAAAACGGCCGCGAGGATTTGGGATGGTTGGGCGCGAGGACGGCCAGGAGTTCGTCTTCGAACAGCGGCGTGTAGACCACGCGGCGGTCCCGCACGGGCAGGTTGATCAGCGCAAGATCCAGCTTTCCCTCGATCAGGGCGGGAATCGGATTCGGGGTGTCCTCCACGTTCACTTGAAATTCCACGCCGGGATGATTGCGCTGAAAGATTTTCATTCGCGCGGGCAGCCAGTGGTAGCAGGTGTAGCATTGCGTGCAGAGGCGAAGCACGCCCTCGTGGCCGTTCGCCATGCGGCCGATCTCTTTTTCGGCGCGTTCCATTTCGGCCATCACGGTTTGCGCAGAGCGCAGCAGGCGTTCGCCGGCGGGCGTGAGGATCATCTTGCGGTGGATGCGACGGAAGAGCGAAGTGCCGAGCTGCTCCTCGGCGTCGCGCAATTGGTGGCTGAGGGCAGATTGCGTCAAATGCAGGCGCGCACCGGCGCGCGTGACGCTTCCTTCCTCCGCGACCGCGGCCACCAGCTTCAGATGGCGCATTTCCAGGCTCACCGGCTCACCTCCCTAAACACCATATGAGCGTAATTCATTTTACTTATGAAATCAAACAATTTGATTCATTCAAGTGCGCCGGGTACAGTCGTCCCAGACATGCTCGAACCCAAGCCGCCGGCGGCGTTTGTCTTCCTCCTTAGGAGCGCCGCTGGCGGCTACGACTTCGAGGGGAGAATCACATGGAATCCTTCTGGCAGGACGTGCATTACGGCTTGCGGAGCCTGAGAAAAAATCCCGGGTTCACAACGGTTGCCGTGCTGACGCTTGCGCTGGGAATCGGCGCTAACTCCGCGATCTTCAGTGTCGTCAACGCGGTGCTGCTCCGCCAACTTCCGTTCAGCGAGCCTGGGAGGCTGGTGTACATGATGAGCCAGAGGCACGACAAGGACGGGCCCTTCAGCGTTCCGGATTACATTGACTATCGCGATCTGAACCGCTCGCTCGAAGAAGTGTCCGCGATCGCGACGCTGAGCGCGAATCTGACCGGGCGTGGCCAGCCAGAAAGACTTCAAGGGGTGCGCGTCTCCGGCAATTTGTTTCACATGTTGGGTCTGAATGCCGCAGCTGGACGCCTGCTGGAACTCGAGGACGATATTCCGGGACGTCCGCGCGTCGCCGTCATCAGTTACGGCTTGTGGCAACGGCGCTTTGGCGGAGATCCAAGCCTGATAGGCCAGACTCTCGAGTTGAACGGATCAGGACACCTTCTGGTGGGCGTACTCCCTCAGCAGTTTCTGCTGCCCACCCGGGACATTGATGTAGCCATTCCGCTTGTTCCAGACTCCGATCCGTGGCGGAATAACCGTGGCTCCGTAAACTTTCTGCGATTTGTCGGGCGCTTGAAGCAGGGCATTACTCTGCAACAGGCCCAAACAGAACTCTCCACGCTTGCGCAGCATCTGAAGCAACTCTATCCCGAGTCGAACGCGCAAAAACTAGGTGTGGTTCTCACTCCGCTCGGCGATCAAATTATCGGAGATTACCGCAAGGCGCTCTGCATACTGCTCGGCGCCGTGGGCACGGTGCTCTTGATCGCCTGCTCCAATCTGGCAAATTTGTGGATGGTGCGGGCCTCCGCGCGTCAGCGTGAGATGGCGATCCGAACAGCACTGGGGGCCTCCCGGACGCGGTTGATCAATCAGATGTTGGTCGAGAGTTGCCTGGTGGCCGCATTGGGGGGCATGCTGGGATTCTTTCTGGCCGCGGTAGGAGTCCGAGTTCTTGCCGCGGTGATTCCTGCGGACCTTCCGCACATCGGCGCCATCAATGTGGACGCGATCGTACTGGCGTTCACCGCTTGTATTTCCTTGCTGGCCGGCCTGGCATTCGGCTTGACCCCGGCGCTGCAGCTTTCGCGTACCAACTTGAATGAAACACTTCGAGAAGGCAGCAGGGGTGCGGGGGAAGGTCAGCGGCGGAGTCGCAGCAGAAACATGTTGGTCGCGAGCGAGTTCGCCCTTTCGCTTGTACTGCTGGCAGGCGCAGGGCTTTTCTTGAAGAGTTTTGTGCGTGTGGCGAGCGTCAATCCCGGTTTTTCAAGCGGCCATTTACTGGCTGTGCGTCTCTCTTTGCCAAAACACCGATACGTCAAGCGTGAAGCGATCGGCTCGTTCGTGGATCAGTTGATGCCGCGGCTCCAAACACTGCCGGGCGTGGAGTCCGTGGGCGTGACCTCCGCACTTCCCCTGAGCGGTGTCTGGGGCGCGGTGGATTTCCGGGTGATGGGGCGGCCGCTCGAACCGCGGGAGCGCGTTCCCGCCGCTCAGTATCGTGCGGTTTCGCCCGACTACCTCCGGACCATGGGAGTACCGTTGCTGGCGGGCCGTGGATTCAACGAATACGACAAGTCCCAGTCAGCGAGAGTCGCACTCATCAACGAGGAATTCGCGCGGCGATTCTGGCCTGAAGGAAATCCTCTGGGCGGACACCTGCAAATCGACGATGTGAACGATGGCTGGAGCGAGATCGAGATTGTCGGAGTGGCCGGAAATGTGAAGCACTTCGGCCTGGACGCTGCGCCGACTTTTGACATTTACATACCTTTCCATCAGGCGCCGCAGGATGCCGCTATTTGGCTGTCCAATAACCAATTCTGGCTCTTGCGCACACGGACCGATCCGATGTCATTGGCCGGCGCGGTGCGTCGCGAGCTGCGCGGCGTGGACGCGGACGTCGCCACCACAAGCGCTCGGACGATGGAGCAATACCTGGCCACTTCAATCGCGCCGCGGCGCTTCAATCTGTTCCTGCTGGGTGTCTTTGCGGTGGCGGCGGTGCTTCTCGCCGCGGCCGGAATCTTTGGCGTGATCTCGTACAGCGTTTCGCGGCGCACTCACGAAATCGGCATCCGCATGGCTCTGGGAGCACAGCCAGGAACCGTTTTCCGGCTGATCGTTGGGGAAGCGCTGCGCGTCGCCGGATTCGGGATCGCCGTGGGGCTGGCGGCAGCGCTGGCGCTGACGCGCGTATTGACGGGCTTGCTCTTCGGAGTGAGCGCCACGGATCCCGCGGTCTTCGCGTGCGTTGCCGCTGCACTGGGCGGAGTGGCCTTGCTGGCCGCTTCCTTGCCCGCGCGCCGCGCCACCCGCGTGGATGCCATCGTCGCGCTGCGCTACGAATGACGGAAACTCTCGGAGCGCTACTTGCCGGTCAAAAACCCTTCCAGTGTGCGCACGAAAGCGTCCGGTTCCTCGTAAATCGGGATGTGGCCGCTGCGTTCGAACACGGCAAAGCGCGAACCGGGAATGGCCTGGTGCATGCGGTAGGCCACGATCGGCGCGACGTTCATGTCGTAGCGGCCCGTGACCACCAGCACGGGGAAATGGAACTTGCGAATCTCCGGATTCAAATCGAAGCGCCCGATATCGGCGTTGAGTGAGCGGTTGACTTCTTTGTGGAACGCGTCCGCAGGCATGGCAGCGAGGAACGCATCGCGCTTTTCGGGCGAGTAGAAGAGCATCGAGAAATACTCGCGCATGGATGCATCGGTCGCGCTTCGATCGCCCAGCTCGTCCGCGAACGTGTTGGCGGCGCGGCGCTCGGTGGCTTCGGGAAAAACCTGGCTGAAGAGAAAGATGATGTCACTCCACTTGGGCGCGGCCGAATCGACCAGAATCAGGTGCGCGATGTGCTCGGGATGCCGCGCGGCATAGGCCATGCTGAGGTAGCCGCCCCAGGAATGGCCGAGCAGTTCGACGCGATCGAAACCCAGGTGCGCGCGGAGGGCTTCGAGGTCGTCAATCTGATCGGCGAGGGTGTTGGGCTGGCCGGGTTTGAGTCCGAACGATTGCCCGTTGCCGCGCTGATCGTAAAAGACGACCTTGCGGGTTTTCCCGATTTGATCCCAGGCCGTGGTGATGTGCTCGTAGCGGTGATCGAAGCCGGGCCCGCCATTGACCACGATGAGTGGCGTGCCCGAACCAGCGCCCGTCACTTCGTAATAGATCTTTCCGCCGGGGCAGTCGAAGGTCTGTCCGTGCTCCTCGAGCAACGTAATCTTGGGCGTCTGCGCTGACGATTCTGGGGCAAACGTCAAGATCCCGCCGAGTGCGATGACCGCAACCGGAATTGCCCTCCGCAGCGTTGCCATGAAGCTCCTCTCACTTGTGATAGAGCGCGTCCATCTTGGCGGCCAGAGCGAAATCGTTCTTGGTGAGGCCGTTGGCGCTGTGCGTAACCAGGTTCACGGTCACTTTGTTCCAACTGTTCGACCAGTCGGGATGGTGATTCATCGCTTCGGCGGCCAGCGCGACGCTAGCCATGAAGCCGAAGGCGTGGACGAAGTCTGAGAACTCAAACACGCGGTGAAGATTTCCGTCCTGTATGCTCCAGCCTTTCAGTTTTTCCAGCTCGGCGGCGACTTCCTGCGCACTTAACTTTTGGACAGGCATCGGGGTTTCTCCCTTCGTGTGAGAGAAGAATTATCCCTCTTCACGACGTGCGGAACAAGCTGCCTAGGAAAAGCTACAAGCGCAGAGCCCCGCCGCAAGCCTCAACTACTTGATGCGCGCGGAGTATTCCATTAAGGTTACCAGTCGCCCTGCACGGCGCGCCCGCAACGTCTGCGGCGACGGAGATCACGGTGAAGAAAAAGATCCGGGCAGTGCAATTCGGAGTCGGACCCATCGGCGCGGCCATCGCGCGACTGATGCGGGAAAAACAGGCCATCGAGATTGTCGGCGCGATTGACGTCGATCCCGCCAAAGTGGGGCGCGACCTGGGCGAAGTGGTGGGCGCAGCGGACGCGCCGTGGGGAGTGACCATCTCCGCGAACGCAGCGCAGGTTCTGGGCGAATCACCGGACGTGGTGATCCACTCAACCTCATCGTGGTTGAAAGACGTAATGGACCAGTTGACGCAATGCCTCGAAGCGGAATGCTGCGTCGTTTCGACGTGCGAGGAGTTGGCGTACCCCTTCCGGAAGTCTCCGGAGCTGGCGGCGAAGCTCGATGCCGCCGCTAAAGACTGGGGCGTTGCGCTGGTGGGCACGGGCGTAAACCCCGGCTTCGTGATGGACAAGATGGTGCTTACACTCGCCGCGGTTTCGCAACGCGTGGATACCGCGCGCGCGGTCCGCATCGTGGACGCTTCGAAGCGCCGCCTGCCGCTGCAGAAAAAAATCGGCGCGGGGATGACGGTGGAGGAATTCAACGAAAAAGTAGCCGCGGGCATAATCAAACATCACGGCCTGCCCGAATCGGTGGCCATGGTGGCCGATGGATTGGGTCTGGAAGTGGATGAAATCACGGAAACGATTCAACCCGTGGTGGCGAAAGAAAAAGTGAAAACGGAGTTCCTCGAAGTGGCTGCGGGCCAGGCCGCCGGAGTGCACCAGATCGCGCGCGGGACGTCACACGGCGAAGAAAAGATTTACATGGAATTGCAGATGTATGTCGGAGCGAAAGACCCCGCCGATACCATCGAACTCAGCGGCGTGCCTCAACTGAAGATGACCATTCCCGGCGGCACGCACGGCGACATCGCCACCGCCGCCGTGGTGGTGAACTGCATTCCCGTAATCCTCAAAGCGCCGGCGGGCCTGCGCACTTCGCGCGAATTGCCGATGTCGTTTTTCGCCCCCACCGCAAAACCGTAGTGTCTAACAGCATCGGCGGCCTTGCTGGCATCGCCGGAAAAGGGAGGAGGCACCGACTTCATTTCACGAGATCCAGTGAATGGAAACCTCCGCTTGTACGCGCGAGAAATGCCCATCCGCGGTGTAGAGCTCCGCGTTTCGGTGATCCGCCAGCGCCGCCGCAAATGAATCGGCGTAGGGGAGTTTGTGAATTGCTCGAAAAGCAGCGGCGCGCTTGGTCAGTTCCAGGTCGGCATCTACCAATTCGATCGGCAGTTGGGCGAGTTCCGCCGCCATCTGCTTGGCCGTTTCTTCCCCACTTTCCTGCCAAGTCGCATAGTAAACTTCGCCCCAGTTGACGATGCTCATGTACAACTCCACCTTGCCAGCCAGGGCCCGATGGATGAGCTCTTCTACCTCCTGTGCCCCCGCGCGGTTCACGAAGAAAGCCATCACCGCGCTAGCGTCCAGTACAACGCGAGTCACAGTTTGCGGTCTTTCTTATGATCTTGGAGGATCACTCTCAGGGCAGAAGCTGTGCCTTTCAGAGACCCTCGAAGACTCCGGACGTAATCGGGTGTGATGGGCTGGATCACGAGACGCTTTCCTTCTTCGATGAACGCAACCTGCGTGCCTTTTCGGATGCCGAGTTTTTTCCGCAACTTGGACGGGATCACAAGTTGCCCTTTGGATGTAACCTTGGAAACGCTGTGCCTCATCAATTCTCCTTACAAGACCAGTGTTAGTATCCCGCAACACGAAGCGTAAGTCAAGCATTCGCGCGTCTTACTTGGAAGCGCGCAGGGCAAAACCTGCGGATTACTTCACATCCCAAAAGGTGGCCACGGCGGCGTAGTCCACGTCCTCTTTCGCCGCGCCCTTCACGCTGTTGTAGATTTCGCGCGCGGCGGCGGTAGCCGGCAGCGGCACCCCGATCTGGTTGGCGAGTTCGAGCGCGAGGCCGAGGTCCTTGTGCATCAGGCGCAGGGGAAAACTCGACGCGTAATTGCGCTCGAGGATCATGGGCGCCTTGATATCGAGCACCGCGGCACGCGCCATGCTCGATTGCAGCACTTCGATCAGGTTCTGCCCCGGGATGCCTGCGCCGGTCACGAGAGCCAGCGCCTCGGCCAGCGCATCCACCTGCAGCGCGAGGATCATGTTCATGGCCAGCTTGACGGTTTGTCCCGCGCCGTGCGGGCCCAGGTGGAACCAGCGCTTACCCATCGCGCCGAGGACAGGCTCCGCGCGCTTAAGTGTTTCCGCGCTTCCGCCGACCATGAAGACGAGTTCGCCCTTCTCCGCGCCCCAGGTGCCGCCGGTCACCGGAGCGTCCAGAAATTCCGTGCCGCGTTCCGCGCACGCCGCGGCGATGCGGCGGGCGAGCGCCGGAGCGACGGTGCTGGAATCGAGATAGAGGCTCCCGCGGCGTAGGCCCGCGAGCGCGCCGTCCGCGCCCCACAGGACGCTTTCGAGCGCAGGCGGATCACTGACCATGGTGATCAGCACGTCGGCGGCAGCGGCGGCTTCGCGCGGCGAAGCAGCAACGCTCGCGCCGGATTTCGCCAGCTCCTCGGCGCGGGCGCGCGTACGGTTCCACACGGTCACGCGGAAACTGGCTTTCAATAGATTGGCCACCATCGGCCGCCCCATCAGTCCCAGTCCGATAAATCCGACCTCAGATTTCACGCCAGCCCTCCCCGCACGAAGGTGATTTGCGGCTGACAGCATGACAAAAGAATGGCGTCTCGCACAAGCAGGCAACGCGAAACGTATTCTCAGGGGCCTGCGGCGGGGTGATTTGCGATGGGAACCAGAGTACGGGCTACTCCACCACTGGGCCTTCTGTGAGCAATGCGGGCGCGGATGGAGGTGTGGGAGCAGCGGCTGCCTTCAGGCTGACGATGCAGGGATAAGGAAGTTCCCAACGGAACGTCCGGACTCTCCCGGACTGGCGCGAAGACTCCTCGAGGAAAATGGACTTCCCAGAGTCCCCAACCAGGGTGCCCGTCGCGGGCAGAAAAATATCTCCCGCGCGATACAGAACTTCCACACGACGTCCGGAAAATTCCGCATAGCGGGCCATGGATGCGAGTTTTTCAGGGGCTTTATAAGGGCGTCAATAGTACGAATGGGGAGAGGCGCACAGAAAGCGAAGGGGGCTTTCGATCTCTTTAGTGATGCGCGCCGCCGTGGCTGCCTGCGGGCGCATGCAGAGGTTCGGGGGTGGGCTCCGCGGGCTTGATGCGCAGGTCCGCGGTGAACATGGTGGCCAGCGCGGAAACAAAGCTGAAGGCGAGGAAGCTGTAAACGACCGGCAGAACCCAGCCCAGCGTTCCGCCGGAGCCGCGCGTCAACCGCCAAACGACCCAGCCCGCCGCGAGCCCCATCCAGGTGGCCAGCATGCGGCTGCCAGTCGCGACCTCGAGGCGCGTCTTGCAGCCGGGACATTCCATTCCGTCGGAAAAAGCAGCGGGTTCCCCGGCCGGAATCACGGCGAGACATTTCGGGCATCTGCGGACGGCCACGGTTCACCTCACACGAAGCAAGACAAGATAACGCAATTACGCCGCTCATGAAAAGGTCGCGAGGTCGATCCTATGACGGGACGGGCGAAAGCTCGACACGGCGGCGCATGGGATCGATGCGGTCGGCGCGGACACGGATGAGGTCGCCGAGCCGCCAGACACGCTTGCCGCGCGCGGTGACGAGCGCGTGGTCGCGTTCGCGGTAGAAGCAGCGCTCCCCGGTCAATTCCTCGAGAATCGTGATGGGCACCAGGCCTTCGACGAAGACCTCCATCAGCTCAACGAAGAAGCCGAATTTTTGCACGGAGATGATCAGCGCGTCGTACTCCTCGCCCAGATGGCTCTCCATGAACTGCGCCGTCTTCCAGTCCATCAATTCGCGCTCGGCGGATTCGGCGCGGCGCTCGGCTTCGGAGGACTCTTCGGCTACTTCTTCAAGCTCCATGCGGCGGTAAGGCCCGCGATCCGCGGCTGCGTCTGATTTCCCGCCGGGTTTCCGCACTGCGGGCGCGCCTTCATCGGGATGCAGCAATGCCCACTTCAGTGCGCGATGGACCATCAGGTCGGGATATCGCCGGATCGGCGAAGTGAAGTGCGTGTACTCGTCGAAAGCCAGCGCGAAGTGGCCCAGCGGCTCGACGGTGTAGCGCGCCTGCTTGAGCGAGCGCAGCATCAGGTAGGAAAGGATGCGCTCCTCCGGTTTGCCCGCAATCTTCGCCGTCAAGCGCTGATAGTGCTGCGGGCGAATGTCAATGTCCATCGCGCCGGGAAGCGAAACCGTCATCTGTTGTTCGCGGCGGCGGGCATCGCGGCCCGTGCGCGAAGCGGACTGCGGCCGGCCGTGGCGAACGACGACGCGCTTCTCCGATAGGTCAATCACGCCGAGCGTGTAACCGAATGTCTTGGCAATCTGCTCGAATTCGAGCACCTTTTTCGGATCGGGCTTTTCGTGCACGCGGTGAAGTGAAACGATGCCCCGGCGTTCGAGGTAGCCGGCCACAGCCTGGTTCGCCGCGAGCATGAATTCTTCGATCAGGCGGTGAGCGATGTTGCGCTCGCTGCGCACGACGCTCACCATGTTCCCGCTCTCGTCAAACTCGATGACCCGCTCGGGCAGATCGAAATCGATCGAGCCGCGCCCGGCGCGCCGCGCATTGAGAAGAAGAGCGAGATCGCGCATGCGGCGAAAATGCTCGACCAGCGGCGCGTAGCGCGCAGTCATCTCCGCGTCGCCTTCGAGGACTTTGTTCACGTTGGTATAGGTCATCCGCTCGGCGGAGCGAATTACGCCGGTCGCGAACCGCGACGCGACGATGTTGCCTTCGGAATCGATTTCCATGATCGCGCTCATCACCAAGCGATCCACCTGGGGATTCAGCGAACAGATGCCGTTGGAGAGCGCTTCGGGCAACATGGGCACGGCGCGATTCGGGAAATAGACCGAAG
>JBGQGH010000030.1:0-28648 GCA_041497315.1 Terriglobia bacterium | reverse complement strand
TCCGTGTGGCAATTCGCCGAAATGATCGCCAGCCGGCAGAGCGAACGCGCGCTCGAATTCCTGGATAGCCTGCTGCGCGAAGGAGAACAGCCTGCGCAGATTGTGGGCGCGTTGGCCTGGATGCTGCGATCCCTGATCGCAGTTCAGGAGATGCCGAAAGGCACTCAACCGTGGCAGGTGATGCGGCAAATTCGGATGCGCCAGGACACCGCTGAAATGGCTTTGCGCGAAGCCCCGAAGATTCCGAAGCAACAGTTGCTTGATGGCCTCGAAGCGCTTTACGAAGCGGACAGCCGGCTCAAGTCCGGCTTCCGCGATCATCGCGCGGTGATGGAATTCCTGGTCGCGCGTCTCACGGGTAAATCAGAAGCCAAACCCGCATCGGCCCGTGCCTGAGAGCCTTGAACCTCTGTGATCCCGCTTCTTGCGATGTCCACGCATAAAGCGGTCCCACGGCCCGATCCAGTCGGGCGTCGGAGGTACAAATCTCTCAAGTATCTCGGGCCTACGCTTTTTGGGTGGCGTTGAGTTGGTTATAAGCCAGTGCCAGACGTGACTTGTAGCGGTTGGCGGTATTTTCGTGCAAAACACCTTTGGTGATGGCCTGATCGATGGCGGAGAGCGTGGGGTTCAGCAGGGTTCCCGCAGCCGTCGCATCCTTCGCATTGAGCGCGCCCCGCATGCGCTTCATCATCGTGCGGACGCGGGTAAGGTTGGCGCGGTTCACCGCGGCGCGCTCCTTCGATTGCGCGGCCCTCTTCAGGACCGACTTCTTGCGCTTCTTGACCTTGGTTGGCGTGCCTTGAGCCATTCAGTGCTCCTCCGGAGTGTGAGTCGAATCGAAGAGAGTAGCCGATGCGCTCCAGCTTGTCAATTCAAGCGGCCCGGCATAACATGACGCTGAGTTCTGCGACGTGAGCCACTGCTAAATCCCGCCTCGCCCATGCAACGCCCCTATCGAAAACCTCTTTGGCGCGCTCTCACGGCCCTGGCATTTGTCTGGGCGGCATTGGGCGCGCCGCGAGCCGCGCGCGGAGAAAAATATACCGACCTCGGGCCGCAGGGCTACGTCAACGATTTCGCCGGCGCGATTGATCCTGCTTCGCGGCAGAGACTGACCGCCCTGGGCGACGAACTCGAACAGAAAACGCATGCACAAATCAGCGTGGTCACGATTCACAAGCTCGAAGGCATGGAGGCGCAGGATTTCGCCAACCGCCTCTTCAAGCGCTGGGGAGTTGGGTACAAGAACGACAATCGTGGCGTGATGATTCTGCTCGCCGTGGACGACAGGAAATACTGGACCGAGGTCGGCTACGGCCTCGAGCCTATTCTCCCCGACGGCAAAGTGGGCGGCTTCGGCCGCGAAATGGTGCCATACCTGCGTAGCAAGGATTACGGCGAGGCGCTTTTTGTTCTCACCTCGCGAGTTGCGCAGGTCATTGCCGAGGACCGCGGCGTCACGCTCACCGGCGCGACAGGACGCCCGGCCCCTCGAGATGCTGAGCGACGCGTCAATCTGCCCTGGGGCTGGATCATTGTGCTGGTTTTCTGGTTTGTTTCCTGGATTGTCGGTGAATTCCGCCGACTTATCTTTGGAGTTCCGAAGCGTGGGCTGCGTGGCGCTTCGCGCGGCGGCTTCTGGGGGTGGGGACCCTTCATCGGCGGAGGCGGAGGCTCGGGCGGCGGCTGGGGCGGGGGAGGCTTCGGCGGAGGCGGAGGATTTGGAGGCTTTGGCGGCGGATCTTCGGGCGGCGGCGGGGCCGGTGGGAGTTGGTGAGTCGCGGGAGCGCATGACATGGAAAAAGACCTGAATCAGTTGGTAGAGAAGCTGAAGGCCGCAGCGGGATCGAACTTGGAAAGCGTTGTGCTGTATGGCTCTGCTGCGCGCGGCGAGTTTCAGGCGAAACACTCCGACCTGAATGTGCTCTGCGTCTTAAATAAGATAAACGCCGCGGAATTGGAGAGGCTGCGCGATCCCGCGGCGTGGTGGGAGCAGAAGGGGCACCCCGCGCCGCTCGTCTTCACGCTGGACGAGCTGCGGAATTCAGCCGATGTTTTTGCGATCGAACTAATGGACATTCGCGCTGCCCACCGAGTGCTGCTGGGCGAAGATGTTTTCGCGAATCTCGACGTGCCCACGAATCTCCATGCACTCCAGGTCGAACGCGAACTGCGCACAAACCTTGTCCGCCTTCGTCAAGCATATTTGCGCGCGCCGAAGAGCAATACTGCGCTGCTCGATTTGATGGACGGCTCGCTCGGATCGTTCCGCACGCTCTTTCGCCACGCGCTGATCGCGCTGGGGGAGATTCCGCCGGATTCCGCCAGGGGAGTCGTGGATCGTCTCGCAGCGCTTCTCCAGTTCGACGCCAAGGCTTTTCACGATCTTTGGCAAGTGCGTGCGGGGATACGAGCGTCCCGGGACCTCGACGTTGGCGCCACGTTTGATCGATATTTGGCAGCTATTTCGCGCGTAACCGAAGAAGTAGATCGCCGCCTGGCCGGGCGGCAGTAAGAACCCGGTGGACTGGGACGCCGGCTGGTATAGAGTGAATCCTGAAGGAGGAAAAGAATGAAGCAAGCTCTGATTGCTTTGCTGGTGGCTGCGCTGGTCGCAGGCCTGATTGGCGGGATGTACGTCAGCCGCCGGAATGAGATGGTGCGCAAGAACGAAACCGTGAAGGCCGCTTGGTCTCAGGTGGACGTTGTACTTCAGCGGCGCGCGGATTTGATCCCCAACCTGGTGGAGACGGTGAAGGGATTCGCGGCACAGGAACAGACGGTCTTCGGCAACATCGCCAACGCGCGCGCGGCCCTGCTTTCCGCCAAGACGCCGGCTGATCGCATCGCCGCGAACGGCCAACTCGATGGCGCGCTGGGGCGCCTTCTGTTGATCGTCGAGAACTATCCCCAGCTCAAGTCCAATGAAAACTTCCTGCGCCTCCAGGATGAATTGGGCGGCACCGAAAACCGCATCGCCGTCGAGCGCCGCCGGTATAATGAGGCGCTACAGGACTACAACACCTACCTCGGGCTATTCCCCAACAGCCTCTTCGCGGGGTGGGCCGGATTCCACCGGAACGAAGCCTATTTCCGGGCCGAGGAGGGTAGTCACCAGCCGCCCAAGGTCGCGTTCCCGCCAGCGAAGAAGTGACGCGACAACAGAAAGACGCTCAGGTTACTCTAACTGTCCTATTTACATAGGCCTACGAGAAATTGGACTTTCCTATACCATCTGGGCTCCCAAAATCGGCTCCTAGACGGCGAACTGAACGCGATTATTCCCCGGTGTTCCACGAAACACCGGCCCTGGTAGCGACTCTCTTTTTCTCCCTGGTGGGGAGGGTGCTGGAGGAGCCTACGAGCCGTCCTGGGGGCTCTACGGCCCAAATTCGGGGGTACATGGTAAAATAGGGGCCTGAATAAGCCGAAGGAGCCAAGTACGGGCGGCCCCCTGAGGACGACCAGACCCGATGAGACGCACAATTGAAATCACTGGTGCCATCGAACCCCTCTTCGGCACCCTGGATGAGAACCTGAAGCTTCTTGAATCCTCCCTTCGCGTTACCACCCAGTTGGATGACAACCGCCTGGTCATCGAGGGCGAACCCGAGCAGGTGGACCGCGCGGCACGGATCATCGAGCAGTACAACCAGCTTGTGCGCGACGGCCGGGTGCTGGAGAACGGCGCGGTCAATGGATTGATTCGAGTGGCCATCGAAGAGCCGGAGGTTTCGCTGAAGGAGATCGTCGAGCCGGAGCGCGCGCGGGCCTTTGGCAAAAAGAGCATCACGCCGAAGAGTGCGAACCAGCGCCGCTACATGGAGATGATCGAGCGGAATGACATGGTTTTCGCCATCGGCCCAGGCGGCACCGGCAAGACGTATCTCGCCGTGGCCATGGCCGTCTCTTCGCTCCTGACCAAACAGGTGAACCGCATCATCCTGGCGCGGCCGGCAGTGGAGGCGGGCGAACGCCTGGGCTTTCTGCCCGGCACGCTGCAACAGAAGATCGATCCGTACATGCGGCCGCTCTACGACGCGCTCTACGACATGCTGGACGCCGACCGGCTGGAACGCTACCTCGAAAAAGGCATCATCGAGGTGGCGCCGCTCGCTTTCATGCGCGGCCGCACACTGAATGATTCGTTCGTCATCCTGGACGAGGCGCAAAACACCACCAGCGAACAGATGAAGATGTTCCTGACGCGCCTGGGATTCAATTCCAAGGCAGTGATCACCGGCGACATCACGCAGATTGATCTGCCCAGCGGGCGGCGCTCGGGATTGATCGAAGCCATTGACGTGGTGGGTAAGATTGAAGGCATCGCGTTCGTGTATTTCACCGAGCGCGACGTCGTGCGCCACACCCTGGTCCAGCAAATCATCAAGGCTTACGACGAGTTCGGCGCAACGCAGGCGAAAGGTGCAAACGCCGCGGCGCAATCGGAAAAGCGGAACGCCGAGCCGGCCAAGTAGCCCTGGTGGGCGGATTCCCCGATGGTCCTCAATCGCCAAAGCCGGGTACGCGTCGCACTTCCCCCGCTGGAGAGGTTTCTTGCGCGCGTGCGGAAGGAACTGCGGTTGAACGGCCGCGAGGTTTCCGTCTGCTTGGTTAGCGATGGCGAAATCGCGCGGATGAACCGCAAATACCGCGGCAAACCGAAGCCGACGGACGTGCTCTCGTTTCCCGCGCCATCAAACGGAGTCCGCAAGGCTCGGGGCGATGCGAGAGCGGCCTTTTACTTGGGCGACATCGCGATTTCGCCGGAGACCGCGCGGCGCAATGCACGTCGGTCCGGCCGCGCGCTGTCGGAGGGGTTGCGCATCCTGATTCTCCACGGAATTCTCCACCTGATGGGATATGACCACGAGACCGACGGCGGGCGCATGGATCGCGTCGAAGCGCGGGTGCGCTGGCGGCTGGGATTGAATTAGACCATGGCAGAATTCACCTATTCGCTGATCATGATCGCGCTCGGCGCGGCGCTCTCCGTTCTGGCCACGTTTGACCGCATCTATCGTGAGCTGGGCCGGGTCACGACCGGGCGTCTCCACGAGAACCTGGAGGTTTTCGAGGCGGAGATCGAACCGCGTCTGGGCATGGAGCGCCGCCGCGCGGCGATGACGTTCAGTTTGTTGGCGCGGCTGGGGCTTGTGCTCGTTGCAGGCGCAACCGTATGCGGAGTGATCCTGTTCGTGCCCGAGATCTGGGCGGCGGTCCTGCTGTCCTTGATTTATCTCTCGCTCGAAGTTCTTCTGGCGATGCAATTCATTCCGGACCTCCTCCTTGCGCGGACGTCCTGCCGCTGGCTGAATCCGACGGTACCGGTGGTACGCCTGCTGGTGCTGCTGGTCTGGCCGCTGCGTGCGCTCCTGGAGCTGGCGGTTTCGCTGGCTCACATTTCGGATGTAGTGGAGCCCGGAGCCGCCGCGAGCCGGCGCACGGATCAGGAAGGGATCGAAGCCCTGGTGGAAGCGGCGCAGGAGGAAGGCATCCTGGAACAAGACGAAGCGGAGATGATCGAGCAGGTGGTGGAGTTCAGCGACAAGCGAGTACGCGAAGTGATGACGCCGCGGCCGGACATTGTGGCCATCCCCGCGAGCGCAAGCATCGAGGAATTGCGCCGACTGCTGGTCGAGACGAAATTTTCGCGCATCCCCGTTTACGAAGAAACTCTGGACGACATCATCGGAGTCGTGTACGCGCGCGACCTGCTCTCGATCTCCGAACGCGACGCGGCGCAGCGCACCGTGCGTGAAATGGTGCGCCCCGTGCTCTTTGTGCCGGAAACGAAACTGGGTTCGACCTTGATGAAAGAGATGCAGCAGAAAAACCAGCATCTGGCCATCGTGGTGGATGAATACGGCAGCGTCGCGGGCCTGGTGACCCTCGAAGACTTGCTCGAGGAAATTGTCGGCGAGATCGGGGAAGAGGATCGCCAACCACTTCCCGACGTGGTGCGGGAGAGCGACGGCAGCCTGGTGCTGCGCGGCAGCGTCCCGATCGGGCGCGTGCAGGAACTCTTCGGCGTGGAGTTCGACGCGGCCACGGCGGAGGCGGCGACC
Organism: Terriglobia bacterium; assembly: GCA_041497315.1. GTDB lineage: Bacteria > Acidobacteriota > Terriglobia > Acidiferrales > UBA7541 > JBGQGH01. Next base: position 22,577 of record JBGQGH010000030.1, on the reverse strand, counting down.
ACCGTGGCCGGACTGCTGAATTCGCTCGCGGGGCACGTGCCGGTCGCCGGCGAAAGAATTGATTACGACGGCGTACGATTCGAAGTCCTCGAAGCGAACCAGCGCAAAGTCCTGCGCCTTCGCGCACGCCGGCCCGCCGTCGCCGCCGAGCCGAAGTCCTAAGTTCTCCTACCTTACGGTTCAGCTCGACTCAACTGATCAGGCGCGCGATGAAGAACGCCGCGGCAGCGGCCAGGCCGCCGGTGATGACCGTCTGCAATCCTCCGCGCCATGGATTGATTCCGGTGAAATGGCCTTTGATGTAGCCGAACGCAAGGAGCGCAATAAGCGTGATGGCCACGGAAAACGAGAGGCCGGTAGTCACGTTGTGCAGGATAATGTAAGGGGCGAGCGGGATCAGTCCGCCCACGATGTAGGAGCCGGCGATGGTTGCGGCGCTGCGGCGAGCGCGCGAAGGCTCCGGCGCTTCCAGCCCCAATTCGAAGCGCATCATGAAGTCCACCCAGCGGTCGCGTTTGGAGGCGATGGCGTTCACCACTCGCGTGACGAGTTCCTCCTCCATGCCGTATTCGCGGAAAACTTTGGCGACTTCCTCTTCTTCCTGATCGGGGATTTCTTGCGTCTCGCGGATTTCGCGATCGCGTTCCGAGGCGTAGTGCTCGGAGTCCGTCTTCGCGGCCAGATAACCTCCCAGTCCCATGGCGATGGAGCCGGCGGCGATTTCCGCGAAGCCGGCGGTGACGACGAGCGCGGTGGCATTCGAGCTGCCGGCCACGGCGCCGGTGATGCCGGCGGCCAGAGCGAAGGGCACGGTCAGCCCATCGGCCATGCCGATGACGACGTCGCGGACGAAGTTTGTGGCCGTGAAATGTTTTTCGATGTGCGGAGTGGCGGGCATGAACGCTCCTGGATCGCGAGGGATGTGTGGATTGCGATGATTGCCCCGAGGGACTCGCGCGCGGCGGGGACGCACAAGTCTAGCATGGCGCGGCGGCTTCGCCGGGATGCGCTTTCCTCACGCACAGGATAAGATGAGCAGCGTGATGCAATTCAAATCCGGATTTGTGACCATCGTGGGGCGGCCCAATGCGGGGAAATCCACGCTGGTGAACCGCCTGGTGGGGCACAAAGTGGCCATCGTCTCGACCAAGCCGCAGACGACGCGGAACCGCATTCAGGGGATGATGAATCGCAAGGGGGCGCAAATTGTGCTGCTGGATACGCCGGGGCTGCATAAGCCGGAAACCGTGCTCGGCCGGCAAATGCTGGAGGAGATCACGCGGGCGCTCGACGGGATCGATGTTCTCGCGCTGCTGGTGGACGCGACACAGGAATTCGGCACGGGAGATCGCTATGCGCTGGAACGCGTCGAGCGGTTCGGCGGCAAGCGCTTTCTGGTGTTGAATAAGATCGATTTGATCGACAAGAGAGTTCTGTTGCCCCTCATCGAAAAGTACAGCAAGGAATGCGAATTCGCCGAGATACTGCCCATCTCCGCGCTGAAGGGCACCGGCGTTGGCCTGCTTGCGGATCTGCTGATCAAACATCTCCCCGAAGGGGCGCCGTATTTTCCGGCGGATCAGTTCACGGATCAGCCGGAACGATTCCTGGCCGCGGAAATCGTGCGCGAAAAGATTCTGGCGGCCACTTACGAAGAGGTACCGCACGGCATAGCGGTCGTTGTGGATGAATTCGAGGAGGGCCCTCGGTTGGTGCGCATCCGCGCCGAAATCTACGTGGAGCGCGAGGGGCAGAAGGGGATTGTGATCGGGCGCGGCGGTGAGATGCTGAAGAAAGTGGGCACGGCGGCGCGGAAGGAAATGGAAGAGCTTTTCGGCGTGAAGGTGTTCCTCGAACTGCAGGTGAAGGTGCATCCAAACTGGCGCAACGATCCCGCGGTGGTGCGTCAACTTGATTGGCGCCGGCAACTGGAAGGACTGAGCGGAGATTAACGGCGCCGCGTCGCGATTATCCTTCCTCTGGCGAAATGCCCAGAGACTTCATCTTGCGGTAGAGGTGGCTGCGCTCGAGGCCCAGCGCGCTGGCCGTGCGCGTCATGTTCCATTGGTGCTCTTCGAGCTTGCGCAGGATTAGTTCGCGCTCGTATGCGGCGCGGGCTTCGTGCAGCGTGGCGTAGGGCTGTTGCGGACTGCGCGCGGCGCCACGGAAAACCTCGGGCGGAAGGTGTTGCGGCTCGATGCGCTGCTGGGGGCAAACGATGACGAGGCGCTCGATGAGGTTGCGCAGCTCGCGGACATTTCCCGGCCACGGATAGCGCATGAGGACGTCGAGCGCAGTCTGGGTTAGTTCCTTCGGCCGGCGTCCGTAGGCGGCGCTGAACTCGGCCAAGAAATGCCGCGCGAGGATGGGAATGTCCTCAACGCGTTCGCGCAGCGCGGGGACGTAAAAGGGAATCACGTTCAGGCGGTAGAAAAGGTCTTCGCGGAAGGCGCCACGCGCAATTTCCTCTTCGAGTTTCTTGTTGGTCGCGGCGATCACACGAACATCCACAGTGGAAGCTTGATTCGAACCCACCGGTTCGAAGCGCTGTTCTTCGAGTACGCGAAGAACTTTGGATTGCGTCTTCAGGCTCATATCGCCGACTTCGTCGAGAAACAGGGTGCCGCCATCGGCCTTCTGGAATTTGCCGACTTTGTCCTCGCTCGCGCCGGTGAAGCTGCCTTTGATGTGGCCGAACAATTCGGATTCAATCAACTCTTCGGGGATCGCGGCGCAGTTCACTTCGACGAAGGTCTGTTCGCAACGCAGGCTGGCGGCATGCAACGCCCGCGCGACAAGTTCCTTGCCAGTGCCGCTCTCGCCAAATATCAAGACGCGGCCGTTTGTCGGCGCGGTGATCGCAATCTGCTGGCGCATCGCTTTCATCGGGACGCTCTCGCCGATCACCTGGTGGCGTTGCCCGAGTTCGGCGCGCAGGCGGCGGTTTTCCTCTTCGAGGCGCAGGACATCCAGAGCATTTTTAACGGTCACGATAATCTTCTCGAGGGAGAGCGGCTTCTCGAGAAAGTCGAACGCTCCAAGCTTGGTGGAGCGCACCGCGGTTTCAATGTTTCCGTGGCCGGAGATCATGACCACCATCGGAGGCGAGGCAGACTCATGCAATCGCTCGAGGGTGGCCAGGCCGTCAATACCCGGCAGCCAGACGTCGAGGAGAACCAGGTCCACGGGTTTTTCCCCGATGGCCGCGAGGCACTCTTCGCCGGTCGCCGCCGTCCGCACGTGATACCCCTCGTCAGTCAGGATAGAGGCGAGGGACTCCCGGATCCCCTGTTCGTCGTCCACGATGAGAATGGAATGTGCCATGGGTCAGGCTGCTTCAGGAATCCGAAGAGAGCGGGGTGACGGAAATTTCCGCGACCGGCAATTCAATCACGAATCGCGCGCCGACGGGCTCGTTGTCCTCGATGCGGAGCGTGCCGTTGTGTTCGGCGACGATGCGGTTGGTGATGGCCAGGCCGAGTCCCGTGCCGCGATCCTTGGTGGAAAAATGCGGCAGGAAGAGCCTGTCCTTGTCGTCGGGCGAAATTCCGTGACCGCTATCGGCGACGATGATCTGCACGGTTTCGGCGTCCGGCTCGCTCCGCGTCGCGATCTCCAGTTCGCGGAGCGAGGCGCCTTCCATGGCTTCGGCGGCGTTGTCAATCAAGTTGACGAGGACGCGGCGCAAGAGCTCGGGGTCGGCCTTCACCGGAGGCAACGCCTCCGAAAGGTTCGTCCGGACCGCGATTCCATCCAGGCGCCCGCTGAAAATCTCCAGCGCGCTCACGACGACGGAATTCGCGTCGGTCGGCTGCAGCCGCGCGGTGGGGAAGCGCGCGAACTGCGAGAACTCGTCCACCAATGATTTCAGGGCCGTGACTTCGCGTTCGATAAGGCTGGAGCACTCGCCCACCAGCCGCGTAAGTTCGCCGGATTCCGGAGCTGACGCTGTTTGCTGGCGCTCGATGTGGCGGGCCAGGCGCTGCGCCGAAAGCTGGATGGGCGTCAACGGATTCTTGATTTCGTGCGCGATGCGCTGCGCCACTTCCTGCCACGCGGCGGCCTTCTGCGCGCGCAAGAGCTCCGTCAAATCGTCCACAACCACGATGAAGCCAGGATTAGAGCGGCGCGGGCCGAGGGAACTGACGGTCACGGCAGCGTGAATGACGCGGCCCGGCAAACGAATCTCTAATTCTTTCGAAGCCAGTCCCATGCGCAGCGACCGCCGCATCAGGTGTTGCAGGCCGCGCGCGGCATCTTCGCCGGCCAACTCCCCGAGGGTATGCGCGGTGCGGGCTGCTTCGCCAAAGACTTTGGTCGCGGCGGGGTTGATGCGCAGGATGTTCCCGGCATCGTCGAGCGAAAGCACGGCCGTTGGAATATTCTCGAGGATGGCCTCCATTAGCTTTCTGCGGCGTTCGAGTTCCTGAACGGCCTGCTGGAGGTTGCGCGTGAAATCGTCAATCTGATGGCGGCTCTCTCCGAGTTGCGCGGTCATCAGATTGAACGAGCGGACGAGAATGCCGAGTTCGTCCTGAGCCTGGACGTCCACGTGGTAATCGAAATTGCCGGCGGTGACAGCGCGAGTGCCCGCGGCGAGAGCCTCGATGGGTACGGTGACTTGCTTGGAGAGAAACAGGGCAAACCAGGTGGATGAGAACAGGAGTAGCAGCGTGAACAGAGAAAACACCAGATAGATGTGGTTCTTGAGGGCCCGATATTGCTGATGTTGCAGTCCATAATCACGCATTCCATTTTCGACCGTTGTAAATCGGCGGAAGAAATCATTGGGCAAGCGTCGGGCAACCAAGAGGCTACCTTCGCCGTAGGACGTTCGTCCGACAATGTAGGGCGTCCCGCCCAAATTCCAGAGTTCGGCTCCGCTGGGCAGCAGGCGGTCCATCTGCGGCATCGGGGGATTCGCTGAGACTTGAACATCCTCGGGCCTGGAACCGGTCGTGCGATTGGCCACCTGCACGTCCGCCGGGATTCCGGAAGAATCAAGCCGCCACGCTGCGTCGGCCCCGTAAATGAGCGCCCGATGAGCCATCTCAGCAGGAGTTTTTCCAATACCGGCAGTCTTCATCTCCTCCGCGAGCCTGTCCAGGTTTTCGTGTTGCGCGCGGCCAAATTCTGCGAGGAGCTTCTGACTCTCCTCGACGGCAACTTCCAGACTTCGGGGGAACCACCTTTCCATGGTTAGGCTGACCAGGCCGTAGCTGAAGAAGAACATGGTCACAATAGGTAGCAATGAAATCGCCATCGCGCCCATGACCATCTTGGTCTTGAATCGCCCGCCGAGGTGCTCGGCGCGACGTTCAGCCCAGACACGCAATAGGGTGCGCGTCAGCACCAAACCGAACACCAGCAAAGCAGCGACGATAAACGTGGAGACGGCGTAGAGGACGAGGACCTGTGTCCACTTCTCCGGCCGGAAGGGAAGTTCGAGAGAGCCGAGAGTGAATACGGCGGCGAGGAGGAGGGCGATCAGCAGTCCCCCGAAGGCCAGCCAGAGCTTCGTGCGCCGCCGGTGAGGCGTCACGCTCGGGCCTCCTTTGCGGGCGCGATTCGAAGGAGCAGGGCCGCCTTCGCTTCCGCGGTGAGGTAGCCGCCGAGAGGGCACTGGTCGCAAAGGGGATTTCGCGTGCGGCACCAGTTTTTGCCGACGTTGACGATCAAAGCGTGGTAGTCGTTCCACAAGCGAACATCGCGGGGCAGATTGGACTCGAAGAGCTGGCGGATGTCCTCGTAACTCGCCTTCTCACCGATCAGCCCATGACGCTCCAGAATTCTGCGCGTGTACGCATCGACGACAAAAACTGGGTGTTTCCCGGCGTAGAGCAAGATGGAATCGGCGGTTTCCGGGCCTATGCCGTGGACGGCAAGCAATTCTTCGCGCAATTCGGCCGTCGGGCGCCGGAACATCCGCGCGAGCGAGCCTCTGTAGCCTTTGCGGAGGAAGCGGACAAAGGTTTTCAGCTTGATCGCCTTCTGGCGGAAGTAGCCGGAGGATCGAATGAGCCTGGCAAGGCGCGCGCGTGGCACGCGTGCCAGTGCGAGCGGTGAGAGAAGGCGTGCTTGCCGCAAATTGTCAATCGCACGCTCGACGTTTCCCCAAAAAGTGTTCTGGGTGAGGATCGCACCGACAATGACCTCGAATGGAGTTCGCGCTGGCCACCAATGCATGGGCCCCAACGACGCAGACATTGCCTCATAAAACTTTGAAAGCAATTGCGGTACGTCCTCCGCGCCGCGCGTTTTTGGCCGGGAAAGAGGAATTTGCGTTTGCTTTGGAGGAGGAATGACAGTTTGCGTCACTGCCGGGTATGTGGCCATTCGATTTTCCATCTCCAGTGACATTAATGGTCACTCAGAGCCAAGTCAAGGATGCTCTGTGGCCGTTCGACCACACCCTGTCCCACCGTACAGGTATTGTTGGTTTCACCACCGCCGGGAAATTTGACGCCGGAACGCGTGCTTCCACTCTGCTAACTTGCCATTCAGGCACCGTAGGCCAGGAGAAAGTAGATGTCTGCCCGTCTCGGGGAAATTTTGATCAAGGAGAAGCTGCTCACTCCAGCGCAGCTCGAGCAGGCGCTGGAGTACCAGAAGCAGCATGGTGGGCGCTTGGGGAGCTGCTTGATGAAGATGGGGTTCGTCAGCGACGACGATATCACCGGCGTGCTCTCGCGCCAGTACGGCGTTCCCTCCATCAATCTGAAGTATTACGAAGTGGACGCCGCGGTGATCAAGCTGATCCCGCAGGATACCGCGGTCCGCTACCAGGTGGTGCCTCTCTCCCGCGTTGGCTCAACGCTTACGATCGCGATGACGGATCCGACGAACGTCTTCGCGATGGACGACATTAAGTTCATGACCGGCTTCAACGTGGAGCCGGTGGTGGCGTCGGAATCTTCGATCGCGGAGGCCATCCACAAGTTCTATGGCGAAGCGGAGAGCGTGGAAGAGCTCTCCAAGGTGATGAAAGACCTTACCGGCGAGGATGGCGCGGACCTGGAACTGGCGGCGGAAGAACAAGAGATGGACCTCGCCACGCTGGAAAAGGCGGCCGAGGAAGCGCCCATCATCAAGCTGGTGAACCTGATCATGACAGACGCAGTGAAGCGCGGGGCCAGCGATATCCACGTCGAGCCGTACGAAAAAGAGCTGCGTGTAAGGTTTCGGGTGGACGGCGTGCTGCAACCGGTGATGGCGCCGCCGCTCAAACTGAAGGACGCGATCACCAGCCGCATCAAGATTATGGCCAAGTTGGATATCAGCGAGAAGCGCTTGCCGCAAGACGGCCGGATTATGATCAAGTACCGGCGAGAGAGCAAAATCAAGGAACTCGATTTCCGCGTTTCCACCGTTCCCACGCTCTTCGGCGAAAAAATCGTTCTTCGCCTCCTCGACAAAGAAAACCTGCGCCTGGACATGACCAAGCTGGGTTTCGAAGCGGATTCGCTGGCCAAGTTCGAGAGAGCGATATTGCGGCCCTACGGGATGGTGCTGGTGACCGGCCCGACGGGCTCCGGCAAGACGAATACTCTCTATTCCTCGGTCGCCCGGCTGAACACACCGGAGACGAACATCATGACCGCGGAAGACCCCGTCGAATTCCAATTGCCGGGCATCAATCAGGTGCAAATGAAGGAGCAGATCGGGCTGAATTTCGCTGCGGCCCTCCGCGCATTCCTCCGGCAAGACCCCAACATCATTCTGGTGGGCGAGATCCGCGACTTTGAAACGGCGGAAATTGCCGTGAAGGCTGCGCTCACCGGCCACCTGGTACTTTCCACGCTGCACACCAACGATGCGCCGTCTACGATCAGCCGCCTCATGAACATGGGGATCGAGCCGTTTTTGGTGGCCACGTCCGTCAACCTGATTTGCGCCCAGCGCCTGATACGGCGGATTTGCACGAACTGCAAGGAGCCGCTCGAGGTGCCGGAGCAGGCCTTACTGGATGCGGGGTATACGCCGGATGAGGTGAAGACGACAACGATCTATCACGGGAAGGGCTGCTCCAGCTGCAATAAGAACGGCTACAAAGGGCGCACGGGCCTTTACGAAGTGATGGAGATCAATGACGAGTTGCGGGAACTGGTCCTGGTAGGCGCTTCGGCGCTGGAGCTCAAAAAAAAAGCGCTGGAGCAGGGCATGCTGACGCTGCGGCGCAGCGGGCTGGCAAAGGTTTCGATGGGGCAGACCACGCTGGAAGAAGTGCTGCGTGAAACAGTTCTTTAAGGAGATACACCGATGGCTGGCTTAACACTCAGCGAACTGCTGAAAAAGATGGTCGAGTCGGGAGGCAGCGACCTCCACATCACCACGAACAGCGCGCCGCGCGTGCGCATCCACGGCAAGCTGCGGCCGCTGGACATGCCGCCGCTGACCGCCGGGGACACGAAGTCCCTGGCCTACAGCGTTCTCACCGACGCGCAGAAGCACCGGTTTGAGGAGAACCTCGAACTGGACTTCTCGTTCGGCTTGAAGAACCTGGCGCGGTTCCGCGGCAACCTGTTCCAACAACGCGGCGCGGTGGGCGCGGTGTTCCGCACCATTCCGTGGGAGATTAAGAACTTCGACGCGCTTGGGCTGCCGCAGATCGTGAAGGTCTTGTGTGACAAGCCGCGCGGGCTGGTGCTGGTGACCGGGCCGACCGGTTCGGGAAAATCCACGACGCTGGCCGCGATGCTGGACAAGATCAACGCTGAGCGCGAAGAGCACATGATCACGATCGAAGATCCCATCGAGTTCCTTCATAACCACAAGCGCTGTCTGGTCAACCAGCGCGAGGTCCATTCGGACACCCACTCCTTCGCGAATTCACTGCGAGCGGCGTTGCGCGAAGACCCGGACGTGGTGCTGATCGGCGAAATGCGCGACCTGGAGACCATCGAATCGGCGCTGCGCATCGCGGAGACGGGCCACCTGACCTTTGCCACCCTGCACACGAACTCGGCGGTTTCGACCATCAACCGCATTGTGGACGTCTTCCCCGCGCACCAGCAGCCGCAAATCCGCGCGCAGCTTTCCATGGTGCTGGAGGGAATTCTCTGCCAATCCCTTCTGCCTCGAGCGGACGGCCGCGGCCGCATCATGGTGATGGAGATCATGGTTCCAAACGCGGCCATCCGGAACCTGATCCGCGAAGACAAGATCCACCAGATTTATTCAGCCATGCAGACCGGGACGGGCACGACCGGGATGCAGACTTTCAATCAGTCGCTTGCGAACGCCTATTTCCAGAAGACGATCACTCTGGACATGGCGCTTTCGCGTTCTTCAAACGTTGATGAGTTGCAGGACATGATCAACCGCGGAGTAACCGGCGCAGTGCCGCGCCCGGCCCCCGTCGGGAAGCGGTGAAGAAAGTAGTCCAAAAGATGCAGGCACGTCAGTTGGAGAGCGAAGTTCAGTCTTAGGAGGAAACGCAAATGCCGGTCTACACCTACCGTGGTACGAATCGCGTCGGAAACAACGTCTCGGGCGAACAGCTCGCCAACAGTAAGGCGGAACTCGCGTTGCTGCTGCGGCGGCAGCAGATCAACGTGTCGAAGATGTCGGAGAAGGGCAAGGAGTTTGCCCTGCCGACCTTTGGCGCGGGGGTCAGCCCGAAAGAGCTCGCCGTGTTTACCCGGCAGTTCTCCGTGATGATCGACGCGGGCTTGCCGCTCGTTCAATGCCTGGAAATCCTGGGCGGCCAGCAGGAGAACAAGACCTTCCAGAAGATCCTGACGGCCACGCGGGCTTCGGTGGAAGGCGGCTCCACGCTTTCCGCGGCGATGAAGCAGCACGAAAAGGCCTTCGATCCGCTGTACGTCAACATGGTGGAGGCGGGCGAGACGGGCGGTATCCTGGACACCATTCTCCAGCGCCTCTCGCAATACATCGAGAAGAACGTCAAGCTGAAGCGCGCCGTGAAATCCGCGCTGGTTTACCCGGTCGCGGTTCTCGTGGTCGCAGCGGCTGTGATCACGCTTCTGCTTTGGAAGGTCGTGCCGATCTTCGCCACCCTCTTCGCCGGGTTGGGCGTGGAGCTGCCCCTGGCCACGCGCATCGTCATCGGCATGAGCCATTTCGTCGGAAGCATCTACGGCTTCATGGTCCTGGTCATGGTTGTGGCCGCCGCCATCGGCGTGAAGGTGTGGCAAGGCACGCCGGTGGGACGCATGGCCATCGACCAGGCGCTCTTGAGGATTCCGCTGATCGGCATCTTGCTGCGCAAGATCGCCGTGGCGCGCTTTACGAGGACGCTCGGCACACTGATTTCCAGCGGCGTGCCCATCCTCGAAGGCCTGGACATCACGGCGCGAACTTCCGGCAACGCCGTCATCGAGAAGGCATTGTTGCAGGTGCGAAAGGCATTGGAAGCCGGGCGCACCCTGGCCGAACCGTTGAAAGAAACCGATGTGTTTCCCGGCATGGTGACGCAGATGATCGGCGTGGGTGAACAGACCGGCGCGATGGACGCCATGCTCCAGAAGATCGCGGATTTCTACGAGGACGAAGTGGACGCGGCGGTCAAAGATCTGTTGACGGCCATGGAGCCCATGATCATCGTCTTCCTGGGTGTCGTGGTCGGCGGAATCGTCATATCCATGTACTTGCCGCTGTTCTCACTGATCGGAAAACTCAGCAGCTCGCACTAAGGAGAGCGCTGCGGGCGCGGAGAGTCGCTCTGCGAAACTCCGCGCCGCAGCCACTGGGGAAATATGGAGACTGCGGTTTCACAAGCAGCGATGAAGTGGAAGGCCGGTGGATGGGTGCGCGCCGCGCGGGTGGAGGACCTCAGCCCGAGCGCGGGCGACTGGCTTTCCTGGCTCGCGCGCGTCCGATTCCTGCTGATCACTTTTCTTGTGGTGATTGTCCTCGCGCTGCATCAATACACCCAACTCAATGTGCCGGCGAGATCCTTTGTGTCACTCGTGGTGCTCTGGCTGACGCTGGCCACGTTCTACGTCATCCTCCTGCGATGGATTCCAACGGCCTGGTGGCATGCGCCACTCGAAATCGTGTGCGATGTGGTGATGATGACCGGGCTGGTGTACGTCACGGGCGGGCACGAGAGCTATTTTATTTCGCTCTACCTCCTGGCCATCATCGTGGCCAGCATTCTTTTCACGAGAAAGGGAACGTTTCTGGTTGCGGGTTTCTCGTTCGTCATGCTCGGGACGCTTGTTGATCTCACCTACTATGGAAAGATCGCGCAGACCGCGAGCGTCATGCCCGGCGCGAAGGCCCTGCAGACCTGGATTCTGAGCAATCTGCTTGGGTTTCTCGCGGTGGCCTACCTTTCGAGCCTGCTCGCGCAGTCTCTGCGGCGGAAAGGCGCGGAGCTGGAAGAGAAGCGCGGCGAATTGCAAGACCTGCAGGCGTTCAACCAGGACATTATCCACTCGATGCGGGGCGGCTTGATCACGACGGATCTGGAAGGACGCATTCTGCTGCTGAATCGCACGGGTGAGGAGATCACCGGGTACCGGTTTGACGATGTCCGTTCGAGACCGCTCCAGGAACTGTTTCCGGAAATGTGGCTGCCAGGGCAAACGAACGATGTGGGCAGCCTCACGCCGCGCAAAGAAGTGGACGTCCGCACCGCAAACGGGCAGCAGCGATTCCTTGGAATTTCCGTTTCCCCGCTGCGGACCGGTGAAGGGCACTCGAGCGGCTACGTTTTCAACTTCCAGGACTTGAGCGATTTCAAGCGCCTGGAGCAGGAAGTGGCCACGAAGGAACGCATGGCCGCCCTGGGGCGGCTTTCCGCAGCCATCGCGCATGAGATCCGGCAGCCGCTCACGGCGATGGCGGGAGCCGTGAAGGAGTTGGCGCGGCTGGTTCCCCTGGAGGAGGACGAGCGGCACCTGGTGGAAATCGTGAGCCGGGAATCCGAACGGTTGAACAAGATCGTGCGGGATTCGCTCACCTATTCGCACGAGGGCAGCTACGAGTTTGCCGAACAGAATATCGGTGCGCTGCTGGATGAGACGTTGACGCTGATTCAGAAGAAGCCGGAACTGGATGGCAAGTACACGTTCGAGAAGGAGCTTCCTTCCAATGCCGTCCAGGTGCGGGTGGACAGCAATCGGATCAAGCAGGTGTTCTGGAATCTTTGTGAGAACGCGCTGCGGGCCATGCCGGACGGGGGAACGCTTACGGTGCGCCTGGAAATGGCACCACGTTGGGCCCGGATACGATTCCGGGATACGGGCGTGGGCCTGGATCCCCGGCAGCGGGCGAAACTCTTTGAGCCGTTTCAATCGAGTTTTACCGGTGGCACCGGCCTGGGGCTGGCCATCGTGTACCAGATCGTGCAGGCACACAGCGGGCGCATCAGCGTAACGTCGGAGAAAGATCGCGGCGCGGAGTTCACGGTGGAACTCCCCCGAGTGGCGTAAGCGGACGAAAGGCAGAAGTGGATCGTTTATGGCTCATATCCTGATTGTGGACGACGAAAAATCCATCTGCGAGTTGGTGGAAATCACCTTTCGCAAAGAAGGCCACCGCGTTGAGGTGGCGACGAGTGGGGAAGCGGCCAAGCGCCGCCTGAGCTCTCAAATCTTCGACATCGTCATTTCCGACATCCGCATGCCTGATTGCAGCGGCGTGGATCTGTTGCGCTATGCGCGTGAAATCTCACCGACTTCCGTGTTTCTGCTGATCACCGGAGTGCCGACGGTGGAGACCGCGATCGCGGCGGTCAACGCAGGCGCGGATCGCTACGTAATTAAAGATCACGATTTGATTGATCAGCTTCGCCGGGCTGTGAATCAGGCCGCGGAAAACCTCAAGTGGAAGAAGGAAGCCGGCTATCTGCGAAGGGAGCTGCGCCGGTTGACCGGCCTCGACAACATCATCGGCCACAGCCCCAAGATGCGCGAACTCTTCGAGCTGATTCAAACGGTGGCGCCCCAATCGAGCCGGGTTCTGATCACCGGAGAGAGCGGCACCGGGAAAGAACTGGTGGCCCGGGCCATTCACGAAAACAGCGCGCGCGCACAGGCCCCGTTTATCACCATTAATTGCGGCGCTTTTCCTGAGACGCTGCTGGAGTCCGAACTGTTCGGATACATGAAGGGATCCTTCACGGGGGCGAATGAAAACCGCTCGGGGCTGTTCCAGGCCTCGAACGGCGGCACGCTCTTCATGGATGAGATGAGCAACATGACGCAGAGCATGCAAGTAAAGCTTTACCGCGTCCTACAGGAAGGAAAGGTTCGGCCCATCGGGAGCACGGAAGAAACCGACGTGGATGTGCGCGTGATTGCGGCCACGAACAAGGATTTGGAGAAAGAGATTGCGGAGGGTAGGTTCCGGGAAGACCTCTTTTACCGCCTCAACGTGATTCCCATCCACATCCCCGCGTTGCGTGAACGCCGGGAGGATATCCCGCTTCTGGCCCGGGCATTCCTGGAGCGATTCGCGAAGAGCATGGGGAAAGCCATCGAGGGCATCGAGCCGGAAGCGATGCGCCGGCTGGAAAGCTATGACTGGCCGGGAAACGTCCGCGAGCTGGAGAATACCATCGAGCGCGCCATCGCGTTGGAGAGCGGACGGTTCATTAGCGTTGGGGTGTTGCCGGACAAGGTGACCCACTCCGCTCAATCTCAGCTCAACGGAAATGGCTCTTCGAACGGGCGCAAGATGATCCCGGAGGGCGGCATCGACCTCGAAAAAGAGGTCCAGTCCATGGAGCGCGCGTATCTTCTGGCGGCTCTCGAACTGTCCGGAGGAGTGGGCACGCGCGCGGCAGAAATGTTGAAGATGACCTACCGGTCCTTCCGTCACTACTCCAAGAAATACGAAGTTTAATTCGTCGGTTGGTTTGCCGGCACTGAGGTTGCGTGGGAAGAAAGCTTCCAGCGCCGCGCCAGGAGTGTGACCGGGTACGCGAGCGCGTAGGCCGCCAGCACGGCCATGATCGGATCGATCGGATGGCGGTAGCGCAGCGCGGTATGCGTCAAGTAGTAGGTCAGCGGAAACACGAGGAGCGCGCTGGCGAAGATCGGGAAACCTCTCAGACGGGAACGGCTGGCCAGGAAAACGCCCGTGAAGGCCAGTAGCGAGAAAATGGAATTCCAGAGCAAACCGAGCCGTGCGCTCCAAGTAGCGTGCAAGAACAACTGGGCCGGAGGTCCCCACGCGTCGGTCCAGGTGTTCATGAAGCGGAAGGCAACAAATTCGGCGAAGTCTGCGGGATGGTTGCGGATAAAGTCCATTGCCAGGCGCTTTTTCTCGGTCATATAGGCGATCTCGCCAAGCTGAATAAATTTCTTGCGTTCGGCATCGTTCTCATTCGGGTGCAGGGATGGCGTCCACACGTCGGGCACCTGTTCGTTGTTACCCAGCCAGAGTTCCAATCCGAAGTTTGAGCGGAAGAAGACAAATTGGCCAAACGCTCTGTAATTGCGGATGAACCAGGGAGAACAGGCGAGAAGAAACGCCAGAGAGCCCGCCAGCGCCAGACGAACTCTTTTTCCTGAATCCACCGTCGCACTCAGAACGGCCCAGCCCGCGAAAAAAGGCAGCAGTGAAATCAGCGCGGGATTTGTCATCGCGCCGAACGCCCAGAGACCGCCATAACCAAGCCAACTCCGGAGATCGTGGCGTTCGGCGACTTTCAAAGTAGCCAAACAAATGAGCGCCAGGAGCAAGGCGGAGAGGCTGGTATCCCACACCCACTCGACCGGAAACTTTGTAGCCGTGGGCAGGAATACCCAGGCCCAGGCCGCCCAGGGAGCAATCCTGCGGCCAGCGAGGCGATCCCCGATCGAGAAGATAGGCCAGCAGGTGAGCGCGGAAAAAATCGAGTTCAGGGTCAGCAGCGCGATTAGGGAAGAATGAGTGAAGACGCCGAAGATCTTGAAAACCAGGGCGACGAGATAAGGATAGACGGGAGTGAACCACGCTGTGGGGCCACTCTCCACCCCAAGCGGCGAGCTGAATCCTTTACCCGTGGCGATGGAGGCGGCGATACTCCCCGTCTCGTATCCGAAGGGGATGCGGTCGAGAATTGGCGAGCGGGCGGAAATGCCATGGGAGTAGACGAGGGCGGCTCGAAGAACAAATGCCACTAATACGATGAATGCGGGCGACGTGAGCGTTGCGCGGAACTTTTTCCACATGAGGCACGGTCCCCCGGATTCCCGTAGCCCGAGAGCGGAGCCGTAATTAGGAGTGTAGGAAGCGCCGCCAATTCTTTCAATTGCTTTCGGAGAGCATGTGGCCAACTTTGTCCTGTCAGTAACAATCCATAGAACTAGCCGCCGGGATCGGTGGCTAGAAAACTGGATGACGCGATTTGGCCATCCCCGCTGACATTTCTTGTCACAATAATCGTGGAGACGAAGGAAGATGGGCACAGGAAAAACATTGCCACCACCGCAAGGGGTCCGTAAGTCCAATGTCTGGCATGTGATGCGAGGAAGTGTTCAAAGCGCTACGTAGGGGCGACCATTTGGTACGCGCCGTGCACATTTCATCGACGTTGCCCCGGCACGCACATCGAAATTCTTCGGAGGAAATTGAATGCGCAACAAACAGAAGGGTTTTTCGCTAATCGAACTCCTGATCGTCGTGGCGATTATTTTGATTATCGCGGCGATCGCCATCCCCAACCTGCTCCGGTCGCGCATCGCGGCGAACGAAGCTTCCGCGGTCAGTTCACTCAGAACTCTGAACACGGCCTGCATCACGTACAACTCGACCTACGGGCAGTACCCGGCCGCCATGACAAACCTGCAGTCGCCGGGCGCTGGTGCTCTCCCGACCAGCACCGCGGCGGACCTGATCGACCAAGTTCTCGCCACCGGCATCAAGAGTGGATACACATTCACGTTCACGCCCGGTACGCTCAATGTGTCGTACACGATCAACGCTAACCCGATCACGATCAACCAAACTGGCTTGCGCGGGTTTTTCACGGATCAGTCCGGTGTGATCCGCTTCGACCCTAACGCACCGGCAACCGTAGCGAGCACACCTCTCCAGTAGTTGTCTCTCACCTCACCCCATACCTCGGCGCAGAGGGGAGGGAGCGAAAGCTTCCTCCCCTTTGTGTTTTTGGCGCAGCCGACAGGACAGCGTCGCATTGAGATATCGAGCTTACCCCCACGGGGAAGTTGCCTAGCAAACCGAGAGTATTTTCCGCTCACAACATGAGCGGAGGAACATAGCGGTGCGGCCGCGACCCAATTAGCGGGATGGCACGGGAGTGGAGGGGAGAGGCTAAAGCTTCTTCAAGGCGGCTTGGGCTTCTTGGCTATTGGGGTCGGTCTCCAAGGCGGCTTTGTACTCACGGGTGGCTTCGGCGTTGCGCCCGAATCCATGTCGATTAGTCCCAGCCGGAAGTGCGCGTGGTGGTCATAGATGTTCTCGCTGATCGCTCCGCGATAGTTCTGCTCGGCAAGGTCACGGCGTCCCTGTTCGAAATAGAGATCCCCAAGTCCATCGTAGCCATCCCCGTTCGGCATGCTGTGAAGTGAAGCGAGATATTGCTCCTCGGCTTCTTGCGTGCGTCCCAATTTGAAGAGCAAAGCGCCCAGGCGGTTCCGGCTGTCGGTGTTCAGGGGATAGAGTTCGAGGGCTTTTCGGAGTTCCTGCTCTGCCAAAACTTTCTCGTTCAACTCCGCGCGTTGGACCGAGGGAGTTGCGTGATTCGGGCGCGCGCCTCGGCGGGCGTCTCCATGGTCTGCGGCAAAACTGTTGAGGACATCCCCAAGCTCCCGGTAGTTCGGTCCAAAGCTAAGAGCCACTATTCGACTTAACCCCGGCGCCAGATTTTTCATTCGGGGCCGCTTGTCGAAATTGAAGACAAATTTGGTCGCTCGACCGCCGAGGTCGATTTGGGGAGCGCCGACGTTCGAGCCTGCCCAGGATGCAGAGTTCTTGCTACACTGAGAGGGAAATGAAGAAGCGGAAACCTTGGAGATTGCGCGGCTTGGTTGCGGTGCTCTGCTGCGCCGGGATGGTGGGAGCCCAGGCTGGCAAGTCGCTCCTTTCGGTCAGTGCAGCTGCACCCGCCGACGAGAAGTCCTCGAAGGATGTGCAAGCCCTTGTCCACCTGCTTGAGACGCGCTATCACTCCGCCACATCCTGGAAAGCCACTTTTCTCGAGCGCTATAGCGAAGGCCCGCGGGAGATGCGCGTGGAATCCGGGACGGCGTACTTCCGGAAGCCGGGCCGCATGCGGTGGGAGTACGAATCCCCCGAGGAAAAGCTTTTCATTGCCGATGGAAAGACCGTCTGGTTTTACGTGCCCGCCGACAAGACGGTGACGCGCGCGGCGATGAAGGAGAGCGATGATTGGCGGACGCCGCTGGCGCTGCTGACCGGCAAGGCCAGGCTCAGTCGCCTCTGCGGGAAGATCGAGTTTGTCGCATCTGCGGCTGTGAAGAATGGCAAAGCCGCCGGATTGAACGATCAGCCTGGTTTGGAAACTTTGCGCTGCTTGCCGAGGGAAAAAGCTGCCCCCGGCTCACATCCTTCCGGCGGGGGAAAGGACAACGCGATCGAATCGAGCGCTCCCTTCGCAGAGATACTTCTCCAGGTAAACCGTGTGAGCGGCGAACTGGCCGACGTAATCATCCGCCAGGCCGGTGGGATTGAGATGGAGTATCGGTTCGGCAACTGGCAGCGCGACCTGCCCCTGGCCGATTCGATGTTTCGATTCCAGGCCCCTCCGGGAGTGGCTATCGTCGAGGAAACGCCCGGGGCCCGCCCCGGCATCTGACACACCGTTCCCGCGACGGGCGGAGTATGGGATGCCCGTTAGCAGAGTGCACAAACCCCTTATCAGGCTTGCTTTTGCGTGGGTTTAGCTTGATGTACACTGGCTATCATGGGTGAGTTTGTCTGCAAAGTGGCTGACTCGAACGGGAGAGTTTTCTCCCAGATGGAGGCGGCCCAATCGATTACCGAAGCCCGCCAGAAGTTAACGGAGCGGGGGTTCTATGTGTACTCCGTTCGGGAGCGGAAGGCGCTCCTGGGCCAGGTCTTCCGGCGGCGACGGGGTAAGACCATCTCAGGGACTGATTTCCTGATCTTCAACCAGCAATTCAACACCCTGATCAAGGCGGGCTTGCCAATCCTCAAGGGGTTGGATCTGCTGGCGGAACGGGCGGCGTCGCCCCGCCTGAAGCCTATCCTGATGGATGTGCGTGATCGCGTCCGGAACGGGGCCGTTCTCTCGGAGGCGTTCGAGCAGCAGGGCGTTTTCCCCAAGGTGTACACGACGGCCGTACTGGCCGGCGAGAAAAGCGGCAACCTGACCGGCGTGCTGGACCAGTACGTCGCCTACCAGCAGGTGAGTACCAGCGTTCGCAAGAAGCTGATTGCTACGTTAATCTATCCGGCGATCCTGGTTACAGTTGCGACCGGCATCCTGTCCTACATCTTCGCGTTCGTGATTCCGCAATTTGCAAAACTGTACAAGGAATTGAACGTGGAGCTGCCGTATCCCACCCAGGTGCTGATCCTGATTACGCAGCAGTTTCGCATCTATGCGCTCGGTGTGTTCGCCCTGTTGGTGGTGGGGGGCATCGCGGCTTACTCATGGTCGCGTGGAGAGAAGGGCGGCGTGGCGCTGGACCGTCTAAAGCTGCGCTTGCCGATTGTGGGCGATACATGGATTAAATTCCAGCTCGCGCAGTTTTCGCGCACACTTTCGACCCTGATGGTGGGCGGTACGCCGCTGGTCGCAGCGCTGGATACGGCGGCGGACGCGGTCAGCAGCCGACTGGTGGCGAGGTCCATCCGCGAGTCCGGCCAGCGGGTGAGGGAGGGGCAGTCCTTGCACACTGCGCTGACCGCGACGCGCTTGATGCCGAGTCTGGCGCTCGACATGGTCGAGGTCGGGGAGGCCAGCGGCTCGCTTGCCCAGATGCTGAACAGCGTCGCCGATTTCTACGAACAGGAAGTGAACTTGCGCCTCTCCACGCTGATTTCCGTCGTCGAGCCGGCCATCCTGATTTTCATGGGGATCGTGGTGGCGTTCATCCTGATTTCGCTTTACTTGCCGATCTTCTCCGTGTCCATCAGCAGCGCAGCGGGCAGATAGAATCCAATGACCACTCCGACCAATCCGAATCTCAACTCGGTGCCCTTCCCGGAGGACCAGGAGGAGCGGGAGCTCGCGCGCAAGCTGGCCGAGCGCTACCGGTGTCCGTTTGTGGATTTGCGCGAGCAGCGGATCGATCCGGAATTGTTTCGCAGTATTCCCGCGGACTTGATGTTCCGCTACAACTTCGTGCCCCTGGAAACGAAGAACAACTCTCTCACGGTGGCCGTGGCCGATCCCAGCCAGGTCCTGCTGAGCGATGAATTGCCGCTTTTGCTCGGCAAGAAACTCATCCTCACTGTGGCCACGCCTGCGCAAATCAGCGACCTTCTGAAACGCACCGAGCAATCCCAGCGCGTGCTGGACCAGGCCACCGAGGCGTTCACGCTGCAGGTGGTGCAGGAGGAGGAAGAAAGCGACGAAACGATTTCCGCGGACCGGCTGACGCGCGACACCGCGGTAAGTCCGGTTGTCCGCCTTGTGGATACGGTGATCTTCACCGCGCTGGAGCGCCGCGCGAGCGACATCCACATCGAAGCGCGGGATGTCGAGGTGGTGGTGAAGTACCGGATTGACGGCGTCCTGCAGTACGCCATGACACCGATTGCGAAGGACTGGCACTCCACAATCCTTTCCCGCATCAAGGTGATGAGCGAACTGGACATTGCGGAGCGGCGCGTGCCCCAGGATGGCCGATTCCGTGTGCGTTACAAGGGCCGCTTCATTGATTTCCGCGTCTCCATCATCCCCTCGATCCACGGCGAAGACGCCGTGTTGCGCGTGCTGGACAAGGAGACCCTTTCGGAAAAGTTCAAGAATCTCTCGCTGGATGTCGTCGGCTTCAGTGATGACGACGTGCGCAAGCTTCGGCGCTACATCCGCGAGCCGTACGGCATGGTGTTGGTCACCGGCCCGACGGGATCGGGCAAGACCACCACCCTCTACGCGGCGATCAATGAGATCAAGACGGATGAAGACAAGATTGTGACGATTGAAGATCCGGTGGAGTACCAAATCCGGGGGATCACCCAAATTCCGGTGAACGAAAAGAAGGGACTCACCTTCGCGCGCGGTCTGCGTTCCATCCTGCGCCACGACCCGGACAAGATCATGGTGGGCGAGATCCGCGACGAGGAGACGGCGCAGATCGCCATCCAGTCGGCGTTGACCGGCCATCTGGTCTTCACGACGGTTCACGCCAACAACGTGACAGACGTCATCGGTCGGTTCATCAACATGGGAGTGGAGCCGTACAACTTCGTTTCCGCGCTCAATTGTATTCTCGCGCAGCGTCTGGTGCGCGTGATCTGCCCTCACTGCAAGCGTTTTGTAAAATACACAGCGGAAGTCCTCAAGGAGTCGGGTTTGGATCTGGGCACGTGGGGAGAGTTCAGTTTTGCGGAAGGCGCAGGTTGTCTGGAGTGTGCGGGGTCCGGATTCCACGGTCGCGTGGCCATTTCGGAGTTGCTGGATCTTTCGGACCGAATACGGGAGATGATCGTAAACCGACGGCCGACTTCGGAAATCAAGCGCGCGGCACGGGAAGGGGGAATGACTTTCCTCCGTGACGCGGGGTTGGAGAAGGTCCGCGCTGGAGTAACCACGCTGCGCGAAATCAATAAGGTGACGTTCATTGAGTAGCCTTCCCGGAATCCGGATGGGTATCTACCGCAGCGGCATCGTGCGGCGAGTTTCGCACTGGCTCGACGCGATTCCGCATCCGGCGCTGGCTTGCGAAATTGCGCCGAACTACGTTGCTGGCGCCCGCTGGAAGCATGGCGGGAAGGGCCTTGAAGCCTTTGCCGTCGAGCCGCTGCCGGAGGGCGCCATCGTTCCTTCGGCTGTGGAATCAAATCTCGCCGATGTGAATGCGGTGCGCGCGGCGGTGGGAAAGACTCTCGGGCGGCTGGGCGGAGGCGGTCAGGAAGTGGCCCTGTTCGTTCCCGATCCGGTGATCCGTATATTCATCCTCCATTTCGATTCCTTCCCGCGCTCGCGCGAGGAGGCGCTGCCCATCCTGCAATGGAAACTGAAGAAGAGCGTGCCGTTCGAGACGGAAGAGACGCTGATCTCGTATATGCGCCAGGCGCCGAGGGATGAGGGCGTGGACATCGTGACGGCACTGGCCCGGCTGCGAATCATTCGCGAATACGAAATGCTGGCGGAATCGGCGGGACTCATTCCGGCCGTGATTCTCAGCTCCACATTGGCAGCGCTGCCGCTTGTGGACGACCGCCAGTCGACGCTTCTGGCCCGCGTGGTGGGTTCCGCTTTGACGACCGCCATCGTGCGTGACGGCGGCCTGCTCGGTTACCGATGCACCGAGCTGTCCGCGGATTCCGGTCGGCTCACAGCCAGGGGCCTGCTCGATGAGATTTTTCCGTTGACCGCCTATTTTCAGGATACCTGGCAGGACGAGATCCGCGACGTCCGCCTGGCGGGGCTGGGAGAGCGCGCCTCGGAATTCCGCGAGCTTCTAGAGGCCGAGCTGCATTGTCCGGTCGGACCCCTGCTGCAATCGGCTGTTTCCGCCGGCAGCGTGCCGGCAGATGCGCAGCCTCTCTGCGATCGAGAACTGGAAGCGTTGGTGGGCTGGATGCTGAATCGCACGGCCTGAAGGAGTTTCTGTTGGGAAGGGAAGCAAGGCGATGAAGATTCGACTAAACTTGGCCACGGCGCCGACGGAAACACAGCGCCGGTTCGTTCTGGGCACAGGCCTGCTCGGAACCCTCGCGCTCGGGGCGCTGATCTGGCTCTCGTGGAATACCTACTCGGCGTGGCACCGGGAACGCGACCACCGGGCGCGCATGGCGCAACTTAGCCAGCAGATTG
The DNA here is from genome assembly GCA_041497315.1 of Terriglobia bacterium. Lineage (GTDB taxonomy): Bacteria > Acidobacteriota > Terriglobia > Acidiferrales > UBA7541 > JBGQGH01. The sequence goes on along the minus strand of JBGQGH010000030.1, from coordinate 685 downwards.
ATGACCTACGAAGGCAGCGCCGTCAACTGGAAGACTTTTTCGGGCTACCGAACACTCTGCAAGTCCGCGAGCGGGCGGCATTCCTGAATGGACTGATCGAGCAGCGCAGCTTCCCGTGGACGAAAATCTTCATGGACCTGGAACACATCCTGCCGGAAGGCGTCCACGTGATCAGTATTTCGCCACGCATGATCAGCGGGCGTGTGGAAGTGAAGATCGTGGTGGGCGCGGCTACCGATGAAACGAAACTGAAGTTTTTACGTTCGTTGGAAGATTCGAAAGAGTTTTCGCGCATTCAGCTTTTGTCCGAAGTTCATCCTGCCGCCGGCCCGGGCGATACGGACCGCGTGCGGCTGGAACTCGTGGCTTGGTACGTGACGGTCTAGATGGCAAACTCATCGCGAAGCCGGAAGAGAATCATCCGCTGGACCGTCGCGGCGATCCTGGTGGCTGATCTCGGTCTGCTCGGCTATAACCTTTTCCGCCAGGCGCCCCCACCCGATGCGCAGCTCGCGGCCGAGCGGCAATTGCAGGCGCAGCAGGTCCGCCTGCGTGACGACGTCAAACGCGCCCAGGGATTCCGGGACCGTTTGCCCGAGGTCGGGCGCCAGGGCGATCTCTTCTACACCACTGAATTGCGGCCCGCGGGGAGCGGCTACTCCGGCATCGTCGCGGACCTGAACGG